>JASLJC010000042.1 GCA_030152585.1 Savagea sp. | reverse complement strand
GTACGTGCATTATAACTCGCCGCTTCTTCACTTGAGCCGAGTAGCATCTTTTTACCACTCATTGAAACGTGTGAGCCTAAAAGTAAATGTGTCATTTTCTTCGATTTCGCTTCCTTTCGTTCATTTGTTTACCTTTACGTCCTGCCGGTTTTTTACGACGTTCTCGACTTTGACGTGGACGTAATGTGACCCATTCACCCTTTTGAATATCTTCATGAATAAATGGAACACCTTTCGCTTCGATTTGATCGATATCTTTTTCATCTGCTGGACGATACAACGTAATCGCTTGACCGTCTAATCCCGCACGAGCTGTACGCCCTACACGGTGAATGAAAAATTGTAAATCTTGTGGTAACTCGTAGTTAATGACGTGACTAACACCTGGAATATCGATACCACGTGATGCTAAATCGGTCGCTACGATATATTGATATTCTAAATCTCGAATTCGTCGCATCATACGACGGCGCTCACGCGGTGTTAAATCTCCGTGAATTTGTCCTACGGGAATACCGTCTTTCGCTAATGCAGTCGCTAATTGTTCTGCTGTTTCACGTGTATTGACAAAAATAATGGCTAAGTACGGATTGATACCTTCCATTACCTCACGTAAACGTGCATATTTTTCAGCACTTCGAACGGGTACGAGCGAATAACGCATACCGTCTGTTAAAGGACGTTTAGAGCCAAGTTGTATATGTTCTGGCTTTTCCATATATTTTGTTAAAAACGGACGTAAACTATCTGGAATCGTCGCTGAGAAGACATACATCTCTAACCCTTTTGGCATGCGTGATGCGAAATAGTCAATATCTTCAATGAATCCCATATCAAACGCTAAGTCCGCTTCATCAATTACTAAAATTTGTGCTGTATTGACGAGTAAAGCTTGTTCTTTTACGAGATCTCGAATTCGTCCAGGTGTACCGATAATAACGTGTGGTTGACGTTCTAATTTTTCAATGGAGCGTTGCTTATCCGTTCCACCGATCAATAACATAGAGCGGATAGCTGTTCCTTCTGTTAACTGTCGGAACGCTTGATGTAATTGTTCTGCCAACTCCCGTGTCGGAGCCGTCACAATCGCTTGTACAGACTGTACGTCCGTCTGGATACGTTCTGCGATTGGAATTAAGAAACTATGAGACTTTCCTGTCCCTGTATGTGCTTGCCCGATTGCACTTTTTTTCTGTAGGATGAGCGGAATTATCTCCTCTTGAATTGGTGTCGGCTGTGTAAATCCGATACGTTGAATTGCCTCTTTTAAAAATGGTTGTAAAGAATAGTCTTTGAATTGGACCATCCGAATCCCTCCTTTTAATATCGTTCTTTTTCTCATTGTATCACGACTTTTCATCGTAAAGGAAATCGTTTCATTTTGCAACAAGTTGATACCTTTGAATGAATAGACATTCTCCGCTATACTGAGTACTGTATATTACGGGAGGAGTGAAGAGATTCAACAATGAAAGTTATTAAAATCTCACCGCGTGGGTATTGTTATGGTGTCGTCGATGCAATGGTCATTGCACGAAATGCGGCATTAGACCCGACATTGCCACGCCCTATTTATATTTTAGGAATGATTGTACACAATAAACACGTTACCGATGCTTTTGAAGAAGATGGTATTATTACACTAGATGGAAAAAACCGACTTGAAATTTTAGAAAAAGTCGATAAAGGAACTGTCATTTATACAGCACACGGTGTATCGCCGGAAATTCGTGAACTGGCACGTCAAAAAGGACTCGTCGCAATCGATGCAACGTGTCCGGATGTCACGAGCACACATGACTTAATTAAAGAAAAAACCGATGCAGGCTATGAAGTCATTTACATCGGAAAAAAACACCATCCTGAACCAGAAGGCGCAATCGGTGTTGCCCCAGACAAAGTACATTTGATAGAAACGATTGGAGATGTCGACACTTTACAAGTAGAAAGTGATCGTTTGCTCGTCACTAATCAAACGACGATGAGTCAATGGGATGTCGCACATATTATGGATGCTTTACGAGAAAAACATCCTCATATTGAAGTGCATGAAGAAATTTGTAAGGCAACACAAGTACGTCAAGAAGCAGTAGCAGAACAAGCAAAAGAAGCCGATTTATTAATCGTCGTAGGGGATCCTAAGAGCAATAACTCCAATCGACTTGCTCAAGTCTCACGTGAAATCGCTTCTACGCCTTCTTATCGTATTTCAGACGTATCCGAGTTGGATATAAATTGGCTACGCGATATCGAGACAGTCGCTGTTACAGCAGGTGCTTCTACACCTACTCCTATCGTTCGTGAAGTCATCCAATTTTTAGAAGCATTCGACCCTAACGATACTTCAACACATCACCCTGAAGCAAAAGTCGAATTGCACCGTATTTTACCTAAAGTGAAAAATCCGACACCGGTTGAACGAATCGAACCATACGATATTGATTAATTCAAAAAACACTTTTACGTCTACTATGTAAGAAACGTAAAAGTGTTTTTCTATTTATAAAAATGTAAAAGGTTCTGTCTTCACTTCTGATTCAATAAAACGAACATTCCATTTTTTTGTCTGAACATCTTTTGTCATTTTTTGTACGACACCTTCTATCATCACTTTTTCGACATGATGACCTGGGTCTACAATATGCAATCCCATACGTTCTGCATCTTGTGCAATATGGTAATACATATCCCCTGTTACGAATACATCTGCCCCTTTAAACTTCGCTTTCGATATATATTTATTACCATCACCGCCGAGCACGGCTACTTTATGAACAAGTGCATCTTCAGGGCCGACGAAGCGAAGTGCAGGAACGTCGAGCGTTCGTTTAACGTGCTCTCCGAATGTTTTTAACGTCATCGGGGTTTCTAAGTAACCGATGCGACCAATGCCTTCTGTGCGTGCATACTGCTCGAGACGGATTAAATCAAAAGCAGGTTCTTCATAAGGGTGTGTACGATATAACGCTTTTAAAACACGGCTTTTTAAATGTTCGCCGACGACGACCTCGATCCGTTTTTCTGCCACGGTTTCTAGTTGACCTGTCAGACCGATATGAGGGTTCGCTTGAGCGTTAGGACGAAATCTCCCCATCCCTTCCATCGTATAACTACATGTATCATAATCACCAATTTCTCCTGCACCCGCTTCAGCTAATGCTTCACGAATTGCAATTTCATCTTGTTCTGGTACAAAAACGACAAGTTTATATAAAGGTTCTTTATACGTCTCTTCTAATATTTCAATATTTTTCAACTGAAGCTTTTCAGCAAGTAAGTCGTTAACTCCACCCGGTGCAATATCTAAATTCGTATGTGCTGCATAAACAGCGATATCGTGACGAATACATTTTTCAATGAGGCGGCCTTGATACGTCGTCGTATCAATCGATTTTACAGGACGAAAGAGCGGGGGGTGATGTGCAATAATTAAATTCGCTCCTATTGCAATCGCTTCATCAACAACACGTTCGTCAACATCTAATGTCACAAGCACTTTAGAAACGGGTCGACTTAAGTTACCTATATGCAAACCGATCGGATCTCCTTCATATGCGAACTTTTTCGGCGCCCACTCTTCAAAAAGTTGAATAATTTCATAACCGTTCACTTTTTTCATTATTTAATCACCTTTTCTACTTGTTCAATTTGACGATGTAATATTTCTTGTTTCCGTCTAATTTCTTCTGTTTGTGTCGCTTGTTGAAGTGATTGTAACACACGCTTCCAACTTTCACATTCTTCTTGCCATTTCTCACAAAACACTTCACTTTTTTGTTGTAATAAATAAGGACCAACGAGAAGTTGCAATGGCGAATACATTTCCTCGCCTCGCTCTAATACGATAATCTCATAAATATGGCCATCTTCTTTTAATATTTCTTCTGCTACGATGTACCAACCATTTTCCATCGCCCATTGACGAATAGGCTCACTATGAATATTCGGTTGAAGTATGAGCCGCTCAACCGTTAGGAGTTGATCCATTCCCTCTTCTAATATCGTTGTAATTAAACGTCCGCCCATACCTGCAATCGTCACCGTCGTCACACGGTCTTCCACGACAATTGCTTGTAAACCGTTCGCTAGTCGTACAGTAATCGCATCTGTTGCCCGATGTGCCGTTACATTTCTTTTCGCAGCTTCGTATGGCCCACGCACAACTTCCCCTGCAATTGCTTTTTGAATAGTACCTTTTTGATATAAATATAGTGGTAAATAAGCGTGATCACTTCCGATATCAGCTAATACTGCATCTTTCGGTACGTAAGATACTACACGCTGTAAACGCATTGACAGTTGCATATCGTTTCTCCTCTTGTACAAAAAGCGTAGCAGTAAAATCCCGCTACGCTTTTCTTTCTTGTTTAATTTCCTAAACGAAATAATACGAATAATACGACGAAAATTAATCCGACAAATCCTGAAATCGTAAAATAAGTTAATCGTTTTCTACGTCCTATGACGAGCCAAACGAGACAATTTGTCATCAATATTGCAATGAGTATCGCCATCGTATCTCCGAAAAATGCTTCCCATAAATGAAGCGTCGTAAACAATAACATTAATGCACCTAGCGTGTAATAAGCCGGTCGTGCATCATATGCTTTTGATGGCTTTTTTAGCCATGCTAAACTGAAAAGAAGAAGTGTGAAGAGAGTAGACGCGAGTAATGTTATGCCTGGATGTTTCGTACTAAAGAACATCGTTAACGTAATGATAACCCCTACAATCGCAAGTAATAAAATTCGATTCCAGGCTTTCGTTTTCGTTCGATTGTACAATGAATCTTTTTCCGATATATTCTCTACTTTTTCTTCCTCTACTCCACCTGTATAAAGCGTCAACAAATAATCGCAGTAATGTGCTGGAAGTAGTTTTGACTTTTTCCAGTAATGAATTTCAGCGATTATAATTTCGCGGCGCTTGTCACTCATATAGGACACTCCTTCTATTCTAAAAAGTCTTTTAATCGTTTACTACGTGAAGGATGACGTAATTTACGTAACGCTTTCGCTTCAATTTGACGAATTCGTTCACGCGTTACGCCGAATACTTTTCCGACTTCTTCTAACGTACGCGTTCTTCCATCATCTAAACCAAATCGTAAACGTAATACATTTTCTTCGCGATCTGTTAACGTATCTAACACATCTTCTAATTGTTCTTTTAACAATTCATAAGCTGCATGATCTGAAGGTGACTGTGCATCGGTATCTTCGATGAAATCTCCTAGGTGTGAATCGTCTTCTTCACCAATCGGCGTTTCTAAAGAAACCGGTTCTTGTGATATTTTTAAAATACCGCGGACTTTTTCTTCTGTTAAATCCATTTCTTCTCCGATTTCTTCTGGTGTTGGTTCACGACCGAGATCTTGAAGTAGTTGACGTTGCACACGAATTAATTTGTTAATCGTCTCTACCATATGGACAGGGATTCGAATCGTACGCGCTTGATCTGCAATCGCACGTGTAATCGCTTGACGAATCCACCATGTCGCATACGTACTAAATTTGAAGCCTTTCGTATGGTCAAACTTTTCGACGGCTTTCATCAGTCCCATATTTCCTTCTTGAATGAGATCGAGGAAAAGCATTCCACGTCCGACATAACGTTTCGCAATACTCACAACGAGACGTAAGTTCGCTTCTGCTAAATGTTTACGTGCGTTTTCTCCTTTAATAATGATCAAGTCTAATTCTTTATCATAATATTCTGGGTCATTATGTTCTTCTCGAAGAGCTGCTAATTTTTCTTCAGCTGCCATACCATCTAAGATTTTAATCGCTAACTCAACTTCTTCATCTGCTGTCAATAAGTCTACGCGACCAATTTCTTTTAAATACATACGAACCGGATCATCAATTTTGACATTTCGCGGTACGCTTAAATTTTTCATATCAATTTGCTTTTTTTCTTTTTTATCATCTTTCGGTTCATCATCTCGTTCCAATTCAATTCCTTTTTCTTCTACTTCATCTAAAAAGTCTTCAAATTGTTCTGTTTCCATATCAAATGGCGCAAGCGCTTCAGCGATTTCATCAAATGTTAATTCGCCGTCTTTTTTACCTTGTTTCATTAAGTTTGCTTTTGCTTCTGTTAACGTTAATTTTTTATTCGTCATCTTGTGCTCCTCCTTATCGATCGAAACATAACGACCGCCGTAGTGAAACGATTTCTGCTGCGAGTTGAATCGCTCGTTTCATGTCTCGGTCTTTTTCGGCTTGTTTAGCCTCGTTCATTTTTTCTTGAATTTTTCGTTCGATACGATAGCGTTCTAAAAATAATATACAATCTTCAACTTCACGTTCTACATCGTCTGTTGCTCGATCAATTTGAGCGGCCTGTGATACAATTTCCCCTAATGTCGGATCATCAAACTGTTCAAAAAAACGTTGTACATTTTCTTTGTCGTGCATTTCTGTAAATGCAGCGAGCTCAATTGCAATCAGCTGAAAAGGCTCTTGAACGAATAACTTCGGGTACTTTTGCATCATACGACGAAACAAGTCGTAATCGTAAATAAAATGGCTTAACAATAATAGTTCTGCCCGTTCACTCTTTCCACCTTCTCTTTTTTGATGCGGGGTTATAAGTGGAGGCGGCGCAGTTTCTTCTACCGTTCTCTTCCAACGTTTTTTTCGCTTTTCTTCATGAAGTAATTGTTGCTCAAGTGCTTCCATACTTACATTCGTTTCACTATGAAGCTCATTTAAAATGAAATCACGCTCAATCGGTGATGTTCGATGAGCGAGCTCGGCTAATACTTCATGAATATATTGCGTTACATCGTCTGGTTGGTGTAAATTTTTATGTCTTTTGTAATATATCATAACGAATGACATATAGGAATGCGCAGGTTGTAAAACTTTTTCTTCAAATTGCGTTTTACCATATGTCTGGATGTAATCATCGGGATCATATCCATCAGGTAACAATGCAATTTGCGGATGTAATCCTTCTTTCGTCGCTAATTGTGCAAAACGAAACGACGCTTCAAATCCTGCTTCATCTCCATCACAACAAAATAAAACATCAGATGTCATTCGTTTGATTTTCATCAGATGTGTCGTCGAAAGAGAAGTTCCCATGACAGCAACTGTATGCTCAATCGACACTTGTTGAGCGGCAATACTATCCATAAATCCTTCAAAAACGATTACTTTTCGTTCTTGACGAATTGAAGGACGCGCTACGTGTAAATTGTATAGCACTTCACTTTTTTCAAATATTGGGGATTGAGGACTATTCATATATTTCGGCGATTTTTCATCTTTTTTTAATAAACGACCTGAAAAAGCAATTACTTTTCCGCTGTCATCAAAAAGTGGAAACATGACGCGACCCCGGAATCGATCTCGATATGTCTCATCTTTTTCAAAATATTGAATCAGTGTACTTTGTACCATTTGTTCACGATCAAATTGTCGTTGCTCGAAAACATGATAGAGCGCATCTTTTTCAAAAGGTGCCCAACCGATTTGATACTTTTCTATTGTTTCCTCCGTAAAGCCCCTTTCTTTTAAATAGGCGAGTGCTTCTTCACCTTCAACGGTATGTAATAACAAATGATGATAAAATTGAGCCGCTACTTCATGCAGCTCAAACAATTGTTTATGCTGTGACATAGACTGTTCAACAGATTGTTCATTGTGATCAATGTGCGGCGTCTCTAAACCTAAACGTTCAGCTAATACGAGCACTGATTCTACGAAAGTTCGATTTTCTAAATCACGAATAAATGTAATCGCATTTCCACTCGCACCGCAACCGAAACAATGATAAAGTTGCTTATCTGGTGAAACAGAGAAAGAAGGTGAACTTTCATTATGGAAAGGGCACAAGCCAAATAAGCTTTTCCCTCTCGGTGTTAAAGCGACGTATTCACTAATTAAGTCCGCGATATCTGTGGAACTCCGAACATCTTCTATAAATTGCTCACTTAATTTCGCCACGCTCGCTTCACTCCTATTTCACAACTTTATATTGTAACATAACGGTTCTGTTTATCTTTCTATTCTTACAAATAGATGTGACAAATTTGAAACGTTTTATTATCTTTCTCTCTCTAGACTTTCTATCATACCGCTTTTTTATCTCTTTTTCAATCATCTGAACTTCTCTAAACACGAATGAATATATCTTTTACATCGAACGAAAATGACGAATCCAATGTTCAATAATAATACTTGCTGTCTCTTCTACCGCACGATTCGTTACATCGATTACTTCACAACCGAGTGCAGCTGTTACTTTTTCAAAATGTGCAATTTCAGCATCGATTCGATCAATTTGAGCATAACTCGCACTGTCATGAAGCCCGAGCGATTTTAAACGCTCTTTACGGATTTGATTGAGTTTACGAGATGAAATAACGAGTCCAAAGCATCGTCGAGGATCAATGTCGTTTAACTCTTCTGGTGGTTCTACTTCCGGAACGAGTGGTACGTTCGCTACTTTTAAACGTTGATGTGCTAAATATTGCGATAACGGCGTTTTCGACGTTCGTGAAATACCGAGTAAAACGATGTCTGCTTGTAAAATACCTCGAGGGTCTCGGCCGTCATCATATTTCACGGCAAATTCTATCGCTTCTATTTTTTTAAAATAATCATCATCTAACTGACGAACGAGACCTGGTTCTTCTACTGGTCGTTCACCGACACGCTGTTCTATTAATTGTAAAAGTGGACCCATTAAATCAAGCGCTTCGACTTGTAAAGTAGATGCCCACTCGTCGAGTACTTCTTTAATCTCACTTCTTACAAGCGTATAGACAATGATTGCTTTTTCACGTTTAGCGAGTTGAACGATTTCTTTAATTTGGGTTTCGTCTTCAATATTTGAAAAGCGTTTAATCGCGATTGAAACCGTATTCGGAAATTGACTAGCTGCAGCTTTTGCTACAAGCTCTGCTGTCTCACCGACAGAATCTGAGACGACAAACATCTTTATACTTTTCATTAGGCCACCTCTTTCTATAAATCATACTCCTCTGCTAATGCAACAAATGCAGCTGTAATATTCGTTTTTGTCATCCGACCGACAACATCAAACCCATCTGCTGTTTCTTCAACAACAGGCAAGGCGTCAATTTGGTTATCTATCATCGTTTTTGCTGCATATAATAGTGTATCTTCTTTCGTACAATATTGAATATTTGGCATACGCGTCATCGTGACATGTATTGGTATTTTCTCGATTTCTTTTCGCCCTAAACTTGCACGAAGTAAGTCTTTTCGAGAAAGAACTCCTGCTAACTGATGTTTCGTATCGTCGACAACGATCAACGTTCCTACGTCTTCTAAAAACATTTGGCATATCGCATCGTATACGGACATACTTTCTGTTACGACAACAGGAATTGACTGAAAGTCGCCTACTTTCATACCGATCATTTCATCAGCCATCGATTGCATCGGACGTTTTCCTGAATAAAAATACCCGACACGTGGACGAGCATCTAAAAAACCAGCCATCGTTAATATCGATAAATCCGGACGAATCGTTGCACGCGCTAAGTCTAAACGCGCTGCAATTTGTTCTCCTGTAATCGGACCGTTATATTTGACGATTTCTAAAATTTTCGTCTGGCGCTTATTCAATTCCATTTCTTTCACCGCCTATTCGTTCTTCTTGAACTTCAATCCATAGTATATAATATATCACTTCTAAATGCGAAACGTGAGTTCACTTTCATCATTTTGTTGCGAACTTTTTAAAACCGTGATACACTCTTAGGTAATACGGGCAATGATTGGTCTATAAGTATAGTCAAATGAAGCGAGTAGGGAGAGTGCAAGCCTACAAACGACTAGAAACGGCAACCAGGAGCTCTTTTCTTAAAGTGGATTGCATACGCAATCAATCGAGGTGGACCCGCGGGTATAGCACTCGTCCTCGGGCAAGGTACTTGTCCGACGGATGAGTGCTTTTTCTATCCTTTTTTAAAGGATATATTTTATCATTACTCTTGGAGGGGTTTTTATGCCTAACTACACAATGGAACAAATTGTTAGCTTATCAAAACAACGTGGGTTCGTTTTCCCAGGTTCTGAAGTTTATGGTGGACTTGCCAACACGTGGGATTATGGACCACTCGGTATCGAACTTAAAAATAATATTAAAAAAGCTTGGTGGAAACGTTTCATTCAAGAATCACCTTATAACGTCGGACTTGACGCTGCGATTCTTATGAATCCAAAAGTATGGCAAGCATCAGGTCATACACAAAACTTTAACGACCCGATGATCGACTGCAAAAAATGTAAATCACGTCACCGTGCAGATAATTTAATCGAAGATGCACTCGATGCAAAAGGAATTGAAATGATCGTTGATGGGCTTCCGTTTGATCAAATGAAAGCTTTAATCGAAGAACATGATATCGTTTGTCCGACATGTGGTGCAATGGATTACACAGATATTCGTCAATTCAACTTAATGTTCAAAACGAGTCAAGGTGTAACAGATGATTCGTCAAACGATATTTATTTACGTCCTGAAACGGCACAAGGAATTTTCGTAAACTTTAAAAATGTGCAACGTTCAATGCGTAAAAAGTTACCGTTTGGTATTGCACAAATCGGAAAAAGTTTCCGTAACGAAATTACTCCGGGTAACTTCACATTCCGTACACGTGAATTCGAACAAATGGAGCTCGAGTTTTTCTGTCGTCCAGACGAAGATAAACAATGGTATGAATATTGGCGTGATTACTCAGTCAAATTCCTTAAAGATCTCGGAATGACACCTGAACTGACACGTTTACGTGACCATACAGATGATGAGCTTTCACACTACTCTAAAGAAACTGTAGATATCGAATATAAATTCCCGTTCGGTTGGGGTGAATTATGGGGTATTGCAAATCGTACAGACTTCGATCTTAAAAACCATATGGAACATTCAAGTGAAGATTTCACTTACCATGACCAACAAACTGGTGAAAAGTTCGTTCCATACTGTATTGAACCTTCACTCGGAGCAGACCGTGTAACACTTGCATTCCTTTGTGATGCATACGATGAAGAAGAACTTGAAAATGGCGAGAAACGTAATGTACTACGTTTCCATCCCGCACTTGCGCCGATGAAAGCAGCAGTACTTCCTTTATCGAAAAAGTTATCAGAAGAAGCAGAAGAAGTATTTATGCAACTTGCAAAACATTTCCCAACACAGTACGATGAGTCACAATCGATCGGTAAACGTTACCGTCGACAAGATGAAATCGGTACGCCATTCTGTGTCACATACGATTTTGATTCAAAAGAAGACGGACAAGTAACGGTTCGTCACCGCGACTCTATGGAGCAAGTTCGTATGCCAATTGAAGAAGTTGTACCTTATATTGAAAAACACTTACAATTTTAAATGAAATTTCAAAAACCGTTTGAAAAGTACGAGTCTTAACTCGTAACTTATTCAAACGGTTTTTTAGTTCTATCATATTTGTCGTACGTCCCTACTTCATAACGGAGGTAATGTTTCGAGTTGTTCTAAAAACTTTCTCGACTTTAACCATACACCGACTTGTTCATCATAAATCGTTCGAACAAGTCGCTGCAACAATTGAATGGTCGTTTCTTTCAGTTGTAAAGAGCCAACCTCATGGATCGGCACCCGACTAAATGTCCGAATTAATCGCAATACGGTCGGATGGAGTGGATACGCATATGGATCTATCTCGCGACACGTCTCACATAAAAATCCGGTTTGTTGAAAGGAAAAAGAAAAAGCGCCTTCTGTCGTTTGACATTGTACACAGTAATCAATTTGTGGTCGGATGCCTGCAGCAGGTAACATTTGCCACTCTACAAATAGTGTAATTGCTCCTGGCGATATTCCTTCATTCAACGCATACAACGCATCTCGAAGTAATGTATAAGCGAGCAATGTTCGTTCATCATAATCCTCTGTCAGTTTATCGACTAGTTCAACAATATAACTAGCATACGCCATCGTCGTTAAATCACTTCGAATATGACGATATGAATCAATCATTTCTGCTTGATGAATCGTCGGCATGCCGCGTCCTGTTCGTAATAAAAACAAACCTTCAATAAACGGCTGCGTCATCGGTGCTAGTTTACTCGCTGGTTTTGAAGCACCTCGTGCCATCGCTGAAAACTTACCAACTTCTTTCGTAAAAATCGTCACAATTTTATGTGTTTCACTATAAGGAAATGATTTTAAAACGATTCCTTCCCATTTATGAAACATATCGGTCGCCTCTTTGATTAATAATCGTCTTCACGAAAACCGAGCTCATTTAAATGGAACGGTTTATTTCGCCAATCTTCTTTCACTTTAACCCAGATTTCTAAAAATACTTTTGAACCGAGTAAATTTTCAATATCTTTTCGCGCATTCGTTCCTACTTTTTTAAGAAGTGAACCACCTTTACCGATGACGATACCTTTTTGCGATTTTCGCTCTACGACGATAACCGACATAATGTGAATTGTTCCATTTTCATCACGTTCCATTTTTTCAATATCTACTGCTATCGAGTGTGGTATTTCTTCTCGTGTTTCATGTAATACTTTTTCTCGAATAAATTCAGCAACGATAAATCGTTCAGGGTGATCGGTTACTTGGTCTTTCGGGTAATATTGTGGACCTTCTGGAAGCTGTCGCTGAATATCTTCAAATAATCGTTCGACATTATTTCCTTGTAAAGCTGAAATAGGATAAATTTCGGCAAAGTCAAATTCATTCGTGTACGTTTCAACGATTGCCGGTAATTCATCTGGATGAACGAGATCAATTTTATTGACAACGAGATAGACCGGGGCATCGACTGTACGTAAAAGATCCATAATGTAACGATCTCCTGGTCCGATTTTTTGTGATGCGTTGACTAAAAAGAGTAAAACATCGACATCGGGTAACGTACTTTTCGCTTGCTTCACCATAAAATCGCCTAATCGATGTTTCGGCTTATGAATACCAGGTGTATCAATAAACACAATTTGTGCATCATCTGTCGTTACTACACCGTGTACTTTATTTCGAGTCGTTTGTGCTTTGTCGCTCATAATCGCAATTTTTTGGCCGACGAAACGATTTAATAATGTTGATTTTCCGACGTTCGGTCGCCCGATAATTGAGACAAACCCTGAACGAAATGATTGATTATTTTCCATAAACATCCTCCTTCGAAAACGCGCCAGGTAATAATTTCCCAACTGTCGTCTTCTCTATCTTTCCTAACGTATTCGTTAAAATGACGGGCATTTCTGCCTCGCAAAATTCTACTAACACTTGACGGCAAGCACCACACGGTTGAATTGGTTCCGGTGTATCTCCGGTTACGACGAGTAAATCAAATGCTGTCGTCCCTGCTGCCACCGCTGTAAATATAGCTGTTCTTTCTGCACAGTTTGTCAATGAAAATGATGCATTTTCAATATTACAGCCTGTATAAACTTTTCCATCTTTTCCTCGAATAGCTGCCCCTACTTGAAATTTCGAGTAAGGAGCATATGCCTTTTTTTGTGCTTCTATCGCATGTTGACGTAACTGTTTCATTTCATTGCCCCTTATCCAAACCATTTCGGAATAAAAATATATAACCCAATCACTCCTGCACTGAACGCATAAATGAGCACTGCTCCAGCCGCTACATCTTTCGCTCGTTTGGCAAGTTCATGATATTCAGGTGATACGAGATCTACTATTCGTTCAATCGCGGTATTCAACATTTCAAAAGCGAGCATACCTGCAATCAATAAAATCACAATGAACCATTCTATCGTACTTAACTGTACTTGCCAACCTACAAGGATGACAAGTACAGCTGCGAATGAATGAAACTTCATATGACGTTCCGATTGCCATGCATATTGAATGCCGTCGATTGCATGGCGAAAGGAACGAAACGTCTTTTTCATTCTCGACTCAATCCATACGCTTCTAAAATCGCATGTTGACGACCAAACATTTTTATTTCATCTTCTTTGTTCATATGGTCATATCCGAGTAAATGTAAAAAGCCATGTACGACGAGAAAACCGAGTTCACGTTCTAGGGAATGATTGTATTCTTTTGCTTGGCGATGTAATGTATCAACCGAGACGATAATATCGCCAAGTGTTACCGGCATCCCTTCAGGTCGTTCGAAAGCGATTTCTCCTTCACCTTCTTCTTCTAATGCAAATGAAATAACGTCTGTTGGCGCATTTTTATCTCGATACGTTGCATTGATTTGTTGGATTTCTTTATCATCGACGAACGTAATTGAAATTTCATACGTTCCATCTAATTTTTCTTCTTTTGCTGCGAACGATAAAATTTGTTGCACGAGCGCCAGTTGCTCTTTTGTCATCGTTTCAGTCGCATCATAACAATCGATCGTCATCATTGTTGTAATTCCTCCTCTGTCGGATATTCAATACGATTATGAAAAATACCGTTTAATGTTGTACACAATGTACGTTCAATAATCGTTAATTCTCGAACCGATATATCACATTCATTAAACTGACCATCGTTTAGTTTATCTTGAATGATAGAATGGACAAGTTTATTAATTTTTTCAGGTGTCGGCTCTGGCATTGAACGAACCGCTGCTTCTACACTATCTGCAATCGAAACGACCGCCGCTTCTTTCGTCTGCGGCTTCGGTCCGGGATAACGAAAATCGTCTTCGGTTACTTCTTCATTCTCTTTTTTCGCTTCATAATAAAAATATTTCAAAAAACTCGTCCCGTGATGTTGACGAGCAATCGCAACAATCTCCTTCGGCATACCGTATGCTTCTAACATTTTACTACCATCTGTAACGTGCGCAATAATAATATCTCGACTTCTTTTTGGGCTAAGTAAATCGTGTGGGTTTTGCCCAGGATGTTGATTTTCGATAAAGTAATTCGGTCGAACCGTCTTTCCGATATCGTGATAATAACTTCCAACACGCGCTAATAATCCATTTGCACCGATTGCCTCACATGCCGCTTCTGATAAGTTTGCTACCATAACGCTATGGTGATACGTTCCTGGCGTTTCAATTAATACTTTTTTTAATAACGGGTGATTCGGATTCGATAATTCGATTAACTTCATATCTGATAATAATCCGAAAATCGACTCAAAAAATGGTAGTAAACCAATCGTTAAAGCTCCCGAAATGAGACCCGATACGATTGCAGCTACGATATAAAATGTAAGCTCTGACGAATCATAAGATGATTGACTCAACAACAAATAAAATGTAATGAATGCAACGTTGACAACACTTACACCTACGCTCGTCCGTAAAATACTAGCACGCCGAGATTCATTACCTAAGAAATAAATAGCAAACAATCCACCTAGTAATATATAAATGGTCACTTCGACTTGAATCGTTGAGCCGTACCCTTCTTGTAATACGATTCCTGCTATCATTGCGGTCATCACAGTCGTCATAAGAGCGAGTCGTTCATTCGTTAACAATAAAACAAGTAATGGAGCTAAAGCAGTTGGAAATAAAAATGCTAATTGTAAATCAAACTCTTCATCAATAAGCGCAAGCAACCGCATTCCGAGTGTCATAATAAATAGAACAGTATAAACGATGACAATTGCTTTTTTCTTTTCCTCTGTTGACAACTCTAATCGATCAAATTGTAAATAAATGACGAGTCCAATCAAGAGATAAAATAAAATGAGGGCGAGCATCGGTTTATACGAGTGTTCTTCTGTCAAAAGCCCTGACAGTTGCAATTGTCGATAGATTTCACTATCTACGACTTGACCTTCTCGCACAATTACTTGACCTTGCAAAATGCGAATAGGTTCTACTGCTTCTCGTTCTTTTGCAATTCGACTTTCTGTTAATTCTTTATTTAATGTTTCATTTTCTACAATTAGAACATCCATTAAGCGATGGAGAGGTTCTTTTAAAGTAGGATGAACGAGAACACTTTCATTGACTGCACGTTCTGCTTGCCGCTGCACAATTTGTACTTGTTCTTGACGTATTGGCTCACTGAGACGTTCCCCGATCCATTCATGTGTAAATTGTTCTGCTCGTTCAATCGACTCTCGATCTGCTTCTAATAAAGTACGAATGGCTTCATCTGATAACGGCGTTTCTTTTTGATGAAGCGCTGTCACTTTCTTTTTCACTTTTGCTACTGCTTCATCACTTACTACATCTTTTTCTTCTTTTTTCACTCGCTTCACATACTCAAAGAAACTCGTTGCAATCGCTTGACGATTTTTAGCGACATCTTCTGAAAATTGATACGAAGGCGGAACTTCTTCTGCAACGCGATCTCGCTCTTGTTCTGTCCGTACAGTATCTTCAACGGTCTTAGTCGCACGAATCGTCTTCGGTGCTACTTCAAATTCTTTTAATTCGTACGTCTCTTCTTTTACTGTACTTAATGTTAATACGAACAAAAGAAGTGTAAAAAGAGTAATCGTCCATAAAGCAAACTTTCGAAATGAAAAAGATTGAATGAATCGTTTCAACACGTTCATTCACTTCTCCTCCTTTTACCGTTTTTCCGGCTTTTCTTCATCCGCATAAGCTTCTATAATACGCGCGACGAGAGGGTGTCGAATAACGTCTCCTGTTTCCAAATAACAAAAAGCAATTTCTTTTACATTTTGTAACGTTTGTTCTGCTTCTTTTAATCCCGAGAAGACTCCATGAGGTAAATCGATTTGTGTTTTATCACCTGTAATGATCATTTTTGAACCAAATCCGAGACGGGTTAAAAACATTTTCATTTGGGCTCGCGTTGTATTTTGAGCTTCGTCTAAAATAACAAATGCATCATCGAGCGTACGCCCTCTCATATAAGCAAGCGGAGCAATTTCGATAATACCTCTTTCAATCATTCGTTCCGTTTGAGATGCCCCTAAAACGTCATGCAACGCATCATAAAGTGGCCGCAAATACGGATCTACTTTTTCTTTCAGATCTCCCGGTAAAAAACCGAGACTCTCTCCTGCTTCTACGGCAGGACGAGTTAAAATAATTCGCTTTACGTGTCCATTTTTTAATGCTTGTGTTGCCAAAACGACAGCTAAATATGTTTTTCCTGTTCCAGCAGGTCCTATTCCGAATACGAGATCGTGTTTTTTTACAGCTTGAA
Organism: Savagea sp.; assembly: GCA_030152585.1. GTDB lineage: Bacteria > Bacillota > Bacilli > Bacillales_A > Planococcaceae > Savagea. The sequence continues at coordinate 15,220 of JASLJC010000042.1, read as the reverse complement.
CATACCGACGTTGACCGATCGTTTTCGCTCGAATGGTCTTCCCTTTCGTCGTATGTGCAATCGGTTCACTATATAAAATTGAAATGTTGTCTACTTCACCTTGCTTCGTCATTTCAATTGCACTGACGATATCACGCATATCAATCATAATTCCTTTTCGCATGACGCGAATAAGTTGTTCGAAAAGAGCAATCGTATCGTCTACTGCTTTTTCTTTTTCGCTCGTGACGATAATTTGCTCTCCGCGTGTAAATAGTTCTACAGCAAGCCCTTCTTCAATTAATGTGACGTGGCGCTCTGCTACGCCTAAAAGAAGAATTGCTTCGTCCGGATGTTCTACTATAAAATTTCGTTTATATTCTGTCAATCTCATTCTCCTTCAATTCATTCGTTTTTCAATAACTACTTTCTACTTTACCACTTTTTGAAGAAGACTTCTATTTGTTCCTCAATGTCGAATTTCTCTTTTTACGTAGATATAAAAAATGTTCTAAAGCCATTATGACTTTAGAACATTAAAATTATCTTCGATGACGTTTCGATTTAGGAGGTGACATAATTTCGCTAAAGATGACACCTCTTACTAAATCTTGTTCTGTTTTCGGAAGAAGATCTTCTTGTTTTAACTCTTTTTTAGGTTTTGTCCACGTATCTTCATATACTGTAATTTGTTCATCTAGCGCTGCTACTTCTTCTCGCTCTTGACGTGCGAGTTCTAATACTTCTGTTGTCGTAGGACGCACTTCTTTTTCTGACGTTGTCGAGAGCGTTTGTGGCTGTTCTTTTACTGTTTCAAAAATCTCACGTGATTCATCTTGCATTCGTTTCCATTCTTTTTCAACATCTTCTTTCTTTTTTTGGAAAACTTCTTGCCAAGCCCCTTTTTTTTCTTCACGTTTTACGATAGGAGGGAGCGCTCCTTTATCTTCTTCCGGCTTTTTTTTGTTTTCTGACCACCAAGAATAGACACCGACTGCGAGCATAATGAGTAGTAATTCCATGTCGTTCGCTCCTTTTTCGGCTTAGTCTTCTTCCGTATGTTCAAGACCTACTTTACCAATCGATTCACGCATTTGCGTATCTGCTTGCATATTTTGGTAGTTCACATAATCCATAATTCCGATATTTCCGTTACGTAATGCTTCTGCCATCGCAAGTGGTACTTCTGATTCCGCTTCTACTACTTTTGCACGCATCTCTTGTGTTTTCGCTTTCATCTCTTGCTCGCCTGCAACCGCCATAGCACGACGTTCTTCTGCTTGTGCTTGTGCAATATTTTTATCGGCAATCGCTTGTTCTGTTTGAAGCTCAGCACCAATATTTTTGCCAATATCAACATCTGCGATATCGATTGATAATATTTCAAATGCTGTCCCTGAATCTAACCCTTTCACGAGTACAGTTTGTGAGATCATATCTGGATTTTCTAATACACGTGCGTGTGTATCCGATGAACCAATTGTCGAAACAATTCCTTCACCGACACGTGCGACAATTGTTTCTTCACCAGCACCCCCGACGAGACGATCGATATTCGCTCGAACTGTAATACGTGCTTTTGCTTTCACTTCAATTCCGTTCATTGCGACACCCGCAATAAATGGTGTTTCAATAACACGTGGATTAACCGACATTTGAACGGCTTCTAATACGTCACGACCTGCTAAATCAATAGCTGCTGCACGTTCAAACGTTAATTCAATGCCTGCTCGGTGTGCAGCGATCAGTGCATTCACGACACGATCAACGTTACCACCTGCTAAATAGTGACTTTCGAGTTGATTAATTTGAACATCTAAACCTGCTTTATGCGCCTTAATTAACGGATTGACGACGCGACTTGGAATAACTCGACGTAAACGCATTCCAATTAAAGTAAAAATACTGACACGGACTCCTGCTGCAATTGCCGAAATCCACAATGTTACAGGTACAAAAGTGAAGAAAATCGCTAAAAATAAAATAACGAGAAATGTTATAATACCTAACGAAATAAGACCACTTGTAGTTTCTAACATAAGACATACTCCTATTCTTTTTCGATTTTTGTGACGACGATCCGTGCACCTTCTACTTGTACGACACGTACGTGTTCACCTTTTTCAATATAACTTCCATCAGATACGACATCTAAACGTTCTTCACCGATCTGAGCAATACCTGCCGGCCGTAACGAGGTCAATGCGAGTCCTTCTTTTTGTAATAAATCTGTACGACTCTTATTTGACACGTAACCACTTTCTGTATCTGTTGCATCGGTCAACACGAGTTTTCGTAACCACTCGATTGAACGTCCAAATACTTTCACTGCAACAATCACTCCTATCATCGCCACAACGACTGCTAAACTAATGGCGAGCACTGCTTGTACTGGGTATAAACTCGTTAAAAATAAACTGGCACCAAGACCGATGAGCCCGATTGTAAACAAAGTGACACTTCCACCTAAAACCGAAAACACGAAAGCGAAAATGGATGCACCGAGCAACGTACCTGCTGTCAAACTAACAAGTCCTAACATCGCATGGCTAATAAATAATGTACCGATACTCATTAACATAATAAGAAATCCTGGCCACTTATTACGAATGACGAGAAATAAAACAAATCCGATACTCGCAACGAGTAAAAGGGATGCAATACCTAAAGGTTTTGTAAATTGTTCCATCATCGTAACCATATTCATCCTCCTTTTCTTCCTTTACGTTAGAACACGAAAGAAAGTTGCATATTTTGAAATTAAGATGCTGCTTCTCTCATTTAGCATACACAAAAGTCTCTCTTTGCGCACGTTTCATTCTATTTTATTGACAATTAAATGTTTAGACCTGAAAAAATAAAAAATCGGAAGTCCTATTCAATAGGCCTTCCGATTACTTGAGATACATCTATCTTTAAACAGTGCATCTTTCTAATTAGCGTCTGCGTTTATGGTTGCGACGTTGCGCTTCCTCAGACTTTTTCTTACGGCGAACGCTCGGTTTGTCATAGTATTCACGTTTTCTCGCTTCGCGAATCGTTCCACTTTTTGAAACGTTGCGACGGAAGCGGCGAAGTGCGTCTTCTAATGACTCATCTTTATGAACTTTCGTTTTTGTCATATTTCTTGTCCCTCCCTCTGAACACATTCGAAACATGACTGTGCATGTACCAAGAAAGTATAACTTACTTTTGAAAGGCGGTCAATATGAATTTTTTGTTTCTATCGGTTTGCCTTCATTTCTTTTATAATTTCGACACCTCGACTCGCACCAATTCGAGTCGCTCCATTTTCGACATATGCTTTTAACTGCGCTAACGTTTTGACGCCACCAGATGCTTTAACACCGACTTTATCTGAAACTGACGAACGCATCAATTGAACATCTTGCAACGTCGCACCTCCAGTAGAAAAGCCAGTAGATGTTTTAACGTAATGTGCACCTGCTTTTTCTGCTAAACGACAAGCGATTACTTTCTCTTCATCGGTCAATAACGCTGTTTCAATGATGACTTTTACAATTGCTTTCGGTATAACAGCCTCAACGACCGCACGAATATGGCGCTCAACTTCTTTCAGCTGACCGTCTTTTAACAAACCGATAGGAATGACCATATCCACTTCTTCCGCTCCATTTCCAACAGCTTCTTTTGCTTCAAATGCTTTCGTTTCAGCTGTTGTGGCGCCATGTGGGAAACCGATAACTGTACAAATAGAAACCGGGCTATCTTTTAACTTTTCCGTTGCGAATTTCACCCATATCGGCGAAATGCATACCGATGAAAATTGATATTGCTTCGCCTCCTCACATAACGTTTCAACTTGAGAAGCTGTCGCATCTGGTGCTAATAATGTATGGTCGATCCATTGTGCAATCATCTGAATATCTCCTTTTTACAACGTTAAACGTTTTGCTTATCTTCTTCCATCACACGAACAAATTGACCTTTACTATACGGATAATCCGATTCTGTAATTTTAACTCGAACGATTTGTCCGACCATCTCCTCTGTTGCAGGGAAGACTACTTTTAAATAATTATCTGTATATCCTTCATAGAGACCAGAAGTCGGGTCATCTTCAAACGGTGTTTCTGGAATGACTTCCAACACTTCATCTTCATAACGCTTCGCGTAATCTCTTGCTAGTTGATCATTCAATTCAAGCAAACGATGCACTCGTTCTGTTTTAATGTTTTTCGGAACTTGATCTGTCATACGCGCTGCTGGAGTTCCGGTACGCATCGAATAAGGGAAGACGTGTAATTCTGCAAAACGATGTTCTTTTACGAAGTTGTACGTTTCCATAAATTCTTCTTCTGTTTCACCAGGAAATCCGACGATGACATCAGACGTAATCGCAAGATCCGGTAACGCTTCACGTAATAAAGTTAAACGCTCAGCGAAAAATTCCATCGTATATTTACGTCTCATTCGTTTTAATACCGTATTTGAACCTGATTGAATCGGTACGTGTAAATGACGAACGACGACTTTTGATTCGCGTAAAACATCGATGACTTCATCCGTAATTTGACTCGCTTCAATCGAACTAATTCGAATACGCTTCAATCCCGGTACGTTTGCTTCGAGCTCACGTAGAAGTCGCGCTAAGTTGTAATCCTTTAAGTCTGATCCGTACCCTCCGGTATGGATTCCTGTTAACACAATTTCTTTATATCCAGCTTCTACAAGTTGTTTTGCTTGTTGGATAACATCTTCTGGTTGACGTGAGCGCATTAAACCTCGTGCCCAAGGAATAATACAAAATGTACAGAAGTTATTACATCCTTCTTGGATTTTTAAAGACGCTCGCGTACGATCTGTAAAATACGGTACGTCGAGTTCTTCATATACACGATTTTTCATAATATTACCGACAGCATTGATCGGTTCACGTGATGCACGGAACTCTTCGATATAATCAATCATTTTCGATCGATCTTGTGTTCCAATTACGACATCGACACCTGGAATTTCCATAATTTCCGCAGATGACGTTTGTGCGTAACAGCCTGTTACACAAACGACCGCTTCTGGGTTTCGACGAATCGCCTGACGAATCGTCTGACGACTTTTTCGATCTCCAGAGTTTGTAACGGTACACGTATTAATAACATATACGTCACTCGGTTGTTCAAAATCTACTCGTGTGTAACCTGCATCTTTAAATAATTGCCAAATGGCCTCGGTTTCGTAATGGTTTACTTTACAGCCTAATGTATGAAAAGCGACCGAAGACATAAGGTTCACCTACTTTCCTTCAAATTCGTAACTCGCCGCACTTAGCACGTACAATGGTGCCGTTTCTGTCCGTAAAATACGAGGTCCTAGTGAAATCGGAATGAATTGTCGTGTACGTAACCATTCGACTTCTTTTTCCGAAATCCCTCCTTCAGGACCGAAAACGACGAGTACCGAGTCTCCATGATACACGTTTTGAAAATGGTCTGCAATTGTCTGACGGTTTTTCTCATTCGCTTCTACTTCATAAGCAAAAAAGCGATGAGTATACGTGCAAGCGATACGTTCTAAATCCGCCCATTGCGATAACACTTCAACAGATGGCACGACGGTACGGTGACTTTGTTCCGCTGCTTCTTTTGCAATTTTTTGTAGACGTTCCTCATTTTTTTCTCTTTTTTTATCGTTCCACAGAACGACAGATCGTTCCATTTCGACGGGATAAAAAGAAAACATGCCTAATTCTGTTCCTTTTTGGGCAATCCAGTCTAATTTTTTTCCTTTTGACAAACCCGATACGATACTTATCTTAACAGGCAATTCTGTCTCATTCGATAAAGTTGCGCCACATTGAAGAAACACACTATCTTCTTGTAATTGAACTGTTGCACGATAAGAGACTCCCTCATACACAGCGATCACTTCATCTCCCGTTTCCATACGCATCACGCGACGAATGTGACGTGCATCTTCTAATGAAACAGTCGCTACGTCATCTTGTAACTGTTCTACGAAATAACGTTGCATGGCAATGCCTTCTTTTCCGCTACGACTGCAATCCAGTCGCCCATTTGACGGACTTCATGAATATAAAACCCGAGAGCTTCTAATGAAAGGGTCACTTGCTCACGTTGACTTTCAATAATACCAGATGTGAGGAAATAGCCACCTTCTGGTAATGCTGCATATGCGTCGTCTGCAAACGATAAAATAATATCTGCTAAAATATTCGAAACGATTAAGGTCGGACGTACATTCACACCATCGAGCAAGTTTCCTTTTTTAACATCGACTGTGCTTGAAACTGCATTAAAAGCGACATTATATTTTGCTGCATCAACTGCCACAGGGTCTAAATCGAGTGCTAACACTTGATCTACTCCTAGCTTCGCTGCAGCAATAGCTAAAACACCTGATCCACACCCGACATCGATGATGACATCATCTTGTTCTACAAAGTCTTCTAACATTTGGAGTGATAAACGCGTCGTCGGATGTGTACCCGTTCCAAACGCCATTCCGGGATCTAATTTAATCGTCAAGTCATTTGACTCTGCTTCATACGTTTCCCACATCGGAACGATAACGAAACGATCGGTCACACGTGTTGGATGAAAATGTTCTTTCCATTTCGTTGCCCAATCTTCTTCTTTTACCGTGTTGAGTGTCATCTTGAAGTCGCCAATATCAATCCCAAGAGCAGGGAATGATGTAATACGTGCATCTAATTGACACAATAAATCATTTGTCGTTTCATCAAATGGTGTGTAAGCTCGAACATATACGCCCCAAGAGGGGAAATCTTTTTCATTCAAATCGTATATTTCACCGTATTGATTTTCTCTTTCTTTTGTCAACTCTGCTGAATCGACAATTTGCACACCTTCGATACCGTGATCACGAAAGGCGTTTGCAACTGCTTCTTGTGCTGCGTGCGTCGTGTGTACCGTTATTTCTGCCCACTCCATATGTGAAGCCTCCTTTTTAACGTTTGAATGTCCGTTTCATCCAATCAAAAAACGAATTCGAACCTTCGTCTAAATCATCGCCTTGAATTTCTGCAAACTCACGCAACAATTCCTTTTGACGTTCTGTTAACGTACTTGGTGTCACGACGCGAATCGTTACATATTGATGACCTCGTCCACGTCCGTGCACATTTTTTACTCCACGGTCACGTAAACGGAACTTCCGTCCAGTTTGGCTACCTGCTGGAATTTTTAGTTCTACTTTTCCATCGACTGTCGGTACTTCAATTTCCGCTCCGAGTGCTACTTGTGAAAATGATACAGGAACTTCTAAATGAATATCGTCGCCATGACGTTGGAAATACTCATGTGGTTCTACGTAGAAGACAATATATAAATCACCTGCTGGTCCACCATTTAATCCATCTTCTCCTTGACCTGCTAAACGGAGCCGCTGACCATCATCAATACCTGCTGGAATTGTAACTTTCACTTTGCTCGTTTTCTTTTGACGTCCTGTACCGTGACATGTATTACATTTTTCTGGAATGATTTCTCCTGTTCCGCCACATGTCGTACATGTGCTACGATTCATCATTTGACCAAATGCTGTATTCACCATTTCTGTCATTTGACCAGTTCCTTGACAAGTCGAACATGTTTCTTTCGTCGTTCCAGGTTTCGCTCCATCACCTTGACATGTTTGACATTGTTCTTCTCTTGTCACTTCAATTTCTTTTTCACCACCGAATACAGCCGTCATGAAATCGATCGTCATGGAATACTGAAGTGATTCTCCTTGACGTGGCCTATTCGGATCGCGATGTCGACCTCCTCCACCTCCAAAGAACGTATCAAATATATCTTCAAAGCCACCGAAGCCGCCTCCGCCGAAGCCACTTCCGCCAAAACCGCCTCCGCCAAACGAAGGACCGTCATGACCATATTGATCATATTGCGCCCGTTTTTGTTCATCTGATAATACTTCGTACGCTTCCGTGATCTCTTTAAATTTCTCTTCTGACCCTGCTTCTTTATTTAAATCCGGATGATATTTTTTAGATAACTTTCGATAAGCACGGCGAATTTCTTTTTTATCCGCTTCTTTTGATACACCTAACACTTCATAATAATCTCGTTTAGCCATCGTTCACACTCCTCATTTTTTTCATTCAAAAGAAAAAGCCAAAGCCGGAACTTCGGACTTTGACTTTTCCGCCATACGTCGACTACTTATTTTTTATCGTCGTCTTTTACTTCTGTGAAATCCGCATCTACGACGTCATCATCTTTTGCATCCGTCGTTGAATTTGCTTCTGGATTACCTTCTGCACCTTGAGCTGCTTGTTGCGCCGCCTGTGCTTGCTCGTACATTTTCATCGTAATTTCTTGAATTTTTTGTTCGAGTGTTTCTTTATTTGATTTGATGCTTTCAATTTCGCCTTCTTCAATCGCTTTTTGAAGTGCTTCTTTACCTTCTGTAATCGCAGTTTTATCATCTTCTGTTAAGACGTCTTTCATTTCTTCGTCGTCAACCATTTTTTCAGCTTGGAAAACGAGTTGGTCTGCTTCGTTGCGAAGATCTGCTTCTTCTTTACGTTTTGCGTCTGCTTCTGCGTTTTCTTCTGCTTCTTTCATCATTTTTTCAATCTCTTCATCTGAAAGACCTGAACTAGATTCAATCGTAATGTCTTGTGCCTTTCCTGTTCCGAGATCTTTAGCACTTACTGTAACAATACCGTCTTTGTCGATATCGAACGTTACTTCAATTTGTGGTACACCACGTGGTGCTGGTGGAATATCTGTTAATTGGAAACGACCGAGTGTTTTGTTATCTGCTGCCATCGGACGTTCACCTTGTAACACATGAATATCTACTGCTGGTTGATTGTCTGCTGCTGTTGAGAATGTTTCTGATTTCGATGTCGGAATTGTCGTATTACGTTCAATTAACTTTGTAAATACGCCTCCCATCGTTTCGATACCGAGTGAAAGTGGAGTTACGTCAAGTAACACGACGTCATCTGTTTCACCTGAAAGAATCGAACCTTGAACAGCTGCTCCCATTGCAACAACTTCATCAGGGTTAACACCTTTGAAAGGCTCTTGCCCTGTTTCTTTTTTAATCGCTTCTTGTACTGCTGGAATACGTGTTGATCCTCCGACTAAAATAACACGATCGATATCTGACGCTGAAAGATCTGCATCTTGTAATGCTTGGCGAACAGGCTTCATTGAACGTTCTACTAAATCTGCTGTTAACTCATCAAATTTCGCACGTGAAAGCGACATTTCTAAGTGAATTGGTCCTGCTTCACCTGCTGTAATGAACGGAAGTGAAATTTGTGTATTCGTAACACCTGAGAGATCTTTTTTCGCTTTTTCTGCAGCATCTTTTAAACGTTGCATCGCCATTTTATCTTGTGATAAATCAATAGCATTTTCTTTCTTAAACTCTGAAACGAGGTATTCGATAATTGCATCGTCAAAATCGTCTCCACCGAGCTTGTTATCTCCTGCTGTTGCTTCTACTTGGAAGACACCGTCTCCTAAATCAAGAATCGATACGTCAAACGTACCTCCTCCTAAGTCATAAACGAGAATCGTTTGGTCTTCGTCTGTTTTATCGAGCCCATATGCAAGTGCGGCTGCTGTAGGTTCGTTAATAATACGTTCTACTTCAAGACCTGCAATCGTTCCAGCATCTTTTGTCGCTTGACGTTGTGAATCGTTGAAGTAAGCAGGTACTGTAATAACCGCTTTTGTTACTTTTTCACCGAGATACTCTTCTGCGTATCCTTTCATATATTGAAGAATCATTGCTGATACTTCTTGTGGTGTATATTCTTTTCCTTCTGCTTCTACTTTATAGTCTGATCCCATATGACGTTTTACAGACATAATCGTATTTGGGTTCGTAATCGATTGACGTTTCGCTACTTCCCCTACTTGTTTTTCTCCGTCTTTAAATGCTACGACAGATGGTGATGTACGGTTTCCTTCTGGGTTTGGGATGACGACAGGCTCCCCACCTTCGAATACTGACACTACTGAGTTTGTTGTTCCTAAATCGATTCCAATAATTTTAGACATAATATAAATTCCTCCTCATTATTTTTAAACATAATACAATAAATCGTTTTAATCGTTTACTTTTACCATTGATGCGCGAATGACACGATCGTGTAATTGATAACCTTTTTGGAATTCTTCTAATACAATTCCAGACGGTTCTTCTTCTACTTGTCCTGTCATTACTGCTTGGTGATAATTCGGATCAAACGTTTTTCCCTCTGCTTCAATCGCTTGAAGACCTTCTTTTTCAAGTGCAGATAAAATATCGCGTTGCACCATTTCGACGCCTTCTTTTAAAGCAATCGCTTCTTCAGATGTTACGTCTGTTGCTAACGCACGTTCGAAGTTATCAAGAGCAGGTAGTAAATTCTCAATCAACGATTGCGCACGAAATTTTTTCGCTTTTTCAGCATTTTCAGCCATACGACGCTTGTAATTGTTCGTATCAGCTAATAAGCGAAGATAATCGTTTTCTTTTTCAGCAAGTTGCGCTTGAAGTGCTTCTACTTGTTGTTCTAGCGTAGGCTCTTCCACTTCTGATTTTGCCTCCGCATCTACCTCTTCTTCTACGACTTCGTTTTCTACTTGATCAGTCGTATCTTCTTTTGATTCTACTTCTTCGACATGTTCTTCGACATGTTGTTCTTTTTTCTCTGTCACGTTTCGTTCCTCCTCGTTACGTCGCTACCATGAATCAATTGTGAAAGCTCTTTTGATAAATGGCGACGCATTACATCTAATACTGAAATCGTTCGATTATAATCCATACGGGTCGGTCCAATAATCGCTAATGAACCGGTTTTGTCCTCTCCTAGCGAATAGTTTGCTGTTATAATGCTACAGTTTAACATCGCATCGTGTTCATTTTCTGATCCAATCCGAATTCGAATATCATCCGCTTCATTTTGTTCAAAAAAGAGTGAAGCAGAAGCGTCATTGTCCATTAAATTTAATAATAACTCTACTTGATCGACGTCATGAAATTCAGGTTGTTTCATCATATTGAACTTTCCACCGAAAAATAATTGTTCATCGTGCTCAACTCTCATAGCTCGACGCAACGTTCGTAAAACGTGCGCAGATTGTTCAATGTGAGCCTCCATAATCGATTCAACTTCAGCGTCTAATTTACGTTGTACTTGATGAAGTGGAGTTCCGACGAGTTGTTCATTTAATATATTGACGAGCTTTTCGATATCTGACGTATGCATATGTTCAGGTACTTCAAAAAGTCGATTTTCTACTCGCCCTGTATCCGTAACGATAATTGCCACAGCGACTCGTTCATTTAATGGTACAATTGAAAACTGTCGTACTTTGTGACTCGAAATATCAGGACCGAGTAAAATCGCGGTGTAGTTCGTTAATTCTGAAAGTACATTCGCTGTTTTTTGAATAAGCAACTCAGATTCTACAACTTGTTCGTCAAACAATGAACGAACGAAATGCTTTTCTTTCTCACCTAACTGTTCAGGCTGTAACAAATGATCTACATAAAAACGGTAGCCTCGTTCCGACGGTATACGTCCAGATGACGTATGCGTCTTTTCTAATAACCCCATGTCTTCTAAATCCGCCATCTCATTACGAATCGTCGCCGGACTAAACGGTGCTTCCGGCTTTTTCGATAATTGTCTAGAGCCGACAGGATGAGCGGACTCGATGAAATCGTTAACGGTAAGCTGTAAAATTAGCAACTGTCTACTTGTCAACATCATCATCACTCCTGTTAGCACTCAACAACTTCGAGTGCTAATACTATATTAAATTTATCAAATATTAGACCGCTTGTCAACGGTTAGGCTCGGACATTAAAAATGTTTCAAACACATCATTCCCTCTATATAACCCTTCTTCTGTTAACATCCAGTTTCCTTCATTATAATGCATCCAACCTTTTGATTCGAGCATCGTTAACTCGCTTCCATAAATAGAATCTAATGAATGTCCAAACTTTTCTTCAAAACGTTTCTCAGAGACTCCGATACGCATTCTCAATCTCAAAAACATCTCTTCTTCCATCGCTTCTTCAAGCGTTACAACGTGACGTGTCCGTATAGCACTCCCTTTTTTTACAGCATCTATATAATGTTGTACGGGACCTATATTTGCATAACGTATACCATCGACATAACCGTGAGCACCTGCTCCGAGCCCAAAGTATTGATCGTTTTCCCAATAAATGCAATTGTGAACGGAATAGTAACGATCTTTTGCAAAATTACTTACTTCATACTGTTCATAATTTCTTTTTTTCATTTCTTCGATGACGACTGTAAACATCTCACCTTCAATCGAGGCATCAGGAAGTTTCAATTGATTATTGTTTTTTAAATTGTAAAACACTGTCTTCGGTTCAATAATTAAAGAATACGTTGAATAATGTGGTAAATTTAATTCAAATGCCTGACGTAACGTTTCTTTCCAATCTTCCATCGTTTGTTCAGGTAATCCGTAGATTAAATCAATGCTAATATTATCAAATCCGATTGCTCTCGCCTCTTCGATCACACTTTTTACATCCGCTGCGCTATGAGTTCGACCGAGACGACGTAAATGATCATCATTGAAAGACTGTACCCCAATGCTTAATCGACGTACCCCTCCTTCGTACAATACTTCTAATTTTTCTTTCGTTAGTTCATCGGGGTTCGCTTCAATTGTATATTCGGTTAACTCGTCGACTTGAATTTCGCGACGAATCGATTGTAACAATCTTTCTAACTGCTGAGCACTTAGCGATGTTGGCGTTCCTCCTCCGATAAAAACTGTTTCTAACGTTTTCATTGAATACTGTTGAGCATATTGTCGGATTTCTTGGTCTAATGCTTCTAAATATTGGTCAACCGGTTGATTTTTAAAATATACTTTATTGAAATCACAATAATTACAAATTTGATGACAAAATGGTATATGGATGTACATTGCGCGCATAGCGACGCCTCCTTCTCATCACAAAAAGAGGGCCTTCGCCCTCTTTTTCTTCTTTTCTATCGTACAAAGAATACGACTAAAACTCAAATCGTTACACTTTTCATCGGTTAATTATAGATAGATTTTCTATACGAAAATCTACTTACAACCGTTTAACATTTCCTATCCTCATTACTCTTTTTCAATCAATCGCGCTTGGTCGTGAAGAAAAACCTCACCTACACTTATGTAGGGAGGTTCTAATTATCGCTCGGTACTTTTGATTAATTGTCATCGTCCATTTGAAGAACAGCCATGAATGCCTCTTGCGGAATTTCGACTGATCCGACTTGTTTCATACGTTTTTTACCTTCTTTTTGTTTTTCAAGAAGTTTACGTTTACGAGAAATATCTCCACCATAACATTTCGCAAGAACGTTTTTACCGATCGACTTAATCGTTGAACGTGCCACAATTTTATGACCGATTGCCGCTTGTACAGGTACTTCGAATTGCTGACGTGGAATTAATTCACGTAATTTCTCAACGATTGCTTTACCTCGTTCGTAACTAAAGTCTTTATGCACAATAAAACTTAACGCGTCGACTTTTTCACCGTTTAATAAAATATCCATCTTCACAAGCTTCGACTCTTTGTATCCGATCATTTCATAGTCGAGTGATGCATATCCTTTTGTGCGTGATTTCAATTGATCAAAGAAATCGTAAACAATTTCAGCTAACGGTAACTCATAAATGACGTTTACACGTACTGCATCTAAATAATCCATCGTAATGAAGTTTCCACGTTTATCTTGGCAAAGCTCCATTACAGAACCGATATACTCTTCTGGAACCATAATTGCAGCTTTCACGTATGGTTCTTCTACGTAATCAATAACCGTTTGCTCTGGCATAAATGAAGGGTTGTCGACACGAACTTGTTCTCCATCCGTCGTCACGACATTATAAATAACGCTAGGTGCCGTCGTAATGAGGTCGATTCCAAATTCACGTTCGATACGTTCTTGAATAATTTCCATATGAAGTAACCCTAAAAATCCACAACGATAACCGAAGCCTAATGCTTGTGACGTTTCTGGTTCATATTCTAACGCCGAGTCATTTAACTCTAACTTTTCTAACGCTTCTCGTAAATCGTTATATTTTGATGTATCAATAGGATAGAGACCACAAAACACCATCGGGTTCATACGGCGATATCCTGGCAATGGTTCTGCTACTGGATTATTTGCTAACGTAATTGTATCCCCTACACGTGTATCAGCAACATTTTTAATCGATGCAGATAAATATCCAACATCTCCTACTGTTAATTCTTCTCGTGGCGTCTCTCCTGGTGTAAATACGCCGAGATCAAGTACTTCGAATTCTTTTTCAGTTGCCATCATTTTAATCATATCGCCACGTTTAATCGTTCCATCTACAACACGTAAATAGACGATAACACCTTTGTACGGGTCATAATGCGAATCGAAAATAAGTGCTTTTAACGGTGCGGCTGGGTCGCCTTCTGGTGCTGGCACTTCTTCTACAATTTGCTCTAAAATATCTTCAATCCCGATTCCTGCTTTTGCAGAAGCAAGTACTGCATTCGATGCATCAAGACCGATGACTTCTTCTACTTCTGCTTTCGCGCGTTCTGGATCAGCAGCAGGTAAATCAATTTTGTTAACAACTGGTAATATTTCTAAATCATTATCAAGCGCTAAGTAAACGTTTGCTAACGTTTGTGCTTCTACACCTTGTGCTGCATCAACAACTAAAATTGCACCTTCACAAGCTGCTAAACTACGTGATACTTCATACGTAAAGTCGACGTGTCCGGGAGTATCAATTAAATGAAACGTATATTCTTCTCCATCTTTTGCTGTATATTGTAATTGGACAGCGTTTAATTTAATCGTAATTCCACGCTCTTGTTCTAAATCCATCGAGTCTAATGTTCGATCTTGCATTTCACGAGACGTGAGCGCACCTGTTTTTTCTAAAATCCGATCGGCCAATGTTGATTTTCCGTGATCGATATGGGCGATAATTGAAAAGTTTCGAATATTTTTTTGACGTTCCAACCTTTGTTCATTATTCATCGTTTCGCTTCACTCCTATTTTTGCTACATGCCATTATAACAAGGATTAACCCCTTGTTCAATGTTCTTTCCTTTTCATCTTTTTTCTACTTTCTTGAGAAGTTTAGTACTTATCGAAAAAACGTCTTTCTCTACTGTTGCATTCTCCTCTTATATTTGGTAAAATGATGCTTGTTGTAAAGTTGTATCCGTATTACAATATAAAAGAGC
>JASLJC010000122.1 GCA_030152585.1 Savagea sp. | reverse complement strand
TGGGCGATCGAATGCCGCATTAATGCGGAAAATCCGGCGAAAAACTTCATGCCTTCTCCAGGAACGATCGATATGTACATGCCACCGGGTGGTTTTGGTGTCAGAGTTGACTCAGCCGTGTATAATGGATATATGATACCGCCATTTTACGATTCGATGGTCGCAAAGTTAATCGTTCATGCACCGACGAGATCGCAAGCAGTAGCACGTATGAAAAGAGCACTTGATGAATTTATCATTGAAGGTGTTGATACGACGATTCCGTTCCATTCGAACGTAATGGCGCATCCAGTCTTCCAATCCGGACAGTTTGATACGAAGTTTTTAGAGACGTATACTGTAATGGATGAGGAATAAGGAGGTTTTACAATATGTCACAAAAGAAAAACAATGAACCGTCGCTCATCAGTAAAAAAACAGCGACAGGAGACGTGCTAGGACGTATCCATTTAGCACCTGAGGTTTTAGAAGTGATCATCGGAATTGCTGCAAATGAAGTAGAAGGTGTTGCGATGACACAAGGTAATTTAGCGACAGATGTCGCAGAAAAACTAGGAAAGACTGTTCATGGTAAAGGCGTTAAAACGACATGGAAAGATGGGGCACTTTGTATCGATGTATATTGTATCGTTGAATACGGTGTTCACGTACCAGAAGTCGCATTAGCATTACAAGAACAAGTTCGCCAGACTGTTTTTCATATGACATCGCTCGAAACGAAAGAAGTGAACGTTTTCGTCACAGGCATTCGTTTTCAAGAAGAAGCGTAGCAATGAACGCGTTCAAATGAAATGAACGAATACAACAAATCTAGTCGTCCTTACATATAGTAATGGATCGCTAGATTTGTTGTTTTTAATATTGTCAATAATATGTATAAGATTCGTTTAAAAAAATGAACGAAAAAAAGAAAGTATGGTATGATAAAAAAGAGATTAAATAAAGGAGATTATAAACGCATGAAACGACGTACAGCACGAGAAAAAGCGGTACAAACACTCTTTCAACTCGATCAAACAGAAGTCGCATTAGAAGAAGCGATTCAACATGTTGTAGAGGGACCGTTAGATTCATTTTATGAACAGATTGTTCGAGGAACAGTTGAACAAAAAGAAGCAATTGATACAAAAATTACTGAACATTTAACAAACTGGTCAATGGACCGTTTACCAAAAGTAGAGCGTACCGTATTGCGTCTTGCAACGTATGAATTACTTTATACAGAAGTGCCACCGAAAGTCGTCATTGACGAAGCGGTTGAATTATGTAAAACATTCAGCGACGAACGTGCTGGAAAGTTTGTAAATGGTGTTTTATCAAAATACAATGATTAAATAAAAGGGGATTATACATATGTCATCCAAAAACATTGATGGTAAAGCGATAGGAAATACAATAAAAGAAGAAATAAAGCAAGAAGTCGAGCAACTCAAAAAGCAAGGTGTACAACCGGGTTTAGCTGTAATTTTAGTCGGAGATGACCAAGCGAGTGCGACTTATGTGCGAAATAAAGAAGCAGCAAGTGAAAAAGTGGGAATGAAATCAGAAGTAATTCGTCTACCTGCAAGTACGACAGAAGAAGAGCTTCTTCAACGTGTCGAGCAACTAAACGAAGATGATACGATCCACGGTATTTTAGTACAGTTGCCACTTCCGAGCCATATTGATGAAGATAAAGTCATTTTGACGATTCGACCAGAAAAAGACGTAGACGGTTTTCATCCACAAAATGTCGGCAAAATGATGATCGGGCAACCGACCTTTTTATCTTGTACACCATATGGCATTATGGAATTACTTGAGCGAGAAAATATAGACGTACGTGGTAAACATGCAGTTGTAATCGGACGAAGTAACATCGTTGGAAAGCCGATGGGGCAATTACTTTTACAAAAAGATGCAACAGTGACATATTGTCATTCTAAAACAGAAGATTTAGCTTCATATACACGTCAAGCAGACATCGTCGTCGCAGCAGTGGGACGTGCGAAAATGATTAAAAAAGATCATTTAAAACGAGGCGCTGTCGTCATTGATGTCGGGATGAACCGTGATGAAAATGGAAAGTTATGTGGTGATGTCGATTACGATGACGTTTATGAAGTCGTTGAAGCGATTACTCCCGTACCAGGCGGTGTCGGTCCAATGACGATTACGATGCTTTTAAGTAATACGTTACAAAGCGCAAAAGCTCAATTAGCGAAATAACGAATGAAACGCTGCCCATTCGGCAGCGTTTCTTTTCGGTTAGGAGGATACGATGGGACAACCGACATATTTAACAGTTACAGCGTTAACAAAATATTTACAATATAAGTTGAAACGAGATCCCCATTTACAAGACATATACGTTCGAGGCGAATTGTCGAATGTCAAAATACAACGCAACATTATGTACGCAACGTTGAAAGATGAACAGTCACAACTTCGGACGATTGCATTTAGTGGCGCCGTTCAACGTTTTACATTTCAACCAGAATCAGGTATGGACGTTATAATGCGTGGGCGTATTGATTTATACGAGCGTTACGGTCAACATCAATTGTATGTAGAGGAAGTAATACCAGCAGGAGAAGGTGCTTTATTTGTAGCGTTACGACAGTTAAAAGAAAAATTAGAAAAAGAAGGATTGTTCGATCCGAGGTGGAAACAACCTCTTCCTCGATATCCGGAAAAAATTGGTATCGTAACGTCGAAAAAAGGAGCGGCTTTACAAGATATGAAGTCGACGATTTTAAGACGTTATCCGATTGCAACAATTATTTTATTTGAAGCGGTTGTACAAGGAGAAAAAGCTCCTCAATCGATTGTACAAGCCGTTGAAGAAGCGAATGAACACGAATTGGATGTTCTTATCGTTGCTCGTGGCGGAGGGTCGATTGAAGACTTATGGGCGTTTAATGATGAACGAGTCGTACGAACGATTTTTTCAACGCGTGTCCCCGTCGTAAGTGGTGTCGGACATGAGACAGATACGACATTAACCGATTTTGTTGCAGACCATAGAGCGCCGACCCCTACTGCTGCTGCAGAACTTGTTACACCGTCGATGGTCGACATTCAAATTCAATTAAAAAATGCAGAGCAACGACTGTTTCATAGTATGAAACGGACGTATGATCGTGAAAAAGCAAGATGGTTCAACGTACAACAATCACCCGTAATTCAATATCCTGAACGATTGTACGAACCATTTTATGAACGTCTCTTGCGTACAACAGAGCGATTGCATTATAAAATAAATGAACGTCAAACTGAACAGCGACTGCTTTACAAACAGTTAGAATCGAGACTTACGCAACAAAATCCAAAACATCTCGTTCAACGTGCAACAGATCAACAGAAACAAGTTGCAAAACGATTGCAAGTCGCGATGAAGCAAACGATGACGACTCACCAACATCGGTTCATTCAACATGTCCGTCTTTTGACGACGTTAAATCCATTGCAAGTGCTACAACGAGGATTTACAATGACATATAATGAAGAAAAATTGATGACATCGGTTCAAGATGTTCAAGTAGGAGATTTCTTAACGGTACATGTAAAAGATGGAACAGTACGTACACGCGTTGAACAGATTAATCAAATGGAGGGGGATAAAAATGGAAAAGCAAACGATGATGTTTGAAGAAGCGATGACCGAACTTGAAAAAATTGTCCAGTCACTAGAAACGGGTGAAGTACCACTAGAACAAGCGATGGAACTTTATCAAAGAGGTATGGAGTTATCGGTAATTTGCCAGACGAAGTTACAAGATGCAGAGAAAAAAATGACGGAAATGATGAAACGAGATCAATCGTCGGTAGAAGAAGGAGAACTTTAGATGGGAATGACGTTAGAAAAATTTATTGAAACGAATCGTCCGAAAATCGATGCAACATTGCACGATTTATTGGAGCAGCAAGATGCACCACGTTTATTGGTGGAAGCGATGCGATATTCGATTGACGCAGGAGGAAAGCGAATTCGTCCTTTACTCGTTTTAGCGACATTAGAAGATTTGGACATACGAATTGACGATGCGTTATACGTTGCCGCAGCAGTTGAATTTATTCATACGTATTCACTTATTCATGATGACTTACCGGCTATGGATGATGATGATTACCGAAGAGGTCAATTGACGAATCATAAAAAATTTGATGAAGCGACAGCGATTTTAGCAGGAGATGCGATGCAAGCACTTGCATTTGAAAGTATTACACGTACAGAACGAGTCGTTGCGGAACAACAAGTCGAGTTAATTCGTCTATTAAGTGAGGCAGCAGGCGTCAAAGGTATGGTTGCAGGTCAAGTATTAGATTTAGCAGGTGAGCAAAAGCAACTAACGGTAGAGGAAATTGAAGCGATTCACGTACGGAAAACCGGTGCTTTATTATCATTTAGTATTGAAGCAGGTGCGATTTTAGCGCAATTGTGCGAAGATAAACGAGAACATTTAAAACGATATGCATATAATATCGGATTAGCCTTTCAAATTAAAGACGATATTTTAGATGTGACGAGCACGACAGAACAGCTCGGAAAGCCTGCCGGAAGTGATGAAGAAAGCGAAAAGTCAACGTATCCTGCTTTACTCGGATTAGAAGGTGCAAAGCAAGTATTACTCGATCGACACCGCGAAGCAATTGAAAGTCTTGCTTTTTTAGATAAGAAAGAGTCATTGTTAGAACAATTTGCAAACTATATTATTGAGCGGAACATTTAAATCAATAGGTTGTATTGAACGGTCGGATTGATATAATGAAGGAAGTTATAACGATCGACTCGTTGTAAATTTTTATGAAGGTGTGTGATACGGATGGATCTCACAAGTATAACTCATCCATCATTTTTGAAAACAATGGATCATGGGCAATTACAACAATTAGCACATGAGATTCGTCAATTTTTAATCGAGAAGCTATCCGTAACAGGTGGTCATATCGGCCCGAACTTAGGGGTTGTAGAATTGACGTTAATGTTGCATAAAGTGTTTGACAGTCCACGCGATAAATTTCTTTGGGATGTTGGACATCAAGCATACGTGCATAAAATATTGACAGGACGTGCCGATCAATTCGACACATTACGTCAATATAAAGGATTAAGTGGTTTTCCAAAAATGGCGGAAAGTGAACACGACGTATGGGAAACAGGACATAGTTCGACATCACTTTCTGCAGCGATGGGCATGGCCGCTGCGCGCGACATACGTGGCGATCAAAATTACGTTGTGCCGATCATTGGAGACGGTGCTTTAACAGGTGGTATGGCGCTAGAAGCATTGAACCATATTGGACATGAGAAAACGAATATGACTGTTATTTTAAACGATAACGAAATGTCGATTGCGCCGAATGTCGGAGCATTACACGCTGTACTCGGACGTATTCGAACAGCGGGTAAATATAATACGGTAAAAGATGAATTAGAATATATTTTAAAAAGTGTACCTGCCATTGGTGGAACATTAGCGAAAGCAGCTGACCGTGTAAAAGATAGTTTTAAATATCTCGTCGTTCCGGGAATGTTTTTTGAAGAGCTCGGATTTACGTACTTAGGACCAGTAGATGGACATGACTTTGAAGAATTAGAAAAAAGTTTAACGTATGCGAAAAAGGTAGATGGTCCAACGATTGTACACGTCATCACTAAAAAAGGAAAAGGGTTCCGACCCGCTGAAAATGATACAGTCGGCACATGGCACGGAACAGGACCTTATAAAATGGATACCGGTGATTTTGTCAAATCGCCAGCTAAAGGTCCTGCATGGAGTAGTTTAATTTCAACGACCGTTCAAAAACTCGCTCGAACAGACTATCGCATTGCAGCCATTACACCAGCGATGCCTGTCGGTTCTAAATTAGAAGGATTTGCAAAAGAAT
>JASLJC010000086.1 GCA_030152585.1 Savagea sp. | reverse complement strand
GTCACGCAGGAGATCGCGGGTTCGATTCCCGTCGGGACCGCCATTTTAATTTAATACGTTGTGGTTCAGTAGCTCAGTCGGTAGAGCAAAGGACTGAAAATCCTTGTGTCGGCGGTTCGATTCCGTCCTGAACCACCATTTTGCGGGTGTAGTTTAATGGCAAAACCTCAGCCTTCCAAGCTGATGATGAGGGTTCGATTCCCTTCACCCGCTCCATAATGGGCCTATAGCTCAGCTGGTTAGAGCGCACGCCTGATAAGCGTGAGGTCGGTGGTTCGAGTCCACTTAGGCCCACCATAAACAGTTTTGAATATGAATCCGCAGTAGCTCAGTGGTAGAGCCCTCGGCTGTTAACCGAGTAGTCGTAAGTTCGAATCTTACCTGCGGAGCCATTATGGGGAAGTACTCAAGTGGTGAAGAGGCACCCCTGCTAAGGGTGTAGGTCGTTTACGCGGCGCGAGGGTTCAAATCCCTCCTTCTCCGCCATAATAAAGGCCCCTTGGTCAAGCGGTTAAGACACCACCCTTTCACGGTGGTAACACGGGTTCGAGTCCCGTAGGGGTCATATTGTAAAGCACATTGCTATAAGCAATGTGCTTTTTTGGTTCTCTAATAATATAGGTTGGAGTTTCTACACAATTCCGCACGCCTGCATGCAAGACGTGAGGCTCGCTACCTGATCCATAAGCAGATTTTCCTGGGAACTTGCTTGGGGTATTGGAAGAGCTCGCAATCCCGCAGGCGTCCGCAAATCGGTACGGAATGGTATGCATAAAAAACGTACGTCTCCTTGTTTTCCTATATACTTTGATTGCTTAGAAAAAAGTATCAAACAGGAGACGTACGCTACATTTGCATATCAAAAAACGTATTGAAAGGTCTGAATATAGTCATCACAGAACAAAATAAGGCTGTTTTTCAATTAGTAAAATGTAAGATATCCAATGAAAAGACCGATTCCGAGCAATACGATAAAAAATGTATTAGTTTGAGCAGTTGCTTTCATTGCCGGTGCCACTTTGAGTGGGTTTTCAGAATGTAAAAACGTTCGTATTGCTTTGTACGGCAAGGCGACACTTATCCATATAATGAGAGCCCATGGCGTAATAACTTGCATGAAGACGAGCACTGTAATCCATACGTAAGATACAATAAATAATAAAGCGAGTACGTTAATTGCTCGGCGTCTACCGATTAAAATTGCCAACGTTTTTCTTCCGCCTTTTGTATCTTGTACGATATCTCGTATATTATTTGAAAGCATAATAGCTGCAACGAGTAACATACTCGGTATAGATAAAAGGATAGCGAACAATGTAACGGTTCCTGTTTGTATAAAAAATGCGATTAAAACGAGTAACATCCCCATTACAAATCCAGAAACAACTTCACCAAATGGTGAATATGCGATAGGAAATGGTCCGCCGGTGTAAAGATAGCCGATTGCCATTGAAACGATTCCTACAACAGCTAGCCACCATGAAGTTTCGTAACAAATATAAAAACCGATGATGATTGAAAGTGCATAAAAGGCAAGTGCAATGTTCAATACTACTTTTGGCTTTACACCATTTCGAACGATCGTTCCTCCGATTCCTACTGATTGTTCGTTATCTAACCCTAGTTTGAAATCATAATATTCGTTGAACATGTTCGTTGCGCTTTGGATAAGCAAACTTGCGACGAGCATTGCCATGAATAAATCTGCACGAAAAGTTCCATTTTCTCCGAGCAGTGCGATGATCGTCCCCAAAAAAACGGGGGCAAAAGATGCGGTTAATGTATGTGGACGAGTTAGTTTCCACCATACGCGCCATCCTTTGTCTACTTGTAATTCTTTTGACACGGTAATTCTCTCCTTTATTCTCAAACGATATCAAAAGCGTATTGCTTCTTTTCTTATTGTACGCTAAAAAGTGAAGAAATGGGGAAAGTTCTAAGTGATTTCATAACCGCGAGTTTTTCAGATATGTTAGAATAGATAAGATGAATGGGCTTTAAAAAAGTACGGAGGGAAAAAGAATGAGTAGGAATTCGATAGTGCGAGGAGTCGAGGAAAATAATGGGTCGATCGTTTTTCGCAGTGTTGTGAAAGAGGTCGCTGTACATTCACCACTCGCTCTTTTTAGTCGCGCCGAAAATCAGTTTAAAAAAGAACGTTTCTATTGGAAAAATGCAAAAGGTGATTTTACATTTATCGGTTTAGGTGTTGCGTATCATTTAGAAGAAAATGATAAAACAAATGTACGCTATGAAAAGATACGTAAACGTTGGGAAGCTTTATTGCAGCTCCATCCGAATGTAGAAGAAAGTCGTCCCATTTTATTTGGTGGATTTCAATTTGACCCGCGTCAGACGATTCGCTCGGAATGGACTTATCCTTCTGCATCGTTTGTCGTGCCGGCTATTCAATGGACAAAGCGAGATGGAAAAAGTGTCGTTGCATTTCATGCAGTAGGAGAAGAAAGTGAAGTAGAGCAAAAGTTGGACGATTTACAAAAGCAATTTGACCGATGTCAGCTAGAAGTACATCAGACCATTGCGCCATTATCTCCTTATACATTAATGGAAAGAAAAGTAGCACAGTATAAACAAGCTGTTCAACAAACGGTTCAAACAATTCGTCAAACGGATGCCAAAAAAGTGGTTATCGCTCGGGCATTAGCTTTACAGTTCGAAAAAGAAATACCGATTGAACGCGTTTTGATGAATATTAAAGAAGAACAACCGAACAGTTATCATTTTGCATTCGGGCGAGCAGAAGACTTTTTCGTCGGTGCTACGCCAGAACGACTGATTGAAATCGAGGAAGGTCAGGCGCATTCTGCTTGTGTCGCAGGGTCGATACCGAGAGGCAAAACGCAACGAGAAGATGAACAACTCGGCCAGTCGTTATGGAATGATGAAAAAAATCGAGAAGAACACGATTATGTCGTACAAATGATCAAACAAGTCGTTTCTCGTTACTGTCAAACATATCGCATTCCAACAGAACCCCAACTATTAAAAAATCGAGATATTCAACATTTGTATACACCTGTAACTGGAACGTTACGAGAAGCAAGTTCCATCTTTGATTGGGTACGAGATTTACATCCGACGCCTGCACTAGGTGGGGTACCGACGGATGTCGCGCTCGATTTAATTTTAGAAAATGAACAAATGGATCGTGGCTTTTATGCAGGACCGATCGGTTGGACAGATGCAACCGGTGATGGTGAGTTTGCCGTAGCGATACGATCGACACTCGTTAAAGGTCATTCTGCTTATTTATATGCCGGTGGTGGATTAGTAGAAGATTCAGAAGTAGAGACAGAATATGAAGAAACATGGGTGAAATTTCGCCCGATGTTGCGAGCACTTGGAGGCCATATAGATGGAATATCGTAAACAATTAACGACTTATGTAAAGAGACTTGCTCATACATTATATCAAAATGGTGTAACACGTGTCGTCATTAGTCCAGGATCGCGTTCGACACCTTTAGCATACGCATTTGCAATGATGAAAGAAGTTGAAATATATTTACAAGTCGATGAGCGATCAGCAGCCTTTTTTGCACTCGGTTTAGCGAAAGCAAATCATACGCCAGTCGCTTTATTATGTACATCCGGCACAGCTGCTTCTAATTATATGCCAGCGATTACAGAAGCATCTTATGCAAGAGTTCCTTTAATTGCGATAACAGCAGATCGACCGCATGAATTAAGAGAAGTTGGTGCACCGCAAGCGATTGATCAAGTCAATATGTTCGGTCATTTTGTGAAAGAAAGTATCGATTATCCACTTGCAGATGGAATGGACGAAACGGATCGCTTTATAGAACACCAAACGAGTCGACTATTAAATACTGCGATGACCGCTCCAAAAGGTCCGGTACATTTAAATGTACCGTTTCGCGAGCCTTTACTCATCGATTTAGAAGATACATCTTCCATTGAAACAACATTTATTCAATCGATGCCGACAGAAACGACAATGCAAGTCGATGCTTCTGTTCAATTAGGCAAGCGTTGTGCCGAAGCGAAAAGAGGTTTAATTATTGTCGGAGACGTAAACGGTGAATTAGATGAAGATTTATTTTGGGCATTCGTCAAACGGCTGAACTGGCCTGTTTTAGCCGATCCATTGTCGAATTTACGGAGTCGTACGTCAGAAGAGAAGCAAAAGTACGTTGTCGAAACGTATGATGCTTTATTAAAACATCATACGTTTCGTCAGCAAGTTAAGCCTGACCTCGTCCTTCGGTTTGGAGCACAACCTGTTTCAAAGCCATTACTTCAATTTTTAGAAGAAGTTCGTCCAGTAACGATTACGGTTGATGACTCACCATTTTATCGTGATCCGTTAGGCATTACGACATATCATGTCCAAGGACGTCCAGAAACGGTGACGAGAGAACAATGGATAGGTGATGCGGAAGAATATCGTAAGACGTGGATTGAAGCGAACGATGAGGCAAAACGTCATATTCAGTCGTATACTCCATTAGCAGGAGATGAAGGACAATATGTTCTCGCTTTACTCGAAGCAATCGAAAATCATAGTGATTTAATTAGTGGTAGTAGTATGCCAATCCGTGATTTAGATACGTTTTGGTTACAGACGGAAAAAGATATTCGATTATATGCTAATCGTGGAACGAATGGTATTGACGGTGTCACGTCGACAGCTTTCGGTATTCAAAAAGCTCGCAAGCGCCCGGCTACATTATTAATCGGTGATTTATCATTTTTGCATGATACGAATGCTTTATTACTTTCTCGTTATGAAGAAGTTGCATTAAAAATCGTCGTATTGAATAACGACGGTGGTGGTATTTTTTCATACTTGCCACAAGCGAGTGTTGAAGCACATTATGAACGTTTATTCGGTACGCCTACCGGATTACAGTTTGAAGATTTAGCAAAGATGTATCACCTTGATTATGACCGAGTCGAAACAGTAGAACAATTCAAGCGAGCATATACGAAAAAAAGTTCTTCTTCTATCCAATTAATTGAAGTGATAACGAGTCGACGAGACAATGTTATTTCACACCGTAAACTGTGGGATACGATAGGCGAGGCGATTGAACGGTGAATATTCGAAATGTGAAGACATACGTTCAAACATATGGTAGGCCACAAAAAGAAGCAATCTTATTTTTACACGGTTTTACGGGTACTTCTTCTACGTGGGACGAAGTGTTTTTACAATGGAAAAACGAGAAATATTACGTCATCGTTACTGATCATATCGGCCATGGGAAAACAGACGCACCTTATGAAGCGACGCGATATACGATGGACGAACAGATAAAAGATCTCGATACTATCCTTCAAAAATTAGGTGTTACATCCGTTCGCATCGTCGGTTACTCAATGGGTGGGCGTATCGCTTTATCGTATGCTGTACGTTATCCTGAAAAAGTGAAACAATTACTTTTGGAAAGTACTTCACCAGGACTCGCTACAGAAGGAGAACGAGCAGCGCGTCGCAAAAGTGATGCGGCATTAGCGGAACGGATTGAAAAAGAAGGCGTTGAAGCATTTGCGTATTTTTGGGAAAATATACCTTTGTTCGAGACGCAGAAACGTTTACCAAAAGAAAAGCGCCTTCGAATTCGTCAGGAGCGACAAAGTCAACGAGCAAAAGGATTAGCGAATAGTTTGCGCGGCATCGGAACAGGAAGTCAACCTTCCCTTTGGAACGAACTCCACACGTTACATATGCCGATAACGTGTATCGTCGGTGAACGTGATCCGAAATATGTTGAAATTGCTCAGCAAATGAAAAAAAGAAATGAATCGGTCGAAATTGTAGAAGTTCCGGATACGGGACATGCAATTCATGTGGAAAAACCGTGTGTATTTGCTACAATAATAAAAGAGCAGTTTTTAAAACTGACTTAATAAGGAGGTCTTTACATAATGACTCGTAAATGGGAAACAATTCGTGAATACGAAGATATTAAATATGAGTTTTATAACGGAATCGGGAAGATTACGATTAATCGTCCACACGTACGTAATGCATTCCGTCCGAAAACGACAGCAGAAATGATTGACGCTTTTTCACGTGCACGTGATGACAACCGTATCGGTGTTATTATTTTAACAGGTGAAGGAGAAAAAGCATTTTGTTCAGGTGGTGACCAAAAAGTTCGCGGTCACGGAGGTTATGTCGGAGATGACGAGATTCCACGCTTAAACGTTTTAGATTTACAACGTTTAATTCGCGTTATTCCAAAGCCAGTCGTTGCAATGGTAGCAGGTTATGCAATTGGTGGCGGTCACGTTTTACACGTCGTATGTGACTTAACGATTGCAGCGGATAACGCACGATTCGGTCAAACAGGTCCACGTGTTGGATCATTTGACGCAGGATACGGTTCAGGATATCTTGCTCGTATTATCGGTCATAAGAAAGCGCGTGAAATTTGGTACTTATGCCGTCAATACGACGCACAAGAAGCGCTTGATATGGGACTTGTCAATACAGTTGTTCCATACGAACAACTAGAAGATGAAACTGTAAAATGGTGTGAAGAAATGTTAGAAAATAGCCCAACAGCACTTCGTTTCTTAAAAGCAGGAATGAACGCAGATACAGATGGGTTAGCGGGACTTCAACAAATGGCTGGAGATGCTACATTACTTTACTACACAACAGACGAAGCAAAAGAAGGTCGCGATGCGTTTAAAGAAAAACGTAAACCAGACTTCGACCAATTCCCACGCTTCCCATAAACATTTGAAAGTTCGAGCAAACATTTGCTCGAACTTTTCTCTATCATTTTATAGAAGAAAGAGATGGTTGCCATGTATATGAATTGGCTCGTACGCCGTAAACAATTAACACCAGAAGTAGTTGGACTTCGTTATAAAGGACAAGAGTGGACATTTGAACAATTGTATGAAGAAGCATATAGTCGTGCTATGTATTTAACAGGTGCAGGTGTATCAAATGGTGCACGCGTTGCTTATTATAGTGATGCAACAGAAGAAACCGTATTCTTTTTATATGCGGGATTGTTAAAAGGGCTTGAAATGGTGATGTTAAATACGCGATTGACGAAAGAAGAATTACAATTTCAAATGGAAGATGCTAACGTATCATTTGTTTTAACGGAAAGAGACCGAGAGAAATTTTCGCATTTATCGATTCCTGTCCAGACGTATTCTGCGATGTACGAGCAACCGGCTCTTCCTTTTGCGGTGAATGAAAAGTGGGCGGCAGATGATACAGTGACGATTATGTATACTTCTGGAACGACAGGTCGACCGAAAGGAGTACGTCAAACAGCGCAAAATCATACGTCAAATGCTTTAAGCTCGATGTTAAATTTAAAGTT
Source organism: Savagea sp. (assembly GCA_030152585.1). Taxonomy (GTDB): domain Bacteria; phylum Bacillota; class Bacilli; order Bacillales_A; family Planococcaceae; genus Savagea. Next base: position 12,886 of record JASLJC010000086.1, on the reverse strand, counting down.
GTATGAGTCCGAAGCTTGGCTTTGTACGATGCCTCTTTTCCATATTAGTGGTTTTTCTATTCTCGTTCGTTCGTTATTATATGGAATGACGGTGCATCTTTTACCGAAATTTAATGCAAAAGAAAGTGCGAGTTTAATTGCAGCGGGTAATGTTACACGTATGTCTGTTGTAGCGACGACATTACGTCAAATTTTAGACGTGTTGGAGATGCAAAACGAAGTCGCTTCTGCTTCTTTTCATACGATGTTAGCAGGAGGAGGACCGATACCGCCACACGATATTCAACGTGCTCAACGTCGTCGGTTACCGATTTTACAAACATACGGTATGACGGAGACGAGTTCACAGACAGCAACGTTACGATCGGAAGATGCTTTACGTAAAATCGGTTCATCTGGAATGCCCTTATTTTTTAATGAAATTAAAATTGTAAATCAAGTCGATCGAATCGGAGAAATTTGTATAAGAGGTCCTCACGTTACACCTGGATATGTCGGACATGCATCGAATATTCGCGCGCAAGATGAAGAAGGTTGGCTCCATACAGGAGATGTCGGTTACATAGACGATGAAGGATATTTATACGTCGTCGATCGACGAGATGATTTAATTATTTCAGGTGGAGAAAATATTTATCCGGCGGAAATTGAACATACCCTATTACGTTATGAAGGCATTGTAGAAGTAGGCGTTTGTGGGCTCGAACATGATGAATGGGGAGAGGTACCCGTAGCCTTTCTTGTCGTGAATGATCGTTTTACAGAAGAAGGATATGCACGCCATTGTGCTTCTTCTTTTGCTCGTTATAAACGACCATTTACGTATCGAATTGTATCTCAATTGCCACGGAATGCATCGAACAAATTGTTAAGGAGGGAATTGAAACGATGGGCATCCGAATTGATGAAGTGAAGATTCACCGTGTCGTCGTGCCATTAAAAAAACCGTTTCATACGAAATTACAACATGTGCAAGAGCGAGAAAGTTTATTAATTGAAGTGAAAAGTGGGGATTTCATTGGGTATGGTGAAGGCGTCGCTTTTACAACGCCATGGTATACAGAAGAAACGGTGAAAACGACGAAATTTGTTTTACGCCATGTTCTCATACCAATTGTTGAAGGAATGACATTTGATCACCCCCAGGAAGTGTATGAAGCGTTTCGTCATGTGAGAGGAAATCGTATGGCGAAAGCTGCGCTCGACATGGCTTGTTGGGATTTATATGCGAAAGTACAAAACAAGCCCTTATACGAAATATATGGCGGTCAAAAACGAGCAATCGATGCAGGAGTTGTCGTGACGTGGAAGACAGAAGAAGAGTTGATGGAAGAAGTGACACGTGCAGTCGAAGAAGGGTATCGTCGTGTTAAAATAAAAATTCATCGGCACATAGACCCGTCTATTTTACAGCGTGTCATTGCACAGTTTCCAGCTGTTTATTTTTTTGCAGATGCTAACGGTTCATTTTCTTCTCAATCTATTGAAAAGCTCCGTGAATTTGACGCCATCGGTCTTCGTTTAATTGAACAACCTTTTTCAAGAGAAGCACGTACATTGTATGAACAATGGACACCAAAACTACAAACACCGATTGCACTTGATGAAAGTATTGCTTCGTTAGAAGACGTACAGTGGGCAATTGAGACGAACGCAGCGGATTGTATCGTCTTAAAACCAGGACGTGTAGGCGGACCGACTGAGTCTCTTGCTATTATTGAACAGACGAAAGAAGCAGGACTCGATTTATGGATCGGTGGAATGATCGAGTTTGGTATTTCGAAAGCTCATAATATCGCACTCGCAACGTTAGAAGGTGTTACATTGCCCGGAGATTTTAGTGCGTCGAACCATTTTTGGGCGCAAGACTTAGTCACACCGCCACTGACGTTATGTGACGGTCAAATGATTGTCAGTGATGTCCCGGGAATCGGTGTGACGCTAGATGAACAAATGTTGAAAAAGTACAAAGCAGATTAACAAACGATTGACTAGAATATGTAGAGACAAAACGCATGTATCAAAGTTTACATTTTGATACATGCGTTTTCGGTTTATTACGATTTACTATTGTAATGCTTCGCGTAATGCTTCTACGTTCTGTTCCATGAGAGAGAAGTAATTGTCTCCATTTTTTAAATCTTCGTCTGTTAAAACACCTAAATTGTGAAGGCGTAACGGTTGAGCTCCAATTTCTTTTTGGATGACTTCTGTTAATTTAGAAGATACGTTTTGTTCAAAGAAAATATATTGAATATTTTTTTCTTTAGCTAATGCGACGAGTTCAGCTAGTTGTTTTTGAGAAGGTTCACTTTGCGAGTTAATACCTGCAATCGCTACTTGTTCTAAATTGTAATCATGCGCCAAATAACCGAATGCTGCGTGTGAGACGAAAAATGTTTTTGACTGCGCCTGTTGACTCATCTCTTTATATTGTTGATCGAGTGTGTCGAGTTGTTTTACGACACGTTTTAAGTTGGCATCGAGTGTTTCTTTATCATTTGGCAATAATGTAAGAAGTTGCGCATGAATATTCGTTGCAAGTTGTTGTCCGAGCTTCGGTGTAATCCAAAGATGAGGATCGATGTCGCCGTGAGCATGTCCATGACTATCATGTTCATCGTGTCCGTCATGCTCGTCGTGGTGGTGTGCACCACTTTCCAATAAGAGGCTTTTATCAATCATTTCTCCAATAGCATGGAATGTCACTTCTTCATTTTGTAAAGACTTTTTTGCTTTCGGTATGAAGCTTTCTAAATGATGTCCAATATAAAAAACATCATCAGCTTCTGCTAATTTCATCATATCTTTTTGAGTCGGTTCAAATGAATGTTCGTCCGTTCCAGCTGGATAAATCGATTCTACGCGGACGAGGTCTCCTGCAAGTTCTTCTGTTAAAAATTGTAAAGGGTAGACTGTCGTATAAATGTGGTGGAGTGGCTCGCTTTTTGATTCCGTTGGGGTTGAATCGGAACAAGCTGCAATCAATAAAGTTGTCGCTAAAATAGAAAATAGAAATAAAAATCGTTTTGTCATAAATAAAAACTCCTTTGTTTTGTTAATCGTAATGATTACGATTTATAATTTCTATCATAGCGGTGTTAAATTTAAAATGCAAGCGTTAATTTAAAGGAAAGGTTAGTTTGAAGTACTTTTTCGTCATGTTAAAAGCGGCAACGAAAAAAGTGTTCACTTTGTTCTTCTTTTTTAGAACAAAATGAACACTCGTATTTAACGTTTCTTTTTCCTTGCAGGAGGAACAGGATCATATCGTGGACCTTTATGAAAAGGATGACAACGTGAAATTCGTTTTACGGATAACCATGACCCTTTTAAAGCTCCGTGTTCTTTTAATGCCTCCACACTGTAATGCGAACAAGTTGGATCGAATCGACAAGTCGGTGGAAATAATGGAGATATAAATTTTTGATACAATCGAATGAGTCCGATTAATAATTTTTGAATCAAGAAAATCGCTCCTTTTTATCATTCGTGCGTAAAAACGCTCCGCTTTTAAATTATTAATATTCTTTTATATTCAATACTACATGAAAAATAATCGTTACTCCAAAAAGTGTGTTCTTTCTAGAATTCTACGTTTAGTTTACGTATAAATGTGGTATTTGAAAAGAGAAACGATTTTAATAAAGGAGCGATTACATGTCAACACTTACTGAAAAATTAAACGAACAAGTTGCAACATGGTCTGTGTTATATACAAAACTGCACAATTTTCATTGGTACGTAAAAGGACCACAGTTTTTCACATTACATGCAAAATTTGAAGAACTATACAATGTCGCCTCTCAAAATATGGACGATATTGCAGAACGAATGTTGACGCGTGGAGAACGTCCAACCGCTTTATTACGTGAGCATTTAAACTTATCTGTCGTAGAAGAAGCGTCAGGGAAAGAATCGGCAGAACAAATGGTAGAAACGTTAGCGAGTGATTTCGATCTCGTCATGAATGCTTTAACGGAAGCGATGACACTTGCTTCGCGTGAAGGTGACGATATGACAGAAGATTTATTAAATGGAATTTATCAAGAAATTGAAAAACATCAGTGGATGTTACGTGCCTTTTTAGGTGAACGGAACGATTCTTAATTGCAAAATTACTCCTTTCGTCCGATAATGAAGAAGAAAGGATGTGGTCCATATGGAACTGAACGCAATGATGGCGAGTCAATTACAAAGTTTGCAATCGCTCGTTCAAATGAGTGTAATGAACAAATCACTCGAAATGAGTACATCTGCCGCAGCAGAGATGTTACAACAAATGCCAGAACAACCACAGGCAGCTCATCCGCATAAAGGTCAGTCGATTGACATTCGTGCGTGAGAAAAGACGGAGAAGGGACAATTCCCTCTCCGTTTTTTGTTACACTATTTTAAAAGGAGGTAACGAACATGAACAATAAACAATTAGCACGTGCACGTTTCGAATGGAGCGAAGGGCCGAATCCGTGGAATATTCCAGCACGTCACGTTCTACTTTTACTTTATACGGGTACACATTGGCTCGTGACGGAAGACTATACGAGGGGCATCGAATTTCCAGGAGGAAAAGTAGAACCTCATGAAACGATAGAGGAAGCTGTGAAACGTGAAACGTGGGAAGAGACTTCTGTCATTGTTCACGATGTGAAGTATATCGGTGAATTTACGATATTTGCTCCAACTCCTTTTTGCAAAGCGGTTTATACTGGCACTTATGTAGGCGAAAAAAAACGACCGGTATCATTTGAAGAAGAAACAGCTGGTGCACTTTGGCTGACGACTGAACAATTATTCGCTCATCCTACATTGAGTTATCATATGACAATACGAGAAATGAGACATATTATGAAAAAGGTGAGCGCTTATGAAAAAAAGTGACGGTGTCATTGAAAATATACGTCTTTGGCCTTCACCGACTTCTTCGGTCATCATAAAAGAAGTTACGTATTGGTCGAGTGGTTATCGTGTGAAAGGATTTTTAGCTTACGAAAAACGTCGACATTATCGAGGAGGTATTCTTTATTTACGTGGAGGTATTCAAGGAATCGGAAACGTTCGACCGGGTCGCCTGACACAATTTGCAACGAAAGGATATATCGTATTCGCTCCGTTTTACCGTGGGAATCGCGGAGGTGAAGGGAAAGATTACTTCGTCGGAGAAGATCGTATGGATGCGGTCATTGCAGCTCGTCTTTTACAACGATGGATCGACCACTCGATTCACGTTATCGGCTATTCTAGAGGCGGTGCTGTAGCCTTCGCATTAGCTGCTCACGCGGTACCAATTCAAACGATTGTAAGTTGGGGAGGTATGACAGATATCGTAGCGACATACAAAGAGCGTATCGATATGCGTCGCATGATGAAACGTTTAATCGGAGGAACGCCAAACAAACCACGCTATTATCGTTCACGTTATGTGCTAACCGGGGCGCTACAAACAGAGGCACGATTTTTGTTTATTCACGGTCTTCGCGATCGACACGTTTCTATAAAACAAGCAGAACAAGCGGCTGCTTATTTAGAAGCAGAACAAAAAGAAGTAGAGCGGCTTTATTTTCCGAAAGAGACGCATCGTTTTTCTCAATCGCTTAACCGCTCAATTGTCCAATATTTAACAGAAGTTTACTTTTTACGTTAAACGGTCACTTTCATCGTCCTTTTTAGAAAAGCAAGATGATGTTCATTTTTAAAGCACATCACTCCGTATGGCAATGTGCAAAACCTCCAAACATCGAAAAAGCGTACTAACAATTGTTAGTACGCTCTTCATCATGATTAGCGGTTATTATTTAACTTTTGGTGCACCTTCGTTTGCGATATCTTTTGAAACGTCACCGAAACGTTTGAAGTTATCATGGAAAAGGTTAGCGAGTTTTGTCGCTTGTGCATCGTATGCTTCTTTATCTTCCCAAACGTTGCGTGGGTTTAACATATCTGTTGGAACGCCTTCGATAGTTGTCGGCATATGGAGACCGAAAATAGGGTCTTGAACCGTTTCAACATCGTTTAATTTTCCAGCGATTGCTGCACGAACCATTGCACGTGTGTATGGTAAGTTAATACGTTCTCCGACACCGTATCCTCCACCTGTCCATCCAGTGTTTACGAGGAATACTTGTGCACCGTGCTCATCGATTTTTTCACCGAGCATTTCTGCGTATACTGTCGGGTGAAGTGGTAAGAACGGTTCACCGAAGCATGATGAGAATGTTGCTTCTGGCTCTGTAACACCACGCTCTGTACCTGCAAGTTTAGATGTGAATCCGCTTAAGAAATGGTACATCGCTTGTTCTTTTGTTAATTTTGAAATAGGAGGTAACACACCGAATGCGTCTGCTGTTAAAAAGACGATTGTTTTTGGGTGACCTGCCATTGAAGGTTCTACGATATTTTCAATCGCTTGGATCGGATAAGCTGCACGTGTATTTTCTGTGTAGCGGTTATCATCGTAATCTGCTACATGTGATTTTTCGTCGATTGCTACGTTTTCTAATACTGTACCGAACTGAATTGCATTATAAATTTCAGGTTCTTTTTCAGCTGAAAGGTTGATACATTTTGCATAGCATCCACCTTCGATATTAAATACGCCATCGTCTGACCAACCGTGCTCGTCGTCACCGATTAATTTACGATCAGCATCTGCTGATAATGTCGTTTTACCTGTTCCAGAAAGGCCGAAGAATAAAGCAGAGTCTCCATTTTCCCCGACGTTTGCTGAACAGTGCATAGAAAGAATACCTTTTTTAGGAAGTAAGTAGTTCATAATAGAGAAGATTGATTTTTTCATTTCTCCACCGTACTCTGTACCACCGATTAACACTGTACGTTTGTCAAATGAGATTAAAACGAACGCTTCTGAGTTTGTACCGTCAACTGCAGGATCTGCTTTAAATCCAGGTGCTGCAATCACTGTAAACTGTGCTTCGTGTTCTTTTAACTCTTCTTCAGTCGGACGAACGAACAATTGGTGAACGAAAAGGTTTTGCCATGCAAATTCGTTAACAACTTGAATCGGTAATTGTGAACGTTTATCTGCACCAGCGAATCCTTTGAAGACGTAAATTTCTTCTTTTTGAGCTAAGTAATCTGTCACTTTTTTGTAAAGTGCATCGAATACGTCTGAAGAAATAGGTTTATTCACTGTTCCCCAGCTAATGTCGTCTTTCGTTGAGTCTTCTTCAACGATAAAACGATCGTGTGGTGAACGACCTGTATATTGACCTGTCGTTGTAACGATTGCGCCTGATGACGTAATGTCTGCTTCCTCTTTTTTTAATGCACGTTCAACGAGGAATGGCACTGAAGGTTGTACAATAATGTTGTCTCCAGAAAGAAGTGTTTCAAGTTCAGTAGTCGTTTTTGCTGTAATCATGATAGTTTTGTACCTTCCTTTTATATATAGTACCAACAAAAAAGTTGGGTGATAACACATTTCGTAAATAGTATAACATATTAAAAAGAATAAGCTACACGAAAGTGATAACTATTTTTTTCCCGGCAAGAAGTTTGACAATTTCGTAACGTTTTCGTAATATACATCGTGGATGATACTCTTATCCTGAGTGGCGGAGGGACAGGCCCGATGATGCCCAGCAACCTGCGAGTAACGCGAAGGTGCCAAACCTGAAGCAAGGTGACACTTCCTTGGACGATAAGAGTGAGGGTGTTTGGACGGATAGTAACAGCCTTCTCTCAAAGTGATAATGAGAGTGGGCTTTTTTCGTTTTAAAGTGAATGTTTCGTGAACGACGAACTCACTTGGCACAGGACGTAGGAGTATCGTATCTAAATCTTGAATCAAGAAGTGAAAATTGAAAGGGGAACTTAATATTATGACAAAGCGCCGACTGTTTACTTCAGAATCGGTAACGGAAGGTCATCCAGATAAAATGTGTGACCAAATTTCAGATGCGATTTTAGATGAAATATTAAAAGATGATCCAAACGCACGTGTAGCGTGTGAAACGACGATTACGACGGGATTAGTGCTCGTCGCAGGCGAAATTACGACGACGACATATGTCGATATTCCGAAAGTTGTACGAGATACGGTAAAAGAAATCGGCTATACGCGCGCTAAATACGGTTTCGACTATGAAACGTCCGCAGTGTTAACGTCGATTGACGAGCAATCAGCAGACATTGCGCAAGGGGTAGACGAGGCATTAGAGAAACGAGAAATGTCTGACGATGAACTCGATGCCATTGGAGCGGGCGATCAAGGGTTAATGTTCGGATATGCTACGAATGAAACACCGGAATTTATGCCACTACCGATCAGTTTAGCGCACCAATTATCGAAACGTTTAGCAGATGTACGTAAAGACGAAACAGTACCTTACTTACGTCCAGACGGAAAAACACAAGTAACGGTAGAATACGATGAAAATAATCGTCCAGTACGTGTCGATACGATCGTATTATCTACACAACATCACCCGGAAGCGACATTAGAACAAATTGAACGCGATATGATGGAATACGTTATTCGTCCAATCGTACCTGAACAATGGTTAGATGAAGAGACGAATTACTTTATTAACCCAACAGGTCGCTTCGTAATCGGAGGTCCTCAAGGTGATGTTGGCTTAACAGGACGTAAAATTATCGTCGATACGTACGGTGGAATGGCGCGCCACGGAGGTGGTGCTTTCTCAGGGAAAGATGCGACGAAAGTAGACCGTTCAGCTAGTTATGCAGCTCGCTACGTCGCAAAAAATATCGTTGCGGCAAAATTAGCCGATCAATGTGAAGTTCAAATCGCTTATGCAATCGGTGTAGCAAAACCGGTATCGGTGACGGTCAATACGTTTGGTACTGGAAAAGTAGAAGAAGAACGATTAGAAGAAATTGTACAAGATGTTTTCGATTTACGCCCAGCAGGTATTATTCAAATGCTAGATTTAAAACGTCCGATTTACAAAGATACAGCAGCTTACGGACATTTTGGTCGTACAGACGTTACATTCCCGTGGGAACGAACAGACAAAATAGAAGAATTAAAAAAGCTTCTTGAAATATAAAGAGTGAAAAAGAAGTTAGGGTAAAGCCTAGCAAAATCAAAACCTAGTATCCATTTATTTTTAAATAAGTGAATACTAGGTTTTGTCTTGATTTAGAGTCTGTTTTGTTCTAATCTCTTTTATTTTTTAGTCTGTTGCATTTGTTTATAACGTTGTCCTTTTTCAACATAGTCTTGCACAATACGTTTCATTTCGCTTCGGTCGTGTTCATTCGTCGGGCGTATAACACGCGCGGGAGAACCGAAAGCAAGCGTATGTGGCGGAATCTTTGTCCCGGGTGTTACAAGGCTTCCAGCACCGATAAAAGCACCTTCTCCAATAATTGCTCCGTCTAAAATAGTAGCATTCATGCCGATCAGTGCCCCTGCTTTAATTGTACAGCTATGCAAAGTGACGCGATGTCCGATTGTAACGTCATCTTCGATTAGAAGTGGCATATTCGGACTTTGATGTAAAATACTATGTTCTTGAATATTGACACGTTTCCCAATTCGTGTTGGTGAAACGTCACCTCTTATAACGGTATGGTACCAAATGGAACACTTTTCTTCGATTTGAACATCGCCTGTTACGATGACACCTTCAGCTAAAAAGACAGAATCATCAATGATTGGTCTATGACCTTTGTATGAATAAAACATCGTATCCCCTTCTTTCTATAAAATATTGTATAATGAGCATACGAAAAGAGGAAGTAGAAAGGGGAATATGTCGATGTGGAAGTGGGAAGCAGAAGGACGAGCGGTTGCTGTCGTAGGTATCATTCATGGTGCGTATGAACACCACGAACAATACGTATGGTTAATTGAACGACTCCGTCGCAACAATTTTCATGTCATTACCGGAGATTTACCAGGTCACCGACAAGGTCCGCGTGTACATAATGAAAGTTTTAGTGATTATATGAAGTATGTCGAACGTCTCGTGAAAGCATGTCGCCGCGACCAGTTACCGTTCTTTTTAATTGGGCACGGTCTTGGTGGCACGTTACTTCTACGCTTATTACAGCAAGATAAAATTCAAAGTGCGGGCGTAATTTTAACATCTCCATGGCTTGCATTGAAACATCAACCAGCTAATCACGGATCATTGTTAGCGAAAATTGCAAATTCGATAAAGCTTGATCATTATATTGAACCGAAAATGATTTCACGTAATATCGAGCGTCAACAAATGTTAGAAAGTGATCCGCATTATCAAACGATCATTACAGCTGGCTGGTATAAAGAGTTACAGTCGGTCATGCGTCGTATATTACAATCAGAACGCTCATTTCAAAATATTCCGATTTCATTACTCGTTGCAGGTGAAGATCACGTAACGGATACAGAAGTCGTCCGAAAATGGCTATTACAAAAACCACTCGATGAAGTCCATTATAAAAAGTGGAATACATTACGTCATGACTTGTTACATGAACCAGAACAAGAAGCAGTTTACTTATATATTGAATCATTTATACGCGATGTATTACGCTCGCTTGGATACGTCGTTTAGAGAGGATTACGTATGGAACCAAAAAAAGAAAAACAATCAATTAAAAAATGGATACAAGGTATTTTTGCTCTCGCGCTTGTATTTATAGCATCTTATTTCTTTCCTGAGTGGTTAGATGAGGAGCAAGAAGATCTTGTACCGGTAGAACTCGTACGAGTAGTAGATGGCGATACGATTAAAGTTATGTATGAAGGAAAAGAAAGAAGTGTTCGTTATTTATTTATCGACACACCGGAAACCGTCCATCCGAAACGTCCGGCTCAATGTTATGGGAAAGAAGCTTCTGATCGAAATAAAGAAATTTTACGTTCGGCCCAACAAGTAGCTTTAAAATTTGAACATCGTACGAATGCAAAAGATAAAAGTGGCGCAGATGAAGATAAGTATGGTCGGCTGTTAGCACACATATATGCAGACGGTGAAAATGTCCAATTACAATTACTCGAAGAAGGGCTTGCGCGACTTGCTTTTATAGAAGGGTATGATTCTTCGTTACTCGATGAGTATAAACGAGTAGCAGAACGTGCAAAAGAACGACAAATCGGCGTATGGAGTAAACGAGGGTATGTAACGAATCGCGGTTTTCGAGATGATGTTTGTACACCTATTTCTGAATAGGCACATTCCGTGTACTTCACATAAAATTCACGTACACTACGGAAAAGGAGAGATATAAATGACAATCCGATTAAGTGTACTTGATCAATCCCCTATTTCTGCAGGAAGCAATGCCTATGAAGCGTTACGTTATACGATTCGTTTAGCTCAGTTGACGGATGAACTCGGATTTACTCGATTTTTAGTGTCTGAACACCACGATGCTAAAACGTTAGCAGGTTCATCTCCCGAAGTATTAATTTCATCGATTGCAGCCCAAACAGAACATATTCGTGTCGGTTCAGGTGGTGTGATGTTACCACACTACGCTTCGTATAAAGTCGCTGAAAATTTCAAAGTATTAGAAGCACTTTATCCGAATCGAATCGATGTCGGTATCGGACGAGCACCAGGCGGTATGCCACGTGCAACATATGCTCTGAATCAAGGAAGCTATCGAAATGTTGATGATTTCCCAGAGAAAATTGACGAATTGTCGATGTATTTGAATGATACATTGCCAAAAGATCATCGATACGGTAATTTAAAAGCGACTCCTCTTGTAGAAGAGGGGCCTCCTATTTTGTTACTCGGTTCAAGTCCTCATTCTGCACAACTAGCAGCGGAGAAAAAATTGCCTTATATTTTCGCACATTTTATCAATGAGGAAGCAGGACAACTTGCGATGAAAACGTATCACCGAATGTATGAACAATTACATGGAGAACGTTCTCAGCAGACAGCAGTCGCTGTATTTTTCAATTGTGCTGAAACAGAAGAGGAAGTAGAAGCACTCGCTTCATCACTCGATTTATCGTTACTAAAACTAGCGCAAGGAATGCCGATGGATGGAACGCCTCCACCAGAAGAGGCGATGAATTATCCTTACACACAATATGACTTACAAGCTATTCGCGAAAATCGTAAGCGTATGGTTGTCGGCACGCCGGCTCAAGTGAAAGAACAAATCGAGCGATTAGCTACAATGTATGAAACAGAAGAGGTCATTTTAGTAATGAGTGCTTATGATTATGAAGCGAAGTTAAAAGCATACGAACTCATTGCAAAAGAAATGTTGTAAAGGAGAGAGAAAAATGAGAAGACGTCAATGGGAAGAAGAAGAGTGGGAAGAGGAGTACGTTGTTCGTGATAACGGATTCCAACCACATGATCCATTTGCAACCCCTACGTTAGAAAATGACATGTTTTATAATACGACAGCAACGCCGAACCAATGTTTAAACGTTCAAAGTTTGAACGAATTTGTAGAAGCAGATGAAAATGATCGGCCAACCCGTCGTAAATAACAAAGTGAAAAAGACGCTTCCCTTTCTATCAAAGAAAAGGAGGCGTCTTTCACTTTTATTTATGCAGTGAAGTGATCGTCTATTTTGAGTTAAGCGACAGTTCGTCTATTCATTGCCTTTTACTTTGTCACAATATGTCGTCAGTGCATGAATAAACTGTTTATCTTGTTTTTTCGTTCGTTTTTTCGGTCCTTTCGTTCGAATACCAGCTCGTCTTTTTTGAGCATTTGCATGACGGCGTGCGAGTAAAAAGTCAATCGTAAGCGGATCGTAAAACTGTCCGTCTTGATGAAGCGCTTCTCCTTTTTTAGATAAAATGATAGAAGCGAGACCGTAATCTTGCGTAATGACGAGATCTCCTCGTTGAACGAGTGGAATTAAAGCGAAATCGACAGCATCTGGCCCATCACCGACAACGATCGTTTGAGCAGGTGGGCGTTCAATTTCATGCGA
>JASLJC010000077.1 GCA_030152585.1 Savagea sp. | reverse complement strand
GCAGGTGAAAAAACAGAGAAAGCAACGCCGAAAAAAAGGCAAGATTCCCGTAAGAAAGGTCAAGTTTTAAAAAGTCAAGATGTAACGAGCGCCCTCGTTTTACTATCAGTATTTTTATTTTTATTTTTCATAGGTAGTTTTATGCGTGATCGAATTTTCAATTTTTTTAATCAATCCTTTACGCAATATATACATAAGTTAGATTATGAAGCAGACGATATTATGCTCATTTATGTTCAACTGCTTCAAGAAGCGGGCATCATCGTATTACCGATTATGTTAATTGCAGTAGTCGCTGCCGTTAGTGCGAACTTATTACAAATCGGTTTTTTATTTACCGCACATCCTTTAAAATTTGATTTGAAAAAAATCGATCCTATTAAAGGTGCAAAACGTATTTTTTCAATCCGAGCGATTGTCGAATTATTAAAATCAGTTTTAAAAATTACTTTCATTGGTTCTGTAACTTTTTTAATTGTATATTCAAATTTATCTAATGTTTTAGCGTTATCTTTAAAAACACCTGCTGAAACATTAGCTGCGATTGCTCGTCTTGTTGCATTAATGGGAATCGTTGCATCATTTGTTTTATTATTTATTTCAATCATCGATTACTTTTATCAAAAGTATGACTATGAAAAAAACTTAAGAATGTCAAAGCAAGATATTAAAGATGAATATAAAAATATGGAAGGGGATCCGCTCATAAAATCACGGATCCGCCAAACACAGAGAGAAATGGCAACGAGACGTATGATGCAAGAAGTACCTGAAGCAGACGTCGTCATTACAAACCCAACGCACTTCGCAATTGCTTTAAAGTATGATGAAGAAGAGATGGAAGCACCGATCGTCGTTGCAAAAGGTGTCGATTTTGTTGCCCAAAAAATAAAAATGATTGCCAAAGAACATGATATTATAATGGTAGAAAATCGTCCGCTAGCACGAGCAATGTATGATCATGTAGAGCTTGATCAAGAAGTGCCGGAACAGTTTTTTAAATCTGTTGCTGAAGTGTTAGCGTACGTTTACCGTATGAAACGAAAAAATTAGTAAGGAGGGGATGACGTGCAATTTAGGGATATCGGGGTATTAGCAGCCGTAATTATGATTGTAGTCATGCTTGTCATTCCATTACCGTCATGGTTACTTAGCTTTTTAATTATTATTAATATTACCCTTGGGTTGCTCGTATTGTTAACTGCGATGAATATGCAAGAAGCGTTGCAGTTTTCTATATTCCCAACCTTATTGCTTTTACTCACTCTATTCCGATTAGGGTTAAACGTTTCGACAACACGTGCAATTTTGACACGTGGAGAGGCAGGAGGCGTCGTTGATACATTCGGTACATTCGTAACGGGTGGAAACGTCGTTGTCGGTCTTGTCGTATTCGTTATTTTAGTCATTATTCAGTTTATCGTTATTACGAAAGGATCAGAACGTGTATCAGAAGTAGCTGCACGATTTACACTTGATGCAATGCCTGGTAAACAAATGAGTATTGATGCTGATTTGAATGCCGGAATGATTTCAGAAGTAGAAGCACGTGAGCGTCGTGAAAAAGTAAGTAATGAAGCAGACTTTTATGGAGCGATGGACGGAGCGACAAAGTTCGTAAAAGGTGACGCAATTGCAGGTATTATTATTGTTATTATTAACTTGCTCGTCGGTATGATTATTGGTGTTGCTCAAATGGATTTAACATTTGCTGAATCGGCAGAACGATTTTCTCGTTTGACAGTTGGGGATGGTATCGTTTCACAAATCCCGGCATTATTAATCTCAACAGCCACAGGTATTGTCGTGACGCGTGCAACGAGTGAAGGAAATTTAGGTTCAGATATTACACAACAGCTACTCGGTCAACCGAAGTTGTTATACATTGCAGGAACGACGATTTTCTTACTCGGCATAGCGACACCGATTAGTAACATTTTAACGATTCCAATTGCTGCTGCATTATTTACAGGCGCTACGATGATGAATCGTCAAGAAGAAGAAGATCCTGAAGAATTACTCGAAGAAGAAGAAGAAGAACAAGTAGATGATATGAAAAGTCCAGAAAATGTAGTGAGCTTGTTGAATGTCGATCCGATTGAATTTGAGTTTGGATACGGTCTTATTCCGCTTGTAGATGCTGAACAAGGCGGTGATTTACTCGATCGTGTCATTATGATTCGTCGTCAATTAGCGCTAGAGTTAGGTCTTGTCATTCCCGTCGTCCGTATACGAGATAACATTCAATTACAACCGAATGAATATCGTATTAAAATAAAAGGAGATGAGATGGCACGAGGAGAACTGTTGCTGGATCACTACTTAGCAATGAGCCCTGGAGGAGAAGATGGAATTGAAGGGATTGATACTGTTGAGCCTTCGTTCGGTCTTCCTGCCAAGTGGATTACAGAAGATACGCGTGAAGAAGCGGAAATATTAGGCTATACTGTTGTAGACCCGCCAAGTGTCGTTTCTACCCACTTGACAGAAATGATTCGCGCACATGCTGCGGATTTACTCGGTCGAGAAGAAACGAAACAGCTGATTGATCATATGAAAGAAACGTCTCCAATTTTAGTAGATGAGTTGACACCGACACCATTATCGATTGGGGAAATTCAAAAGATTTTAGCTCGTCTTTTATCTGAGAATGTTTCGATTCGTAATTTACCCGTAATTTTTGAAACGTTGGCAGATTATGCACAGTTTACATCTGATATTGAACTGTTGACGGAATATGTACGTCAAGCATTAGCTCGTCAAATTACGACACAATATGCACCTGCTGAAGGTCCATTACAAGTATTGACGATTTCAAATAATATTGAAGAATTAATTACAGAGCATATTCAATCGACAGAACATGGTAATTTCTTAGCGTTACCACCGCAACAATCACAAGAAATATTAGAGTCATTTGCGAGTGAAATTGAACGGGTCGCTTTAATGGATCAAACACCTGTCGTTTTATGTTCACCAGCTGTTCGGATGTACGTTCGCCAAATTACAGAACGTTATTTCCCACAAATTCCAATTTTGTCTTATAATGAATTAGAAGCATCAATTGAAGTACAAAGTGTCGGAGTGATAGACGTATGAAAAATGTAAAACGTTACGTTGCCGATACGATGGTTGAAGCAATGGAGCGCGTACGTGCAGATCTTGGGGAAGATGCTGTTATCGTACGCTCTTCTGTTATTAAGCCTAAAGGTTTGCTTAAATTTTTCAAAAAAAGCAAAGTAGAAGTCGTTGCAGGGGTAGAACAACCTGCAACGTTTTCGCTCATAACAGATGACACTGCACAGCCGGTCGCTTCGCAACGTGAAGAAGAAAATGAGCAACTAGTAGAAGAGTTAGAGTCAATGAAAGATTTATTGTTACAAATTCAACGCGAACAAAATGTGACACATTATCCACTACATTTAGAGACGATTTATCACCATTTGTTGCACCAAGAAATTGAAGAACAGCTAGCAACAGCGATATGTAACGATGTGTTTAAATTAATGAAAGAAAAAACAACTATTGAGTGGACGAAAGAAGAAATTGTACACGAAGTAAAAGAGCAATTTTTCCAGAGGCTTTCTCAATTATCTTATAGTGGAATGACATATAAAAAGAAGTATATTAATATTGTTGGCCCAACAGGTGTCGGAAAGACGACGACGATTGCTAAAGTAGCTGCACGTACATTACTAGAAAAAAAGAAAAAAGTAGCATTCATTACGACAGATACGTATCGAATTGGAGCTATCGAGCAATTAAAAACGTATGCGAATTTATTGCAATCACCAGTCCATGTCGTATACAATCGAGAAGATTTTGAAGAGGCGGTTCAATCTTTTCAAGAGTATGAATATGTATTTATCGACACAGCTGGTCGTAATTATAAAGACCGACAATTCATTGAAGATTTGAAACGATTAATTCCGTTTGATGATTCGATGGAATCTTATTTAGTACTTTCTGCTACATCTAAACAAAAAGATATGGAAGCGATTATACAACAGTTTCATTCGATTCCGATTGAACAGTTTATTTTTACGAAAGTAGACGAGACGGAGACGATTGGGCCGATAATTAATATTGTATTAAAATATAATATTGGCATTGCGTATTGTACAGATGGACAAGAAGTGCCAGAAGATATTTTACAAGTGACCGCTCAAACGTTAGCAGAAACGATAGTAAAGGGTGCTTTTGATGACTGATCAAGCTACAAAGTTACGTCAACGTATGGAAGAATTAAAATTGAATGAAGGACGTCCATCTTCCTTTAAAGGACGTTCAATCGCTGTAGTGAGTGGTAAAGGCGGAGTTGGTAAGACGAATTTTTCTGTCAACTTCGCTTTAACTTTAGCTGAACATGGTCAAAAAGTCATGCTTTTGGATATGGACGTTGGTATGGGAAATGTTCACCTTTTATTGAATGCTTCTCCACCTTCTAGTATGGGAGATTATTTACTAGGGTATGAACCGTTTGAACGCGTCATTTATTCATACGATCAGAATTTATCGTTTATTGCAGGCGGCTCTCAACTTGATGAAGTATTAGAATGGAATGAATCGATGGTCCATCGCTTATTAAACGCCTTTGAAGTGTTAGAAGCACAATATGACTATATTATTTTTGATATGGGAGCAGGAGCTACTGAGCGAACATTAGATTTTATCGAAGCAGTAGATGATGTTATTGTTATTGCAACGGAAGAACCAACATCTATTACAGATGCTTATTCGATGATGAAGTTTTTAACGCTTCGTGATCCAACCGTTAAAATTTCAATTGTAGCGAATCGTGTAATGAATATGAAAACACCATTAGCTGCTGCTGAAAGACTTCAATTTGCAATGCGTAAATTTTTGCGTAAAAAAGTATATGTTTTAGGCTACTTAGAAGAAGATGAAGTAGTGAGACGTGCAGTTATTGCACGTTCTCCATTTGTAATCTATAGTCCGAATGCAAGTGTGTCATACAATATACGTTCTATCGTAAATCAATATTTAGGAGTCGTACCGCGACGAGAAAAGAAAAAGTCGTTACTTCATTCGTTAAAAAGGTGGTTCCAGAGAGGGTGATTGCTTCATGCGTCGTATTAAAGTTTTAGTCGTTGATGATTCCGCTTTTATGCGAAAGATTATAAGTGATGCATTAGAAAAAAATAATCAATTAGTTGTGGTAGGTGTCGCACGTCATGGTGAAGACGCTATTGAACAAGTGAGAAGGTTACGACCAGATGTCGTGACGATGGATGTTGAGATGCCCGTCATGAATGGTTTAGAGGCATTACGCACCATTATGCGGGATTTCCCTACACCGGTCGTCATGTTATCGAGTCCTTCGCATAAAGCACAGATGTACACGATGCAAGCAATGGCAGCAGGGGCGGTCGATTTTGTCGTGAAACCGAGTGGGCCTATTTCACTAAACTTAGTGGAATTTGAACAACAAGTACAAGAGAAAGTACTCGAAGCATCGAAAGTTCGAGTGAAACCTGCGTTGAAAAAACGTTCAAATTACATAGAAAGAAAAGAAGAAAGTTCTCGTTTTAGTCAAAAAGAATGGAAAAAAACGAAAAACTTTTCGAAAAAGAGTAAGACTTTTGTTATAATAGGTACATCGACAGGCGGACCACGAGCATTACAAGAAGTAATCACGAAATTGCCGAGTCATATCGGTGTGCCGATTCTCATTGTGCAACATATGCCACGCGGTTTTACGAAGTCTCTCGCTGAACGATTAGACGAGCAATCGAACATTCGTGTAAAAGAAGCAGAACAAGGTGAACCGATTGAAAATAATACTGCTTACATTGCTCCGGGAGGACAACATTTGAAATTCCGTCGAGTACAAGATCAATATGTCGTTCATCTTGATCGACAGGAACCACCGCGTAAAGCACATCGTCCTGCCGTTGATGTATTGTTAGAGTCATGTTGTGCCCATCCTGAACTAGATTATGTCACTGTAATTATGACAGGAATGGGATATGACGGTCGCGAAGGTATGAAAAAGTTACGTAAAGTAGATACGAATGTCGTAACGATTGCTGAATCAGAAGAATCGGCCGTAATTTATGGAATGCCGCGAGCTATCATTGAAAATGACTTAGCGGATCACGTGGAAGATTTATCAAATATATCCAATGTACTTATCGATATTTTAAAGTCCTAAGGGGGTATTCAACAATGGATACTAGTCAATATTTAGATATGTTTTTAGATGAAAGTCGAGAACATTTACAATCATGTACAGAAAAATTATTAGAACTTGAACAAGCGCCAGAAGACATTGCTATTGTGAACGAAATTTTCCGAGCAGCTCATACGTTAAAAGGAATGTCTGCGACGATGGGATATGAAGATATCGCGGATTTAACACATAAAATGGAAAACGTGTTAGATGCAATCCGAAATGAAGAAATTACTGTCACGACAGAATTACTCGACGTAGTGTTTGAGGCTGTCGATTACTTAGAAGAAATGGTTTATGATATTGAAGATGGTGGCGATGGACGAAAAGATGTACAAAAGCTCGTTCAAGCACTCCAAAATATGGAACAAGGAAAACCTGCCAATGAAGGAGCAGAAAAAGAAGAAAGCGTATCAGCAGAAAATAGTACTGTAGCTAATACGACATTGACATACGATGAATTTGAATCGACAGTCATTGAGCAATCTTTAGACCAAGGATTCCATGCCTATGAAATTGAAGTGAAGTTACGAGATGATTGTATTTTAAAAACAGCTCGGGTTTATATGTTGTTTGAAAAGTTCGAAGATTTAGGAGAAGTTGTGACATCGGCACCTCCTGCTGAACAACTCGAGAATGAAGAATTTGATACGACGTTTACAGTCGTACTGTTGACAAAAGCGACATCTGAAGAAATTCATCACCAAGCGATTAACGTATCAGAAGTAGAAACAGTCACAATTACAGAAATTACAGAAGGTCACTTTGCACAAGCAAAACAAGCAAAAAAAGAAGCGAAAGAACAACAAGTAGAAGAAGCTGTACAAGAAGTAGAAGAAACTAAAGCTCCAGCTCCGGCTAAGAAAAAAGCTAAGAAAAAAGAACCGAAAAAACAACGTCGTAGTCGAGGTAGTCAGACGATCCGAGTAAATATCGAACGTCTCGATATTTTAATGAATTTATTCGAAGAACTCGTTATCGATCGTGGACGATTACAGTCGATTGCAAGTGAATTAAACAATGCAGAATTGACAGAAACAGTAGAGCGGATGACACGTGTTTCAGGCGACTTACAAAATATTATTTTAAATATGCGTATGGTCCCAGTCGAAACTGTATTTAATCGTTTCCCAAAAATGGTTCGTCAACTTGCGCGTGATTTGGATAAGAAAATTAACTTAGAAATCGTAGGAGCAGAAACAGAATTAGATCGAACAGTTATTGATGAAATTGGAGATCCGCTCGTTCACTTAATTCGTAACGCCCTCGATCACGGTGTAGAGACACCAGAAAAACGACTTGCTGCCGGAAAGCCGGAAACGGGAACTGTCACTTTACGTGCGTATCATTCAGGAAACCACGTATTTATAGAGTTAGAAGATGATGGTGCAGGAATCAACCGTGAAAAAGTGTTAGCGAAAGCATTAGAAAATGGGATTGTGACAGAAGAAGTTGCAGAAACATTAACAGATCGACAAGTCGCAGAACTTATCTTAGCTTCAGGGTTTTCAACGGCTCAATCAATCACAGGCGTTTCAGGGCGTGGGGTAGGTTTAGACGTTGTAAAAAGTACAATTGAATCATTAGGCGGCTACATTTCGATTGATTCAGTCGAAGGAAAAGGTTCACTTTTCCAAATTCAATTACCATTAACGTTATCGATTATTTCAGTGATGCTCGTTAAATTGAAAGAAGAGTTGTATGCGATTCCGCTTTCATCGATTATCGAAACGGCGATTATCAAATCATCGGATGTCTTTAATGCGCACAACCAGCGTGTAATCGATTTCCGTGGACGAATTGTGCCACTCGTTTACTTAAAAGAAATTTTCGACGTACCGGATCGAAATGAAGAAGGCGAATTCCAATCGATTGTCATCGTACGAAAAGGCGAGAAATTAGCAGGACTCGTCGTGGACTCATTTATTGGCCAACAAGAAATCGTCTTAAAGTCACTCGGAAATTATTTACAAAATGTATTCGCTATTTCTGGAGCAACTATTTTAGGAAACGGTCAAGTTGCGCTTATTGTAGAATGTAATTCGTTAATTCAATAATCGAAAAGGAAGGTGAAATCCATGGAAAAAGAGTTAATGTTAGAAGAAGAGCAAGCACCTGTTGAAGCAAATCATAAAAAAGTTATCGTCTTTCAACTGACAGACAAAGAATATGCAATGGCAATTGACGTTGTAACGACAATTGAAAAAGTGTTATCCATTACCCGTGTTCCAAATACCCCGTCATACGTAAAAGGTGTAATTAACTTACGTGGGGTCGTGACGCCAATCGTCGATTTACGTGAACGTTTTGGAATGGAGTCGAAAGAAGTCGATGAAGAAAGTCGTATTATCATTATTTCGATGACGGATTACGAGGTAGGGATTATCGTAGACTCTGCAAATGATGTTGTCGATATTTCTGAAGATGATATTGAACCGCAACCAGAAGTCGTCGGAACAGTCGAATCAGAATTTATTTCGGGTGTGGTGAAAGTAGATCAACATTTACTCGCAATGCTTAATTTAGAGAAAGTTTTAGCACCATTAAAACGAGTGAATGAAGATGAACATTAATTTTGAAATTACCCCGATGCATCTTGATATTTTGAAGGAAATCGGAAATATCGGTGCAGGTAATGCAGCGACGGCACTTTCAAACGTCTTGAATCAAAAAATTGATATGCATGTGCCGAGTGTAGAAGTTGTATCGTTTGAAGAGATGTTTGAACTAGCCGGTGGTGCTGAAACGGTCGTTGCGGGTGTTTTTTTACGAATTCAAGGTGATGTCACTGGGACGATGTTTTTCGTTCTTTCATTAGAGTCAGCGAATCGTTTTATTCGAACGTTGATCGGTG
>JASLJC010000058.1 GCA_030152585.1 Savagea sp. | reverse complement strand
TGTAGAAATTCGATTAGCTCGATTTCTTAACTGGCTATGTTATAACCAAATTCGTTTCATCCGACGGGGTCGGCATGAAAACGAATATAAATTTCGTTCAAACATTTTGCTGTTCAGTTTTCAATGTTCATTTCGTCGCTTCGTTTTGGCGACTTCTTTATAATAACATGACCTCGAATGATTAGTCAACAACTTTTTTAAAAGTTTTTTGAAATTCATTTTCGTTTCTCTCTTTCGAGGACATGTAATACTATACAACAGGTTTAATTAAAAAATCAAGTCTTTTTCGAAAAAAACTTATTTTTTATTTTCTTTATATCTACTACAAACAATGCAATCCCTGTAATCACAACGATTCCACCGATAATTTGGCTCATCGATAACGTTTCTCCAAACACGTAATAAGCTAAAATTGCAGCTCCTACCGGTTCAAATAATATTGCAATCGATATGACATTTGTACTTACCCATCGAAGTGACCAATTGAATAAAGTATGTCCTAATAGATTAGGAATTATTGCAAGAAGTAAAAAGAGTACCCAATCGAATGCTGGATGAGGACCAAACGATTCACCTTTTATCAACACATAAAAAAACAACGTAATCGTACTAATTGAATATACGATAAAAGTGTATGTAACAAGAGAAAGTCTTTTTCGAACATCTTGACCAAATAATAAATACGTTGTAATAAATGCACATCCGAGTAAAGCTAGCATATCTCCATAAAATGCTTGTCCACCAATTTGAAAATCTCCCCATGCAATAATAAAGCTACCGCTTATCGCAATCATTGCAGATATGAAAATTTGCCACGATATTTTTTCTTTAAAAAATAGGTAAGTACCGATAAACGCGAAAATAGGTTGTAATGTAACAAGCACAGTAGAACTTGCGACAGATGTGTAGTTAAGTGACTCAAACCAAAAAATAAAATGTAATGCTAGAAATACTCCTGCAATGGATGAATAAATCCAATCACGCTTTTGTAAATGTTTAACTTCATGGCGGTATTTCATATAGAAAAGTGGAAACATAATCATAACTGAAAATAACATTCGATAAAAAGCAATAACTCCTGATTCAGCTGTTGCTAATTTTACAAAAATCGCAGAGAGTGCGACCGAAATAACACCGATGACGATAGGTATGTAAGGATGTATTTTGGGACGTGTTTCGTTCATTTTTTAATCTCCTTCCATTATATACTCTTTTTTTGACCTTTCATAGTACGTAGAATTGCTTGGACTACTACTAGGCTATCCCCATAGCCGCTTCCCTAAAAGGGTAGGGGTTTACGCACACTATAAATATCGCTTTGACATAACAAAAAGTATTCCACGTCTTCTTATCAATAGAAAGACGCGAAATACTTCTTTATAAACAAAAGTGAAACTTGGCTATTTTTAAATTTTAAGCCCAGCCGCGAAGACGCGAAGCTTCTGCTGTTTTTTGAATACCAATCATATATGCAGCTAATCGCATGTCAATTTGACGCGTTTCTGCAAACGAGTACACGTCATCGAACGCTTCTAACATTTTTTCGCGCATTCGTTCACGTACTTCTTCTTCTTTCCAATAACGACCTGTACGATTTTGCACCCATTCAAAATAAGAAACGATAACACCGCCAGAACTAGCGAGTACATCTGGTATTACGAGTACACCTCGTTCTGTCAATGCCTTCGTAGCATCTACTGTTGTTGGTCCATTCGCTGCTTCTACCACAACTTTTGCTTTAATATCCGCTGCGTTTTCCATCGTAATTTGATTTTCAATCGCTGCTGGAACTAAAATATCACAATCTAATGTAAGTAATTCTTCATTTGATATCGTATCGTCAAACAATGTTGTTACAGTACCAAAACTATCACGGCGGTCTAATAAATAATCGATATCTAACCCTTTCGGATCATACAACGCACCATTAGAATCTGAAATCCCAACAATCGTTGCTCCTTTATCTGCTAAAAACTTCGCTAAAAAGCTTCCTGCATTGCCGAATCCTTGAACGATAACACGTGCTGATTGAATGTCGATTTGACGACGTCGTGCCGCTTCTTCAATTACGACGGTTACACCTTCAGCGCCTGCTTTCGTTCTTCCTGCTGATCCGCCAAGGACGAGGGGCTTACCTGTAATAAACCCTGGTACACTTTTTCCGTTTAATACACTATACTCATCCATCATCCACGCCATAATTTGAGCATCCGTATATAAATCAGGTGCTGGAATATCTTGTTCTGGCCCCATAACTTCGCGTAATGCACGGACATATCCACGGCTTAATCGCTCTAATTCACCTTGTGACATTTCACGTGGATCGCAAACGATTGCACCCTTTGCACCTCCGTAAGGTAAATCAGCTATGCCTGCTTTTAATGTCATCCATAATGATAACGCTTTAATTTCATCGGCTGTCACATTCGGCAATAAGCGAATACCACCTTTAGTCGGTCCTACTGCATTTGAATGTTGTGCGCGATAACCTGTGAACACTTTAATTTTTTTATCATCCATACGTACTGGAATTCGGACTTCAAGCATACGCATCGGATTTTTTAACAATTCGTACATCCCTTGATCATAACCGAGTCGTTTTAACGCTTCTTTAATAATTTCTTGAGTCGATGTAAATACGTTTAAATTTTCAGTCATTATAGTTCGCCTCTTTTGTATGAAAGTTTTCGTTGCAAATATTGTAACATACTTACGTATTCCTTACACTAGTCCGTTTCATCTTCTTTTGCAATATTTCCGTTTCTCTTTCCCATTTAAAAAAGTGTTTGCTGAGAGGTTTACACTCTCAACAAACACTTATTTTGACATCGTTTGATCGATCCACTCTTTTAATTTGAATGCAAGCGAGCGGAATCCAATGTCATCACGTTCTTTTACTCGTTCTTCTAACGTCTTTCGCGTTTCAAAGTATTTTCTTTGATGACGTGGTGGACGTTTTAGTGCACGTATCGATAAACTTACTCGATTCGTCTTCGTATCGACAGCGATCACTTTTACTCGGATTTTTTCACCAACACGAACGTAACGACGAATGTTTTTTACGTATCCGTACGTAATTTCTGATATGTGAACGAGACCTTGCGTTTCGTCATCGAGTGCAACGAATACGCCATAAGGTTGGATACCTGTGACATGCCCCGTTACGATATCTCCAACACGATATACTTTCGTCATCTCGAACAGCCCCTTCGCTGCTTGTCTTCCTTTTTACTATAACAAAGGAAACGAGCGGGAGCAAAACCGCTTCTTTACAATGTACATGTCACTTGCTTTTGCAATGTCCGTAATTGTTTTACCATCTGTTCACATTGAGGAAGCGGAATATTTTGTTCATACGAATGTTCGTAGATGGACTGAATATGTTTTGCGAGTAAATGATCATGTTCCATTTGTTCCAGTGCAAGCAAGACGTCCACTATTTCAGTTTCATACGCTTGTTCCTGTTTCATATCAAACGGATCCCATTGTACGAGAAGTCGTTTCGCTTTTTCATGCATTTTTCGAAGGTCCATATCGGACGCCTCTTATTCCGACAACACGTCGATTGACTGGATCGTTACATCTTCGTGTGGACGATCGCCAAACATCATCGTCGGAACCGCTGCGATATTATCTACAACGTCCATTCCTTCTATTACTTGGCCAAACACCGTATGCGCACCGTCTAAGTGAGGTGTTCCGCCCTTTTCATTGTATGCTTCTACGATTTCTTCTGGTGTACCAGGTTGTACGCCAATTGCTTCTTTCGCCTGAACGATGAAAAACTGACTACCGTTCGTGTTCGGTCCCGCATTCGCCATTGAAAGTGCACCTCGTAAGTTATACAGCTCTTCATGGAATTCATCTTCGAATGTTTCACCGTAAATGCTTTCGCCACCCATTCCCGAACCAGTCGGGTCACCGCCTTGGATCATAAATCCATTAATCACACGGTGGAAAATAATTCCGTTATAGTAACCATTTTTAGCGTGTGTCACGAAATTTTCTACTGTTTTCGGCGCTTGTTTCGGGAATAATTTGATATCAATCGATCCCATCGTCGTATTCATACGAACGAGAATTTCACCATCTAGTACTTCTTTTGTAAGTTGTGGATACATTGTAATTCCTCCTTCAATCATTTAGCTCGTTTATTCTACCACACTCTGTCGTCTCTTTCGACAAAAGCATGTCGCTTTCTATCAGAACTAAAGTCACCTATACTAAAATGAGCACGCATTAAGAGAAGGAAGGTCATAGTTTGAACGTGCAAAAAAGGAATTTCATGATTATATTGTTTGCAAACTTCCTCGTCGCAGGAACGATGACGATGATTATGCCATTTTTATCTCTCTATATTGAGACATTTGGTGAATTTTCAGATGCTTACGTCCAAAAGTGGGCTGGTCTCATTTTCGGCGCGACATTTATTACCGCATTTATTATGTCACCGATTTGGGGAAGAGTTGCAGATCGTTACGGTTTTAAACCTGTATTGATTATTAACGGGCTCGGAATCGCCTTGTCTGTCTTTTTAATGGGATTTGTTACAAATGTTGAAACATTTTTCTTACTGCGACTGTTCAACGGAGTCGTAACAGGATTTATTCCGACATCTCTCGCTTTCATTTCAGCACAAGCAGAACGCCACGAAGCAGGTAAAGTACTTGGTACACTACAAATGGGAAGTGTAGCCGGAACATTATTTGGTCCTGTCCTCGGAGGATTATTAGCAGACGCATTCGGGTTCCAGTATACGTTTATTATTACAGCAGTTGCCGTCGCAACCGCTGCATTGCTCGTTTTGTTCGGCATACAAGAACAGAAAAAAGAGAAAAAGAAAAAAGAAGTTTCTTACTCACGACGTGCAATCGTTCGGAGTATTTTACTTCATCCCCTCATGTTAACAATTATGTTTGTAACTACACTTATTCAAATCGGAAACTTCAGTATTCAACCTCTACTTTCTTTATACGTTTCCCATTTAACCGAAGCACAAGAAGTAGCATTTTTAGCTGGTTTAACGTTCAGTGCTACAGGTGTCGGAAGCTTTTTATTTTCACGCCAATGGGGAAAATTAGGCGACCGTATCGGATATGAAAAAGTGCTTGCGAGTCTTTTAGTCCTCGCTTGTTTATTTATCATACCTCAAGCATTTGTAACGAGCTTATGGCAACTTGTTTTACTACGCTTATTGTTCGGAATTGCAGTCGGTGGGCTTATTCCAACAACAACCGCACTCGTTCGACGAGAAGCGCCTTTATCGATTCAAGGTGAAATGATGGGTTATAATACGAGTTTCCGGTTTTTAGGAAATATTATCGGACCTATGTTTGGAGGTATTATTAGTGGGTTCATTGGAATCCCCGCCGTCTTTATCGTCACAGGTTCATTATTTATCATCGCTTGTCTTTTATTAATATTTGCTGTGAAAAGAACGACGATTTCTTTCCAATCGGTTTTAACAGCTGAAAATAATACACATTAAACATACGATTTCATAGCGCACTCTCATCGTAGGGTGTGCTATTATTTATGTACAGATATTTCGACCGAAAGGAGTGCTACAATTGATGCGGAATATTATAGGAGTATTAGTTATCATCGCGTTTATTCCACTCATTGCGATATTACAACAAGGTATTTTAAATGAATGGCACGATGCGAATGCATATAAAGAACAATTAAATAAAGCAATCGTTTTAGAAACTTCTCCGATTGATTTACCGATTACATTAAAAGATCGTCACGGTTCTATTTTTGCCGAACAATATATCGAATGGCGTCGACCGGTAAAGTTAGACGAAGTTCCTCACTTTGTACAAGATATTTTTATTCAAAGTGAAGACCGAGAATTTTATAACCATCGGGGATACGACGTTGCAGCGATTGCACGTGCCATTTTGGCTAATAGTGATGACAATCGACAACAAGGGGCTTCAACGATTACCCAACAACTCGTACGAATGAAGTTTTTAACGACAGAAAAGACATATGAGCGAAAAGTAAAAGAAATTTTATACGCAGCAGAAGTAGAAAACAAACATTCAAAAGATCAAATTTTAGAAATGTATTTAAACGAAATGTATTTCGCTAATCAAGTGTACGGAATCGGCGGGGCTGCTACTTATTACTTCAACCGACCGCTTCACGAATTATCCAAAGCGGAAGTTACTTTTATTGCAGCTATTCCGAACAATCCTTCCGTTTACAATCCGTTACGCAATTTTGAAAATACGAAAAAGCGCCAAGAGCGGCTACTCGATACATTAAAAGAAACTGAAATTATGACATCAGAAGAAGCCGAACAAGCGAAAAAAGAAAAAATCGTACTCGAAGTAAAACGTAAAAAAGATGAAGCACCGATGTATAGCGACACTGTTTTAGATGAACTCCCGATCGCACTAGGTGAAACATTCGGTTTATCAAAAGCGATGAACGAAGCGACAACATCTTTTGAGCGGGAAGAGATTCAAAGAACATTTAATCAATATTTACAGTCTGTTACAGAAAAAGGATTAATTATCAATACAGCGCTTGATTTACATAAACAGCTACGCGACGAGCAACGATTAAACCAGTTAGTTCAACCTGATCCACTACAAGCAGCTGCTGCTGTCATCGATGTGACAAATGGCGAAATCGTTTCACTGTACGCCGGTCGCCATTATAAAAAAGCAGGGTTCAACCGCGCTTATCGCGCAGTTCATCAACCTGCATCTGCTTTTAAACCGATTCTCGTTTACGGTCCCTTTTTAGAAAGTGGCCGTTATTCAGCTGATTCACCAGTAGATAGTCGAAATATTTGTATCGGGAACTATTGTCCGCGCAATATCGGAGGAGCTACGTACGGAACGACATCGTTATCGAGTGCTTTCCGATATAGTCATAATACAGCAGCAGTACGTGCTTTACGATCTGTCGGTTTAAATGAAGCGTTCGAGTATCTCGAGCAGTTCGACTTCAAACACATTACACCTGAAGATCGAAACTTCGCCGCTGCACTCGGTGGTTTACAATACGGGGTCACTCCTCTTGAGCTAGCGAGTGCTTACTCTAGCTTCCATGACGGTTCCTATACGTCTCCTCATACGATTCGATCGATTCAAACACTTGAGGGTGAAGTATTGTATGAAGCACCTTTTCAACCGAAAACGGTTTGGAGTACGCGCACAGCACAAACGATGAAACAGTTACTACAAGATACGGTTCGTAACGGTACAGCTAAAGGAGTGACGACTTCAACTTCTTATACAGGAGCTAAAACAGGAACTTCCGATCACTACCGAGATATTTGGGTTGCAGGATTAAATGATACGTATGCAACAGCCGTTTGGGTCGGTTACGATCAAAAACGTTCTGTTCAATGGGCAAGTGATGCGAAAATTCATTTACGTGCTTTTTCTCAACTTTTATCCCCTTAAACGTTACGCTCGATTATAAAAGACATCCGAAAGAAAGTTTGCACTTTTTCGGATGTCTTTTCCATTTCATTTATATTCTTCCCGAATATTACGCTTGACCAACAAACGGTAAACTTTCCATTACGCTGTTGTAAAGACGTAATACACTGTAAGCAATTAAAGATATAAGCATTCCCCATGCGACAACTTCAAATACAATAATTCCGACAACATTAAAAATCGACAGCTCTTTTCCTAATTGATATAAAATAAATAAACTATATACGATGGTCGTCCCGATAAAAATGAGTAATAAGACGACAATCGACTGTACACCCGCTGCTGATAAAAGTGCACCAAAAAAGTAAATTAAATTTCCACTGCGCAATTTTCGAAAATTGTTCAAATCAAATTGTTTTGCAAAAAACAACATAGCCAATTCGTGAATTGTGCCCGCAATTAATTTCAATGCGGACAGAATCATAAAGTATAAAACAGCATATACAATTAATAATGAAAAACGGATTTGTATGTCGCTCAAAAACTCACTCATACCCGCGTATAAACCGACTTCTTTAAACACATCTAACGATATTCCTACTGTATACACACCGAATGTCAAACTAAAGGTCAATATTGTAATAAATGGTAAAAATCCAAATAGATATGGGTTCTTCATATGTCACCTCAAATTTATTTTCACTCTCTATAATATAGGAAATGATATAGAAAAACTACTTTTCCTTCAGCTTTGCAAATGCAATTATTTCTTTTTTACGTTATACTTTAGGAGCAAAGTGAAGCGTATTGATTCATTTGGAAGGAGGATTTTTTTGAATTTAGTTTGGCTCATCTTTATACCGATTGTCGCCGCCCTTTTCATGCCTTTTTTGTATAAGCATGTAAAGCGGATACATACGGGGTGGTTCGTCCTCATTATACCGGTACTTTTATTCGCTTTTTACGTACAACTCGTACCGACGACGATGAACGGAGAGACGATTACGTCTACACTCGAATGGATTCCTTCACTCGGAATATCATTTACTTCTTATATTGACGGACTTAGCATCTTATTTACATTACTCATTACAGGAATTGGTGCGCTTGTGACGTTATACTCTGTTTTCTATTTAGATAAAAACAAAGAAAACATTGGTAACTTCTACGTTTACCTTCTTCTTTTCATGAGTGCGATGCTCGGTGTCGTACAATCGGAAAATGTTATGTCGCTTTATTTATTTTGGGAATTGACATCGATTTCATCATTCTTATTGATCGGTTTTTGGTACACGCGTGATGCATCACGCTTCGGTGCTTTAAAATCGATGATGATTACCGTTTTTGGTGGTTTGATGATGCTCGGTGGTTTTATTATTTTAGGAATTGCTGGGCAAACCTTCTCGATTCGAGAAATGATTGCTCAAGCACCTATCATCGCAGAACATCCTTTGTTTTTCATTGCGATGATTTTAATTTTACTCGGTGCCTTTACAAAATCCGCACAGTTTCCGTTTTACATTTGGTTACCTGATGCAATGGAAGCACCGACCCCAGTAAGTGCGTATCTCCATTCCGCTACGATGGTAAAAGCTGGTATTTATTTAGTCGCTCGCTTCACACCACTTTTTGCTATTTCAAATGTTTGGATATGGCTCGTCGCGGGCGTCGGAATTTTCACGTTATTATGGGGTTCATTTTTCGCAGTGAAACAAACCGATTTAAAAGGAATACTTGCTTTTTCAACAGTCAGTCAACTCGGTCTCGTAATGAGTTTATTAGGTGTCAGTGCCATTACGTACCATTCGAATGAAGCAGTTTTCACATTTGCAGCCTTCGCTGCAGTATTTCACTTAATTAATCATTCATCCTTTAAAGGAAGCCTTTTCATGATAGCCGGAATCGTCGATGTACAAACAGGTACACGCGATATTCGAAAGCTTGGTGGATTAATGGCCATTATGCCGATTAGTTTTACAATCGCTTTGATCGGTTCATTATCGATGGCAGGTTTACCGCCTTTTAACGGATTTTTAAGTAAAGAAATGTTTTTAGAATCAATGATCGCGCTCACACAGTTCCAATTGTTCCACTTTGATACGTGGGGCATTATTTTCCCGATTATCGCTTGGGTAGCAAGCGTCTTTACGTTTGTTTATAGTTTCTATTTCGTCTTTAAAACTTTCGCTACGAAAGGGAATGTCGAAAAACTACCGATTATGCCGAAGGAAGCACCAATAGGAATGCTTATTTCTCCTATTATTTTAGCTTCTATCGTCGTACTCGTCTTCTTCATTCCAAACAAAGTAGGCGATTGGTTGTTAAAACCAGCTGTCATTGCTTTTCAACCGAATTTGTATGCGCATCCATCAGATGTTGCTATTACAGTTTCAGCATGGCATGGTTGGGATTCGCCTGCGCTTTGGATGACGATCGGTATTTTCGTAGTTGGTACATTACTGTACATTTCATTAAACAAGTGGCAAAAATTATACAATATTCAACCGGAATGGTTAACGTTAAATCATTTCTACGACAAAACGATGATTTTATCAGAAAAAGGAATGAATCGTTTATCCCGCTCATATATGGATGGAATGATGCGAACGTATTTCATTTATATGTTCGTCGCGATTGCAATTGGTACGCTCGTCACTTTATTTGCAAAAGATGCATTTTTAGTTGACTTCTCTAGTTTTTCAGCTTTACCACTTTACACGATTTTAAATGCCGTCATTTTAGTCGGCGCTATTTTACTCGTCGTTCTAGCCAAAACACGTATGGCTGCATTTATCGCGCTCGGCGCAACCGGATATGCAGTCGCTCTATTTTTCGTAATGTTTAAAGCACCAGACTTAGCTTTAACGCAACTCGTCATCGAAACGGTTTCGGTCGCTTTGTTTTTACTAGCATTCCAACATTTACCGAAAATGAAAGACTACGGTGAAACGACAGTAAACAAACTTACAAACTTTATTATCGCGCTCGGAGTTGGTGTAACGGTTACACTCGTTGCGCTCGCTTCCCACTCGCAAAAAATGTTGCCGTCGATTTCTGAATACTATAAAGAAACGGT
>JASLJC010000119.1 GCA_030152585.1 Savagea sp. | reverse complement strand
TGCGCGTGTATTAACAAATGGTGATGAAGTCGAAGTAGATATGACTGGGAAAGAACGTGCTCGAATTCGAGTAGGTCGTTCGGAAGCGACAGAGATTTTGATTAACGGGGAACCATTTACATTCCCAACAGATGTCGTCACACAAAATATTATTATTGAACATGAACCATCACCAGAACAAGTCGAAGAAGAATAATGGATCGAAAGCCACGAGTTAGCGACTAGAGAAGGCGAAAAACGAAACCGTTTGACGAACTCTTTCCATTTGCTAACTCGTGTTTTTTGCCAAGACGAATAAAAGGAGAAAAATGATGAATTTACCGAATAAAATAACATTATCACGTGTTTTATTAATACCAATTTTCATCGTATTTATGATTGCTGACTTTGGATGGGGTACATTATCATTCGGTGGCATTACGATGAGTATCGAAACATTTGTAGGAGCGATTTTATTTGTTATAGCGTCAATGACAGACTGGTTAGACGGTTATTTAGCGCGAAAACATAACTTAGTAACGAATATGGGGAAATTTTTAGATCCATTAGCAGATAAACTACTCGTAGCAGCTGCTTTTATTTTACTCGTTGAAATGGGACTCGCACCTGCTTGGGTCGTGATTTTTATTTTAAGTCGTGAATTTGCTGTAACAGGTCTTCGTCTCGTACTCGTTGGAGAAGGAGAAGTCGTAGCAGCGAGCTCAATGGGAAAAATTAAAACTGTGACACAACTTGTAGCGATTATCGTATTATTGTTCCATAATGCATACTTCGAGTTACTTCATATCCCGTTTGGAACGATTATGTTATACGTTGCGCTCTTTTTCACCGTTTTATCTGGAATCGATTACTTTTATAAAAACCGCCATGCTTTAACGAAGTCGATGTAAAAATAGGAAGGTATGATGAAATGAAAGCAGAAATTATCGGGGTAGGATCGGAGTTACTACTTGGCCAAATTGTAAATACGAACGCTCAATTTATATCTAAAAGGCTTGCAGAAGTTGGAATCGATGTCCATTATCATACCGTTGTTGGAGATAATCGCACTCGTCTAGAAAATGTTATTCATCAAGCAGAAAGCCGCGCAAACCTTATTATTTTTACAGGTGGGCTAGGGCCAACAAAAGATGATATGACGAAAGAAACAATTGCTACACATTTAAATCGACCACTCGAGACAAATTATGAAGCGTTACAATCGATAGAACAATTTTTTGCACGTCGTGGGAAGCCGATGACTGATAACAATAAAAAGCAAGCACTCGTTTTACAACAAAGCGATGTCTTAAAAAATGTAGAAGGTATGGCACCAGGAATGGCAGTACAAACGGAAAGTCATACGTATATGTTATTACCTGGTCCCCCACATGAAATGCAACCGATGTTTGTTAATGAGGCAATTCCTTATTTACTTGGTGTTGACACAAAACGTGATCGAATTGTTTCGAAAACGTTAAATTTATACGGTATCGGAGAAGCCGAAATTGAAACGCGGATTGAGCATATATTAGATCGTCAAACGAATCCGACAGTTGCTCCTTTAGCAAGTCCGAAAGTCGTTCAATTACGTTTGACTGCGAAAGCACCTTCGGAAGAAGAAGCTTATCAATTGATTCAACCTGTCGAAGATGAAATACGTGCAATTTTAGGCGATTATATTTTTGGAATAGACGATGAAACTTTAGCTTCTAAAGCTCTTGAAATATTAAAAGAGCGTCAGATGACCATCAGTGCAGCGGAAAGCTTAACAGCAGGTTTATTTACATCAACAATCGCTAACGAAGCAGGCGCAAGCCAAGTACTAAAAGGAAGTGTCGTCGTATACGATGTCGAGACGAAAGCGAATCAGCTTCAAATCGATCAACAATGGTTAGAAGAAGTCGGTGTCGTGAGCGAAGCGTGTGTCATAGCACTAGCACAACGAGTGAGGAGAAAATTCAATACGACACTTGGCGTTGGATTAAGCGGTGTAGCAGGACCGGATATGCATGATGGGCAAGCAGCAGGGACGGTCTGGATTGCGCTTGCATCTGAAACGAAGACGAAAACATATCGGTTACAATTGTCGAACCGTCGAAATACGAATCGTCAACGAACAGTGCAATTTGCTTTATATTATTTAATTCAAGCGATAGAACGAGACGAAATTGAAATATAAATCGTTATATTTCAAAAACCGAATAAATGTTCGCATATTTGTTGTGCCTTTGAAATAAAAGAGGTATAGTATAAGAAGTTAGCAATCGGCAAGGAGGAAAAAATGTGAAAGTAGATAAAAATCAAAAGCAAAAAGCGCTTGATATGGCGTTAAAGCAAATTGAAAAGAAAATGGGAAAAGGTGCCGTCATGAAGATGGGTGATCGAGGTGATCGTCGAATTGAGACGATTTCATCTGGATCTGTCGCATTAGACGTTGCATTAGGTATAGGTGGTTACCCCCGCGGACGTGTCGTTGAAATTTATGGTCCAGAAAGTTCAGGTAAAACGACTGTTGCGTTACATGCTATCGCAGAAGTTCAAAAAGCAGGAGGTCAAGCGGCGTTTATCGACGCAGAGCACGCATTAGATCCCGTTTATGCTAAAAAATTAGGAGTCGATATCGAAAATCTCGTACTTTCTCAGCCTGATACTGGAGAGCAAGCACTTGAAATTACAGAAGCGCTCGTACGAAGTGGCGCGGTTGATATGGTCGTCGTTGACTCTGTTGCAGCACTCGTTCCACGTGCCGAAATTGAAGGGGAAATGGGAGATTCTCACGTCGGTCTTCAAGCGCGTTTAATGTCTCAAGCTTTACGTAAACTATCAGGAGCTATTAATAAAACAGGTGCTGTCGCAGTTTTCATTAACCAAATTCGTGAAAAAGTCGGCGTTATGTTCGGTAACCCTGAAGTGACACCAGGAGGACGTGCATTGAAATTCTATTCTTCTGTTCGTTTAGAAGTACGTCGTGGTGAAACGATTAAGCAAGGTAATGAAATGGTCGGAAATAAGACGCGTATTCGCGTAGTAAAAAATAAAGTAGCGCCACCGTTTAAAACAGCAGAAGTTGATATTATGTACGGTGAAGGAATTTCACGTGAAGGTGAAGTACTCGATATGGCATCTGAACTAGATATTATTGATAAAAGTGGTTCATGGTACTCTTACGAAGGAGAGCGACTCGGTCAAGGTCGTGAAAATGCGAAACAATACTTACGTGAAAATGAACATATATTTGAAGAAGTAACTGCTAAAATTCGTTTAGAATACGAATTAGATGGTGTAAAAGCAGAACCAATAGAAGAAGAAAAAGAAATCGTGGCAGAAGAACAAGTCGACCTTCTGCCTACAGAAGAAGAAAAAGAAAAATAATAAGGCCAGAAGATAGGAATGACCTTTAAATTAAAAAAGACACTTGAATGATTAAACGTTCATGTGTCTTTTTTGGGTTCTATCATAGATGTTGGGGTTTTTACACAAATTCACATATATATGCAAGATGTGTGGCTCGCTACGAACTTCCCGAGAAAAATTTTTTTGTGAGCAGTGAAAGAGTTCGCAACAGGAGTTTTCTTTCACAAATCCGGACGGAAGGGTATGTATAAATTGATGAAATGGAAGTAAAAGCATTTGTAATTGAGAACAGACTTCAATAAGAAGAGAAAGAGCGTCAAAAATGAAAAGAAAAGCAAGAAAGGAACGCATTCCTTTCGTCTCGCATCTTGACAGTTGAAAATGACAACTATACAATTGTATTTGTACTTCATACTCAAAAAAATGAATTGGCAGTATGTTGCATTTTAATATACGAGCCGACTGAAAAAGAAAATAAGCAGGAGGAGGTGGCTAAGATTACTTCTCAAATTATCATCTCCGCTTTGCTCAGTTTTATCGTCGGTGCAGTTGTGCATTATTTTTATAATAAAAACGTGAATGAATCAAAAGTGACGGGTGCTCAAAACACAGCAGAACGCATTGTAGAAGATGCAAAGCGGGAAGCAGAGTCGTTAAAGAAAGAAGCACTCTTAGAAGCAAAAGATGAAAATCACAAGTTAAGAACAGAGACGGAGCGGGAGTTAAGAGAACGCCGCACAGAGATTCAAAAGCAAGAAAATCGTCTCATCCAACGGGAAGAAATTTTAGACCGAAAAGATGAAAACCTTAACAAAAAAGAAGATAACTTAGATGAGCTCACACAAGAGTTAACTAAGAAACAACAGCATATGGAACAGATGGAACGCAAGGCGGAAGAACTCCTCGCTCAACGCGAAGAAGAGTTACAACGCATCGCTTCCTTAACGAAGGAAGAAGCGGAACAGAAAATTTTAAGTCGTGCTGAAAAAGAGCTTGCTTACGATATTGCTCGAATGTCTAAAGAACATGAAGATCGAGCGAAAGAAGAAGCAGAGAAAAAAGCACGTGAAATTTTATCTCTTGCCTTGCAACGATTTGCCGCCGATCACGTCGCGGAGACGACAGTATCTGTCGTAAACTTACCGAATGACGAAATGAAAGGTCGTATTATCGGTCGAGAAGGGCGTAATATTCGAACATTTGAAGCGCTCACAGGAATTGATTTAATTATCGATGATACACCGGAAGCTGTTATTTTATCTGGGTTCGATCCCGTACGTCGGGAAATTGCACGTTTATCGTTAGAAAAACTTGTACAAGACGGTCGGATTCACCCTGCGCGAATTGAAGAGATGGTCGACAAATCACGTCGTGAAGTAGACGAACTCATTCGTGAAAAAGGGGAAGAGACGACATTTGATGTCGGAGTACACAATTTACACCCAGACTTAATGAAAGTGTTAGGACGTCTACATTTCCGTACAAGCTACGGACAAAATGTTTTAAAACACTCGATTGAAGTGGCATATTTAACAGGACTCATGGCAGCTGAACTCGGGGAAGATGTGAGTCTTGCGCGCCGTGCAGGATTACTTCACGATATCGGAAAAGCAATCGATCATGAAGTCGAAGGAAGTCACGTTCAAATCGGAAAAGAACTTGCAATGAAATATAATGAACATCCAGTCGTAATTAATAGTATCGCTTCGCATCATGGAGACGAAGAAGCAACATCTATTATTGCCGTACTCGTTGCAGCAGCGGATGCACTTTCTGCTGCGCGTCCAGGAGCAAGAAGTGAAACGTTAGAAAATTATATTAAACGATTAGAACGATTAGAAGAAATTGCAGAGTCTTATGAAGGTGTTGAACAGTCATATGCGATTCAAGCAGGTCGAGAAGTACGGATTATCGTCCGTCCAGACCAAGTAGATGATGTGACTTCTCATCAACTTGCAAGAGATATTCGAAAACAAATTGAAAAAGAATTAAATTATCCGGGTCATATTAAAGTAACTGTGATTCGAGAGATGCGTGCTGTAGAGTACGCAAAATAAAAAAACATGCTCGTCGATTGTTGGCGAGCATGTTTTTATCGTTGTCATTGATTTATAAATATTAGGAATTTTCGTAACTCGTACAGTATATGTGGATTTATAAACATAGCATGAATAAGATTGACGGCGTTATACATTCTAGCTATAAGTAGTAAAAAATGATATAGATAATCAAAAAGACTCTCGATTCTAATGAAGGAATAGGCCGATACCGAGTCTATAAACGATAACGAAAACATGATATACTGTATAATGAAGCATATCGATTTATTTTATAATGAATGGAATTTAAAATGAAAGAGGAATCGAAAGTGAATATTATATTTATCGGAGATGTCGTCGGTTCAATGGGTCGCGACATGGTATTTGATTATACATCACGTTTACGTAACAAGTATGAAGCAGATTTTATTATCGTAAATGGCGAAAATGCAGCAGCGGGCCGTGGTATTACGAAACAAATTTATGATGATTTTTTACGCGCAGGTGTCGATGTCGTCACGCTCGGAAACCATGCTTGGGATCAGCGTGATATATTTGAATTTATTGAAGATGCGGAGTATTTAATCCGCCCTGCCAATTTTTCAGAAGAAGCACCAGGTCGTGGAATGACTCAAGTATCACGCAATGGAAAAACATTATCAGTCATCAATTTACACGGTCGTACTTTTTTACCGCCACATGATGATCCGTTTAAAAAAGCAGACGAACTAATGCAAGAAGCGAAAGAAATA
Organism: Savagea sp.; assembly: GCA_030152585.1. Lineage (GTDB taxonomy): Bacteria > Bacillota > Bacilli > Bacillales_A > Planococcaceae > Savagea. The sequence continues at coordinate 3,694 of JASLJC010000119.1, read as the reverse complement.
TCTCCTTTTATTTTTGTCGACTTTCATGCAGAAGCGACGAGTGAAAAAATTGCGATGGGCTTTCATTTAGACGGACGTGCAAGTGTCGTCGTAGGAACGCATACACATGTACAAACAGCAGATGAACGAATTTTACCACAGGGTACTGCTTATTTAACCGACGCGGGAATGACAGGACCGTATGATGAAATATTAGGAATGAAAAAAGAAGCCGTTTTACACCGTTTTAAAACGAATATGCCGACGCGTTTTGAAGTGCCTAAAAAAGGACGAGCGCAATTGAACGGTTTATTTGTCCGTTTAAATGATGAAACGGGCCGAGCAGAAGAAGTTGAACGGATTCGGATTAGTGAAGATCATCCATTTGAATTTAAACGATAAAAAGGAAGGGGAGTTCAGCAGTGAACGAACAACAAAAACTCCAAACGAAAACCGAAAAAGATTACAGCCAATATTTTGAGACGGTCTATCAACCACCGTCATTAAAAGATGCGAAAAAACGTGGGAAAGAAGAAGTAAAATATTTTGATGACTTTGATATTGACGCACGTTATTTAAATATGGGAAAAGGACGAACATTCCATATCCGTACATTTGGTTGTCAGATGAACGAACACGACACAGAAGTGATGGCAGGTATTTTTATGCAACTTGGCTATACAGCGGTAAGCGAGTGGGATAAAGCGGATGTTGTATTATTAAATACGTGTGCGATTCGTGAAAATGCAGAAAATCGAGTGTTTGGTGAATTAGGCCATTTAAAAGGTTTAAAACGCGAAAACCCTGATATGTTAATCGGTGTTTGCGGCTGCATGACACAGCAAGAAAATATCGTCAATAAAATTTTACAAGAACAACAACATGTCGATATGGTATTCGGAACCCATAATATTCATCGCTTACCAGAAATTTTACACGAGGCGTATATGTCAAAAGCGATGGTCGTTGAAGTATGGTCAAAAGAAGGCGACATTATCGAAAACTTGCCGAAAGCTCGTATCGGAAATATTAAAGCATGGGTAAATATTATGTACGGTTGTGATAAGTTTTGTACGTACTGCATCGTACCGTATACACGTGGAAAAGAAAGAAGTCGTCGACCAGAAGATATTGTTCAAGAAGTACGTGAGCTCGCAGCGGCAGGGTATCAAGAAGTGACATTGCTCGGCCAAAACGTAAATGCTTACGGTAAAGATTTTGACGATTTAGAGTACGGTTTAGGCGATTTGATGGACGAACTTCGTTTAATTGATATTCCACGTATTCGTTTTACGACGAGCCACCCGCGTGATTTTGATGATCATTTAATTGAAGTGCTCGCAAAAGGTGGAAACTTAGTGGACCATATTCACTTACCTGTACAATCAGGTTCAAGTGATATTTTAAAAATTATGTCACGTAAATATACACGTGAACAATATTTAGAACTCGTGCGTAAAATTAAACAAGCGATGCCAAATGTAACGTTAACGACAGATATTATCGTCGGTTTCCCGAACGAAACAGACGAACAATTTGAAGAAACGTTATCGTTATACCATGAAGTGCAGTTTGATCATGCGTTTACATTTATTTATTCACCGCGTGAAGGAACACCGGCTGCTAAAATGAAAGATAACATTCCGATGGAAGTGAAACAACGTCGTCTTGAACGTTTAAATGAAGTTGTAAACGATTATACAGCTCGTGCGATGTCTGCATATCAAGATCAAGTCGTGCGCGTATTAATCGAAGGAGAAAGTAAAAAAGATCCGAACGTTTTATCGGGCTATACTGAAAAGAATAAATTAGTAAACGTTCGTGCTCCGAAAGAATACATTGGAAAAATTGTAGATGTTCGGATTACGGAAACGCGGACGTGGTCGCTCATCGGAGAACTCGTGACGGAGCATAGAGATGTACGATAAAAGCGACATTTTACACAGTGCAGATCAATTAGCAGCTCAACTTCGTCAAGTAGATGAAATTGCAACATTTCGCCGAGCAGAAGAACAAATTCATAAAAGTACATCAGTTATGGAAAAAATTGAACGGCTGAAACAATTACAGCAACAAGCGGTTAATTTTGAACAATACGATAAGAAAAAAGCGTTAATGATCGTAGAACAAGAAATTGCACAGTTAGAGCGAGAGATTGATTCGTTACCGATTGTCGTACAATATACGCAAGTACAAGAGGAAGCGAATGAATTGTTACAACTTGTAACGAAAGAAATTCGAGCATCTGTACGTGATACGTTACGTCGCCGAACAGAGTGAAAAAATCACGAGCTATGTCAATCGACATAGACTCGTGATTTTTCAATTTTGCCTCTTGTAAAAGAAAGAGGTACGATAAAAAGAGAACGTAAGATAGAAGAAAGTAGGAATACGATGAAAAAAGAACATACGCCAATGATGAAGCAATATTTATCAATTAAACGACAACATCCAGATTCATTTTTATTTTTTCGATTAGGTGATTTTTATGAATTGTTTTTCGAAGATGCTGAAAAAGCAGCAGCTTTGCTCGAGATTACATTAACAGCACGTGCTGGGAAATACGATGAAAAAATTCCGATGTGTGGTGTACCGCACCATTCGGCAGAAAACTATATTGAAACACTTGTTCAAAATGGACATAAAGTTGCGATTTGTGAACAAATAGAAGACCCGGCAGAGGCAAAAGGAATCGTTCGTCGCGATGTCGTTCGAATTGTAACACCGGGAACGTTAACAGAAGGGAAAACGATCAACCGTGCTGAAAACCATTTTATCGGTGCTCTCGATGTACAAAATACGAGCGTCTACGTCGCTTATGTTGACGTAGCAACCGGTGAAGGACGTACAGAATGTTTAGAGGGGCGTACAGAAGAAATTGCAAATGAATTAATCGCTCGACAGTTAAAAGAAGTCGTCGTTTCAAAAGAAGTATATGAAACGTACGAACCGATGTTACAAGCAAAAGGCATTGCAGTGTCGATAGAAGTTGAAACGACATTACCGACGAGTGAACAAATTATACAATGGACTCCAAAAGAAGCTCAGCCTGTCGTCTTTCGTTTGCTCCAATACGTCCAAGAAATGCAAAAAGCATCACTTCAACATATTCGTCCGTTTCGTTTCATACGTAAAGATGAAAAATTGTCGATCGATGCAAACTCGATGCGTAATCTAGAGTTAGTACAATCGTTACGAACGAATAAGAAAAAAGGGACATTATTCGATTTATTAGATGATACATCGACGGCGATGGGAGCACGTCTTTTAAGTCGCTGGATTTACGAACCATTGGCAAATAAAGAAGCGATTGAAGAACGATTAAACGTTGTAGAAGCATGGATACGAGCATTTTTAGAACGTAGTGATATGAAACAAATGTTAAAGCAAGTCTATGATTTAGAACGTTTAGCAGGTCGTATTGCGATGAATAGTGCAGGTGGTCGTGACTTAGCGCAGTTACGTGATTCACTACTCGTTTTACCAATCATCCAGGAACGTCTCTTATCGTCAGAAGAGCAAGTTTTACAACAACTCGGTCAACAACTGGATGTTTGTGCACCACTTGCCTCATTACTTCAAGAAGCGATTGCTGAACAACCGCCAATTTCGGTAAAGGAACAAGGGGTTATTCGAGACGGTTACAATGAAACGTTAGACCAATATCGCCACGCGTCAAAAAATGGAAAAGAATGGCTTGCTGCGTTAGAAGCAA
>JASLJC010000099.1 GCA_030152585.1 Savagea sp. | reverse complement strand
GTTTGTCGATGCAATAACACGAGCTGTAAATGTGGAGTTCGGCATTTCGTGCTCACTATATAGTAATAATGAGTTATCGAAAATTTTTGCCTCAAGCTCTGATGGGCGCTGTCCTGTAATCATGTAAAGGAAGTTATCGCTATAAGGAAGTGACTCATCTGGATCTACTACTTCTAATCCATTTAAAATACGATAACTGTTTGCGACGATTGTTGGCATTTGCCCGAGCAAACGATATGCACGGTCTTTATTTGTTTCTTCAGAACGATCATCTAATTGATGATCAAAACTACCGAGAACTGAAACACCTGTCCGCAATGCATCCATCGGATCTGTATCTTTCGGAAGTAATTGTAACACATCGATTACTTCTTTTGGCACAGCGTAATTTTCTTTCAAACGTTCTTCTACTCGTTGACGTTCTTCATCTGTTGGTAATGAATCTTCAATCATTAAGTGAACGATATCTAAGTAACCTTTTTCTTTTGAAAGCTCGATTAAGTCATACCCCTTAATCAAAATACGTCCTTCTACTGTGTCTAAAAATGAAAGAACCGTTTCTGCTGCGATTACACCGTCAAGTCCTGGACGGTATTCTGTTTGTACATTTGTCATTGTCATGACCCCCATTTAAGTTAATTGTTTGTCGTGTATTCTCCCTGTTACATACAGATGCAAAATCTTTGAATATTCAGACTTGTTATGTCATTTATACGCATTTCCCCAAATGCGGACATTCCGTTTATTTTCTTCCCCATAGTCATTGTCGATTATACCCCTATAAACGACGATTTAGAAAATATGTAAGTGCTGCGAAAACCCCTTCTCGTAACCGCTTACATTTCGGATGAAAAGTCTATATCGTTTTTGCATCTGTATAAAACTTAACATACTATTTTTGGGAACGCAACTATAAAAAAAGAGTAAAAGACAATTAAATGTTACTGAAAGACTATTTTTACGTCTAAAAACAATCTGTTATAGTACAAAACACAGAAAATAAGACTGTTTTATTTTCAGATAATTCTTTTTATTATCAATCTACCTACAAAAAAAGCTTAAAATAACATTCACTCTTTTTTACGAGTTGTTATTTTAAGCTCTATATTTAACGATTATCGATTGTTTCAGGATTCATATCGTGATTCATTAAACGATGTTCCGCCATTTTTTCATACTTCGTTCCCGGACGGCCATAATTACAATAGGGATCGATTGAAATTCCACCACGTGGTGTAAATTTTCCCCACACTTCGATGTAACGAGGGTCTAACAATTGTATTAAATCGTCCATGATAATGTTGACGACATCTTCATGAAATGCACCATGATTACGAAAGCTAAATAAATACAATTTAAATGATTTACTTTCGACAATTTTTTTATCTGGTACATAACTTAAATAAATCGTAGCAAAGTCTGGTTGATTTGTTTTTGGACAAAGTGATGTAAATTCTGGACAATTTAATTTGACAAAATAATCTCGTTTTGCATTTAAATTATCAATAGGCTCGAGCACATCCGGTGTATAGTCGAATAAATAATCCGTTTTTTCACTTCCGAGTAATGTTACATCCGGCATCGAACAATTCGTACGTTCCGTCATGAAAATCCTCCTCAAAACGACAAAAACAGCATGCACTAGGCAGCTGTGTCGCTCCATAGTTTTTTTAAGAGGGTTGCGCTAGGAAACCTCTTCTATATGTACGTACTTTACCGAACTCTTTTGTTTCTGTCAACTTGCTCGAATATTCGTACTTCAATCAAAAAAATGGTACGATGAAGAAGATTACTTTAAAGGAGTGAAGTTTTATGTCAACGAAAATTCAAGTCGGTATTGCCGGTTACGGAAATTTAGGGCGTGGCGTTGAATCGGCTGTTTATCAAAATGAAGATATGGAACTTGTCGGAGTGTTTACACGACGAGAACCGAGTACGCTACAACCGCTCGTTCAACAGACGAACGTTTATTCAATGGATGCGTTGCTCGATTTTAAAGAACATATCGATGTACTTATTTTATGCGGAGGTTCCAACGACGATTTACCTACTCAAAGTCCAGAGCTTGCACAACATTTTAATATCGTCGATAGTTTCGACAATCATGCTGAAATTCCAAATCATTTTGCACGTGTCGATCAAGAAGCTACGAAAAATGAAACAACTGCTATTATTTCGGTCGGCTGGGATCCTGGCCTTTTCTCTTTAAATCGAATGATGAGCGAAGCGATTTTACCAGAAGGAGCGACACATACGTTTTGGGGAAAAGGGTTAAGTCAAGGTCATTCAGCAGCCGTTCGCCGCGTAGAAGGAGTGAAAGATGCCGTACAGTATACGATTCCTTCTGAAGAAGCGATGAATCAAGTAAGAAGTGGCTCTGCAACAGAACTACCAGCTAACGAAAAACATAAACGGGTTTGTTACGTCGTTTTAGAAGAAGATGCTAGTCCCGAAGAGGTCACACAGCGTATCGTTACGATGCCAGACTATTTCGCACCGTACGACACGACTGTACATTTTATTACAGAAGAAGAACTACAACGTGATCACAACGCTATGCCACACGGTGGGTTCGTTATTCGGAGTGGAAAAACAGGGAATCATACGAATCAAGTCGTTGAATTTTCACTCGCACTCGATAGTAACCCTGAATTCACATCAAGTGTGCTCGTTGCTTACGCCCGTGCAGCTGCTCGTTTAGCGCACGAAAAATCGTTCGGCGCTCATACGATTTTTGATATCGCACCTAAATATATTGCTCGCGAACCGAATGCACATTTACGTCAATATCTCTTATAAGAAGTAAAGAGGCTGTTATGTGACAGCCTCTTTGTTATTTCGATTCATTTCTATTATAATAGAACTATTGAAAAAAAGGAGTGTTGTCAATGACACAGTTAGACCCAACTTTACAAATGTTAAAAGCATTAACAGATGCTAAAGGAATCGCTGGTAACGAGCGAGAAGTACGCAATGTAATGGAAAGTTACTTACAACCGATGGCAGACGAGATTACATACGATGGACTCGGCTCTATTATCGCGAAAAAAGAAGGACTTGCTGATGGACCGAAAGTAATGATTACAGGTCACTTAGATGAAGTCGGATTTATGGTCACAAAAATCGATAAAGACGGATTTATTCGTTTCCAAACAGTCGGCGGTTGGTGGAGCCAAGTAATGCTTGCACAACGCGTAACGATTGTAACACGCGATGGCCGCAATATTACAGGAGTCATCGGTTCAACACCACCTCACGTCTTACCTGCAGAAGCACGAAAAAAACCAGCGGATATTAAAGATATGTTTATCGATATCGGTGCTGCTTCAAAAGAAGAGGCGTTGAGCTGGGGAATTTTACCTGGTGACATGGTCGTCCCTTATTTTGAGTTTACAGTGATGAACAACGAAAACTATTTACTCGCTAAAGCATGGGACAATCGAATTGGATGTGCTATTGCGATTGACGTAATGAAACAACTTGAAAACGAACAACATCCAAACGTTTTATATAGCGTAGGAGCTGTGCAAGAAGAAGTCGGATTACGTGGAGCGAAAACAGCGACACACCTCGTTGAACCAGACATCGGATTCGCTGTCGATGTAGGAATTGCTGGAGATACGCCAGGAATTTCACCGAATGATGCTACGAGCAAAATGGGGGAAGGACCACAAATTATTCTTTATGATGCTTCTATGGTGTCACATAAAGGATTACGCGAACTCGTCGTCGACGTAGCAGAAGAGCTTAACATTCCGTATCAATTCGATGCGATTGCAGGTGGGGGAACTGACGCTGGAAGTATGCATATTGCAACGAGCGGCCGTCCTACACTCGCTATTACGATTGCGACACGTTATATTCATTCAAACGCTGCAATGCTTCACCGACAAGACTATGAAAATGCAGTAAAATTGATTACAGAAGTAGTCAAACGTCTCGATCAAGAAACAGTTGAACGTATCACATTTGAATAAGTTCATTTTATAAGTGTGCGTAAAAGAGGCTGGGACAAAACCCTAGCCAAATAAAACCCAGTATCCCTTTATTTTTAAAATAAGTGGGCACTGGGTTTTAGTTTTATCTTTATGCATCATCTTTTCAAATCAAATGATTTGCTGTAGCACTTGTATACTTAATAAATTTGCATGCATCCAAACACTTCTTCTATATAAACGATATTACGTATGCATTAAAGCAGCTAAAATTGCTTTTTGAGCATGTAGACGATTACCTGCTTGCTGGAAGACGTAAGAATTCGGACCATCAATGACACGAGTCGATACTTCTTCTTCTCGATGTGCTGGTAAACAGTGAAGGAACATATAGTCATCTTTTGCAAACTGAACGAGCGTATCATTAATTTGATAGTCTTTAAAATCGACGAGACGTTGAGCGCTCTCTTCTTCTTGCCCCATACTCGTCCAAACGTCTGTATAAACAACATCTGCATCTGCTACTGCTATCGTTGGATCATACGTCGTAACAAATGAACCTCCGTTTTGATTAGCGAGTGATTTTACTTTTTCTCCAATTTTTTCATCGAATTCATAACCTTTTGGCGTTGCGACTGTTAATTCCATTCCCATATGAGCACCTGCAATCATAAGCGAATGAGCAACGTTGTTCCCATCTCCAACATACGCCATTTTTAGTCCTTTACATGTACCTTTCACCTCTAAAATCGTTAAGAGATCCGCCATTGCTTGTGCAGGATGATAAATGTCGGTAAGTCCATTAATAACAGGTACTGAAGAATATTTCGCAAGCTCTTCTACCATTTCGTGTGAATTTGCGCGAATCATAATGCCATCTACAAACTCACTTAATACTTTTGCCGTATCGTGTACTGTTTCCCCACGTCCTATTTGTAAATCTCGTGAGTGAAGGAACATACCATTTCCTCCTAAATGAGTCATCCCGACCTCAAATGAAATACGTGTACGTGTAGAATGTTTTTCAAAAATCATCGCTAACGTTTTGCCTTTCAGAAGATGTGTTTCTTCACCATTTTTTAACTTCTTTTTTAATTCAACTGCATAATCGAGTAAAAATTGTACTTCTTCACTCGAAAAGTCGAGTAATGTTAAAAAATCTTTTCCTTTCAGCTGTGCTAACATAATCATCATACCCTTTCCTTTATATAAACTTTGTATATTAAAGTATACATATGCATAATTATAAAGTCAAATGTATTTATATTATTTTCTGACATTTTAAAATGAATACTTTCAAACGATTTCTTCATCATCTAACGAATGTTATATTTTGTTCATATACATTGCTTATATGTTTTTTATCGAATCAACGAAGTGTCACAGTTTAGAATCGAAGCGATTTCGTCATATACCGTTACTTTCGCTCTACTTATTATGCATACGTATAAGATTGTACGTCCTCAATATCTATTACAGAACAAAAACACCTTAAACGTTTTCTAACGTTTAAGGTGTGCATTTAAAATGAATAGACGACTTCACTTCGTCTCTTTATTATAACCCTCGATCTAATTCGTACAATCGACGATAACGTTCGTTCGTTTGAAGTAATTCTTCGTGTGTTCCTAAAATCGCAATTTCTCCATCGTCCATAAATAATACGCGATCCATTTTTTCAATACCTGTTAAATGGTGAGTAATCCAAATGACCGTTTTTTCTTCTAAAGCCTCAAGCATCGTATCTACAAGGTCATACTCAGTATCGGGATCTAACCCAATTGTCGGTTCATCTAATACGACAATTGGTGTATCTTTTACTAAAATACGAGAGAGTGCAATTCGTTGACGCTCTCCTCCTGAAAAACGTTGTCCCGTCTCTTCCATCTGAGTATCAAGCTTTTTCGGTAATGTTGAAATATATTGTCCTAAACCGACAGCATCGACAATTTCTTCAATCCGTTCACGTGGCACATTATGATTTCCTAAACGAATATTATTTTCAACGGATGTTGCAAATAAATATGGTTTTTGGTTCAGTACGCTAACAGATTCATAAATTCCATCGCCGTATTGTGTAGGGTCTTGTCCATCTATACGAATCGTTCCTGCAGTTGGATCTAAATTACCGAGTAATAGTTGAATCAATGTAGACTTTCCTGCTCCACTTTTACCGAGTACCGCAATCTTTTCGCCATATGGAATATGCAAGGTGACATCTTTCACGGCTTCGTTTCCTTCTGCTGTGTAACGATACGACACATTGTCTATCGAAATGGCCGGATTTTCAAAAGATGGATCGACAGTCGCTCGATCTTGATCGACTGGTTTAAATGTTTCAATCGCATCGAGACGTCGAAATGACTCCTCATAAACTGGAATACGTTCGACCGCATGCGATATTGGAATCATTCCTTCAAGTATAGGCATTACAACGAGCGTAAAGGCTGCGATATATGTCGGTGCAATGTTTCCATCAAGCGCTTGGAAACCTGCCCAAATTCCAACGATGACGACAAGCACTCCTGTATACAATTGTAATTGTAACATTCTCGTTTGATGCCAATAATCTAACTTCCGTTCAGAAGCATCACTTTCTTTTGCATCTTGTAAAAAGGTATCTACGAATTCTTCTTTTCGTCCGCTAATGATCCAATCACTTACACCTAAAATCGCATCTGTATACGTTTGATACAAATGAGTATGTTGCTCTTTTGAAATCGTTTGTTGACGTTTTAAAATATAGAGTGAAATGACTGGATAAACAAAGACGACAACGCTCATTGCTAAAAACATGAAAATTGCAAATACCCAATCAAATACAGCTAACCAAATAACTGCAAAGACGAAAATAAATAAACCGATCATCGTCGGGAAAATCGTCCGAATGTAAACATCTTGTAAATGCTCGATATCATCCGATAAAGCTCCTAATAAATCACCTGTTTTAAATTTCGAACGAATGAATAAAGCTTGTGGTTCTAATGCGCGATATAGTGATAAACGCATATCAGCTAACACTTTTAAAACCGCATCATGACCTAACAGATTTTCGATATAGCGTAATACTGAGCGTGAAATACCGAATGCTCGCACCATAACGATTGGAACATAAACGAGTAATATCGTTTCAGGTTTTTCAGATGCTCGTGTAATTAAATAACCTGAAGTATACGTTAATGCTGCAGCAGATAATAAGGCAAGCGCACCTAGAATAATCGTCATGATCATCAGTGCACTATATTTTTTCAAATACGGTCTCACATAAGTTTCGACGTAATAATTCAACGGTGGCCTCCCTTCTGGTGAGCTTCGATTAATTTTCCATACGTGCCACCTTGCGCTAATAACTGTTCGTGCGTTCCACGTTCAACAATTTCTCCTTGCTCCATCACAAGTACAGTATCCATATTTTTCATCCAATGGAGACGGTGTGTCGCGAAGAAGACGAGTTTATCTTCCAATAGTGGAATTAAAATTTGTTTAATGTCATGCTCTGTTTCAATATCTAAATGAGCGGTCGGTTCATCAAAAATTAAAATTGAACTTTTTTGAAGTAACGTACGAGCTACTGCCACACGCTGTTCTTCTCCTCCACTCAACTCTCGGCCACCATGTCCGATTGGTTCATGAATGCCATTTGGTAACTCTTGAACGAGCTTCGTTAAACCAACACGTTCAATAGCTTCCATCACTTGTTGTTCAGTAGCATGAGGTGCATAAAAACGAATATTATCTAACATCGACGTTGAAAAAATCGTCGGATGTTGTGGAATGTAAGAAATTTGTTGTTGCCAATAAGGTGTCGTTAAATGAGGTACTTCTACTCCATCAATCGTAAACGAACCTTTTTCATTTTGTAAAAATCCTGATAAAACAGAAATTAATGTTGATTTTCCTGCACCAGATACACCAACAATTCCTACTTTTTCATTTCCTTTTACTTCAAATGAAATATTTTTTAACAATTGTTGCTCTTCATCCCCGAGTTTAACGAGTTGATTTGCTTGTAAAACACTCGTTTGCGTCCAAGTCGGTACTTTTGCTTCTACTTCTTTCCGTTCAGACGTCTCCGCTAAAATGTTTCGTATTTCATTTCCTGCATCTTGTCCATCGACCGTCGCATGGAAGTCACTTCCTAATTCACGTACAGGTAAAAAATATTCCGGTGCTAATATTAAAATTGCCAAAGCCGGCTCTAACATCACTGATCCATTAATTAAACGGAATCCGAGAAAAACAGCAACAATCGCTACAGATAAACTGGCAAAGAAATCGAGTGCAAAAGATGATAAAAACGCATATTTCAATGCGCGGTTCGTTGCAATTCGATATTTATTACTTACTGTATCGATCGCTGTCTCATGTGATTTACTTTTCCCTAAATACTTCAAAGTGACGAGTCCACGTAATGAATCTAAAAAGTGACGTGATAGCAAACGATACGTTTCCATTTGTTCATCGATTCGTTTTTTTGATACGATACCGATTAAAATTAAAAAGATAATTAAAATAGGTAATACAAGAACTAACGTAATTCCCGACACGTAATCTTTTGGAAATACAAATAAAACAATTGCAACCGGTATGATCGCCATTGATAAAAGTCGTGGAATGTATAGTTCTAAATATTTTCTAAACTTCGGTACGCCTTCTAATGTAAGCGTAATTAAATCTCCTGAACCGTGCTTCCCGACTGCTTCAGGACCTAACTCAAATATTTTTTGGACTAATTGCTCTCTAAAATGAGCGCTCGTTCGATCCGCGAATTGATGTGCGATTCTTTCTTTTCCCCATTGGAAACTATGACGAAAAATATGTGCAATGAAAAAAATCGCAAATGATAATAGAACATCTGTCCAAAGAGCTCCATGAAACATTTGCGTAATCGCTTTTGCTAAATAGATGGCTTGAATAATAATGGCAAAGGCTTGGGCTACTGTAAGTAACCCAACGCCTACCATTACTTTTTTACTGCCATCATATGTCAGTATATGTCTATCCATTAATATCCCGTCGTTTGACGTTCACCAGTTACACGCTCACGGAATACGTAGTATGTCCAAATCGTATAGGCAAGAACTACCGGAACGAGTGTAAGTGCTACGTATGTCATAACAGATAATGAGTAATTACCTGATGCCGCTTCTGCGATACTTAAGTTGTATACTGGATCGATAGAGCTAATCATGACGTTCGGGAAGAGCGCCACGAAGAATGAACTCATGACAAGAATTAAGATGAGTCCTGTCATAATGAAACTCCATCCTTCACGTTTTTTGTTCATGAAGAAGAAGAGTACTGCGTAAATTAAGACGATCGCACCGTATAACGGAATGAAGATCGCTGCACGCTCGTCGAATACTGTCGTATCGACTTTTAACATAACGATGAACCCAACTAATACGAGTCCTGTTACGAGATAAATCGTTTTTGCTTGTTTAAATGCACGGTCACGTAAGTCTCCAACTGTTTTTAAACCGATGAAGAATAAACCGTGTAAATATGAAAGTAATACAAATGCTAATCCACCAAGGATTGTGAAAAGGTTAAAGTAATCAGTAAATCCTGCATTCACATGCATTCCTTCTCCGATTGGCATACCTTTAATTAAGCTTGTGAAGAGTACCCCGAAAATAAATGGTGGTACGATACTTCCTGTAAATAAAGCCCAATCCCAGTTATAGCGCCAACGCTTCGTATCGCCTTTTTCACGGAATTCAAATGAAACTCCACGTAAAATCAAAGCGAGTAAAAGTAATACGAACACGATGTAGTAACCACTAAAGATTGAAGCATACCAGTGTGGAAATGCTGCAAACATCGCACCTGCTGCTGTAATTAACCAAACTTCGTTAGCGTCCCATACTGGACCAATTGACTTGATCAATGTTCGACGCTCATCTTCATTTTTAGCTAAAAACTGTGTACTCATTCCTACACCAAAGTCAAAACCTTCGAGGAAGATGAACCCGACGAAGAGAACTCCAATTAACACGAACCATAAGTTAGGTAATGTTAAAAACTCAGCCATTTTGAGCGCCTCCTTCAAACGGGTCTGTTGCACTTACGTCTGCTTTAGGCTCTTCGTGACGACCACGCTTAATGTACTTAAGGAATAAGATAACCATTAAGATACCTAAAATCGCATAAATCGTAGTGAACGAAATAAGTGAGAATAAAATCTGACCTGATGAAACGTTTGGTGATACTGCCGTATACGTTGGCATTAATCCGTTAACTACCCACGGTTGACGTCCAACTTCAGACATGATCCAACCTGCAGAGTTTGAAATATACGGAATAAAGATTGAAAGGATAAGTAACTTTAAGAACCATCCTTTTTGTTGTAACGTATTACGGTATGAGAACCATAATCCTAATGCTGCTACTAATGCGAGAACGCCACCAAGACCAGCCATTACACGGAATGTCCAGAATGTCGTTTTCACTGGCGGAATATAACTAAATCCGTCTTTTAATTCACCATGTTCTGCGATAAGTTCTTGCTCAAGTGAGTTCATACCTTGAACGGCACCTTTGAATTCACCGTACGCTAAATAACTTAAAGCATATGGAATATCGATACTCATCGTCGTTTCACGATTTTCTACATCAATATTTGCTACAACTGTCCATGCTGCTGGGTCACCTGAATCTTCCCACATACCTTCTGCTGCTGCCATTTTCATTGGCTGTGCATGCATTAAGTGTGTCGCTTGTGCGTGACCTGTTACTAAAAGACCGAGTGATGAGATAAGACCTACGATTAATGCAACGTTCATTGAACGTTTGTAGAATGCCATATCACGGTTCTTTAAGTAGTTCCAAGCACTTACACCTGTTACGAAGAACGCACCTGTTGCGAAACTCGCTAAGACGGTGTGAGGGAATGCTACCCATAATTTTTCGTTTAATAAAATTGCTGCAATGTCATTCATTTCAGCACGGCCACCTTCTAAAACGTAACCGACTGGGTTTTGCATGAATGAGTTCGCTGCTAAAATCCAGAACGCTGAAAGTGATGTTCCGAATGCTACGAGCCAGATTGAGAGTAAATGTACCCATTTCGGTACGCGTCCCCATCCGAACACCCAAATACCAATAAATGTTGATTCCATGAAGAATGCAAGTAACGCCTCAATTGCTAATGGCGCTCCGAAAATATCTCCTACGAATCGTGAGTATTCTGACCAGTTCATTCCGAATTGGAACTCTTGGAGAATACCTGTTACAACTCCTACCGCAAAGTTAATGAGGAAGAAAATTGCCCAGAACTTTGTCATCTTTAAATAAATTTCGTCTTTTTTCACGTGATAGAGCGTCTGCATAATTGCGATTAAAAACGCTAAACCAATTGAAAGCGGTACGAAAATAAAGTGAAACAAAGTCGTAATAGCAAACTGCAATCTTGCCAATAGTACTTCTTCCATTAGAAAAGCACTCCTTTCATTTTCCACTCCTACCTTAATTATAGTGTAGAACAAAACGACCTCATTTTCATGACTAAATTGTTACTAAAGTGTGACAAAACGTTGAACGATAAAGCTTTTAGAAACTTTCTCTCTTTTATAACGTCGCGTCTCTTTTATCGAATTCGCTTTTCGTTTTCTACACTACTTTTGGTGGAGTCTTCCACGTTGAAATGTATTACAAGTCACCGTAGTCTATTCTACATCATATTTTACATTTTTCCAACGGTACATTATTTTTGTTTCTTTAAATAATTCGTTTATTTTACTTCTTTCATTTGTCCTACTTCGCTTAATATGTTTGCTACGAGTAAACCTGTCACGAAAGCTATTATACTCATAACTAACGGTGTTCCACTTTCAGGGAGGCCTGGATAAACGGCAAATACGGATCCGAGGATAAGTCCAATAATAATGGCATACATCGGTTTCGGGTGCGTATGTAAAACATAATGAATTGCTTTACTACTTACAATAAACCCAACTACAACACCTAGACCGATTACGATAATGATTGGGATATTTAATGTAGCAAGTGCTTTCGTTGCCGTTGCATATACGCCGAGTAATAACAAAACGAATGAACCACTTATGCCTGGCAGCAACATCGCCATGCTCGCCAACCATCCAGCAAAGAAAAGTAATAATGCTTTTTTCAAGCTTAGCGTCGTGATTACTGCGGCTGAAGCCGGTTTTAAAAAGACTGTTGACGCTAAACCGATTGCAATAATCAACATTAATAGAAGATGGTACCATTTAAAGTTCGTGACAACTTTCGCTTGTTTCACGATAAACGGCAATACGCCAATAATTAAGCCCATAAAGAAATACATTGTGGGCGCTTCATATTTTTCAAGTAAAAATGTTATAACACGACTAAATAATAGTAATGCTGCACCAATTCCGATTCCGAGCGGAACGAGAAATCCGAGGTGTTTTTTCCATTCTTTACTGAAAAATCCGCTAATTGATAAAAGTAACCGATCGTAGATTCCTAAAATAAACGCAATCGTTCCACCGCTCACACCGGGGATTAAATCACTAATTCCCATAAAAAATCCACGATAAATGTTTTTCCATTCCATACGAACTGTGCCTCCAAATTCAATTTTATTCTTTCATAGTATACCATTCTATTTAAAATAGA
Organism: Savagea sp.; assembly: GCA_030152585.1. Lineage (GTDB taxonomy): Bacteria > Bacillota > Bacilli > Bacillales_A > Planococcaceae > Savagea. The sequence continues at coordinate 2,936 of JASLJC010000099.1, read as the reverse complement.
TAAGAAAGAACTTTCTTTTTATATAATCTTTCAAAACTTTTTAATCGGGTATACCGTCTATTAAGGTAGGACAACCTAAATGCCATTTAAATACGAGAAAGGAAGATGAATAGTGGCGAAAAGAAAATTAAAAAAAGGAGTTAAATTCTCATTAATTGGGATTTTACTCCTCGTCATTGCCGCTGCAGGTATTTTCACTGCAACGAAGATGAATGTGTTCGCTGAGAAACAAGCGGACATTGAAGACTTAGATGTAAAAGTAAGCGATACGAAAGATGAACAGTTTGAGCAATTTACATTTAAAACGGACCAATTAGAAAGTGAGAAATATCCGTTTGAGATGATATATCCGCAATCGGAATCACAATCTTTTAACCGTGCTGCAAAACAATTCGCTCAAAAAATTGAACAACAATATGTTACGCAAGTCATCGATAAACGACTAGAAGATAAAACAGCTGTCGGTTCTCTCACTTCTACTGTTCAGCCGATTGCCGATACGAATGATAACGGACTTGCTGTCGTAACGACGACAACAATCACGGGCGACAAAACGAATAGTGAAACACAACACGTTCAAGCATTTCAAGTGAACGAAGAAACCGGAGCGCTTTTATCGATTCAAGACGTTATCGTTCATGATAAAGAGGCACTTCAAACGCTCGCTACAACAGTAGAACAAGCATTAAAAAATCAAGAAGGTGCAGAAAAGATTCAAGACGTAGCGTTATTCCCGCAACCGAAGTGGAATCATTTTTCTAATTTTGCATTAACGAAAGAAACGATTAACTTTTATTTTAACGATTTAAAAGAAGGTCAAGCACCTGTCATCTCTATTAAACGTTCAGACATCAACGATATTTTACAAGACGATTTCAAAGGGTATACCGTTGATCCTTCTAAAAAAATGGTTGCTCTTACTTTTGACGACGGACCGAGTGGAGAAGTTACACCGGACGTTTTAGCAACACTTGAAAAGTATAATGCGAAGGCGACATTTTTCATGCTCGGACAACAAGTGAAAGCATACCCTGAATTAACAAAAGAAATCGCTGAACGTGGCCATGAAATTGGTAATCACTCATGGAGTCACCCTGTTCTTCCCTCTTTAAGTGATGCCCGTATTAAAGAAGAAGTATTAAATACGAACGCTATTATTAAAGAAACGATCGGTTCTGAACCGACTGTCTTCCGCCCTCCTTATGGAGCTGTCAATGATAAAGTACGTAAACATCTAACGAGTCCTGTTATCTTATGGGATGTCGATACGTTAGATTGGAAACATCGTAATCCGGCACAATTGTTAAGCATTGTCCAAACGTACACGCACGATCGTAGCATTATCTTAATGCACGATATTCATCGTTCAACTGCTGACGGATTAGATGCTGTCATGAAAGTATTACATGATCAAGGGTATCAATTTGTTACAGTTTCAGAATTACGTGCGGTAGAAGCAGCAGAAAATAATCAATAAAAAACGATACTTCTAGAAATCGAGCACTTACGATTTCTAGAAGTATTTTTTGGTTCTATAATATATGGTGAGGTTTTTACACAATTCCGCACGCATGTATGCAAGACGTGTGGCTCGCAATCTGAGCTGGCGTCCGCAAATCCGTACGGAATTGTGTGCATAAAAAAAACGGTTCTTTTTCAAGTGTTAGGGTGACGTATCCGTATCCTAAATGCGAACCTATATTTTTATGACTCATATATTTTATTACGGAACTGAAAGCGATTTCGCTTTTTCAAAATATAAGGAACCTCCATTTAAACGGGCATATACATATTTGTAGGGCATCTAGCAAGTCCAAAAAGTCGAAAGAGGAAATTAAACTCTTTCGACTTTTTATTCGTTTATTTAAAAACAGATGTACTATGTTTCGGTTGGACACGTGCTTTCGGGTCGACGTATGCTTTTGCGTGACTAATTGCTGTTGGCGCTTCTCCTAATCCGACCGCAATTAATTTGACTTTACCGTCATATGTCGCCACGTCTCCTGCGGCATAAATCCCTTCTACACTCGTTTCCATATGTGAATTCACGACGATCGTATTCCGTTCCATTTCAAGTCCCCACTCTTTAATAGGACCAAGTGATGAAATGTTTCCGTAGTTGACGATGATATGGTTTAAATCGAATGTTTCAATATCACCTTCACGACTTTTCACCGATACACCCGTTACTTGGCCATCTTCTCCATGAATTTCATGAACTTGACGTGACGTTCGAACGTCGACAGTTGACTCCATTAAACGATTGACACTCGTTTCATGTGCGCGGAATTTATCGCGACGGTGAACAAGCGTTACTTTATCTGCCACTTCTTCTAACATGAGTGCCCAGTCAACAGCTGAATCTCCTCCACCACAGACGAGCACCTCTTCGCCTTTAAATTTTTGTAAGTCTGGTACACTATAATGAAGCGACGTGCCTTCAAAAGCTTCTTCATTCGCTACACCTAATTTACGTGGCTGAAAGGCTCCGATACCTGCTGTAATTAAAATCGTCTTCGTTAAATATTGTCCTTTATTCGTATGTAAGACGAAATGATCTTCTTCTTTTTCATACGATAAAACAGTTTCTTCTAATCGTACATCTGGTTGAGCAAATTTTGCTTGTTCTACTAAACTGTTTACGAAATCTTTCGCTAATACTTTCGGGAAACCACCGATATCGTAAATGTATTTGTCGGGGTATAATTCCATTAACTGACCACCGAGTTGTGGGAGACTGTCAATAATACGAACAGACATTTCTCGCATACCTGCATAAAATGTAGAAAATAAACCTGTAGGTCCTCCACCGATAATCGTAATGTCTACGATTTCTTTCGTCATAACTTTTTCCACTCCTATTAATAAATAAATTGATGATACCTATGAGATGAAGTCTCTCTTTCTTATTATGTACTACTTTTGTGAGAAATTCA
>JASLJC010000009.1 GCA_030152585.1 Savagea sp. | reverse complement strand
ACTTTTACTTTGCCGTTTTCATTTACTTTTGCATATTGTTTCATATCGAAAATGTTAAAACCAACAATTTTTTTCGATTTCGGATCTCGGAGAATCGTTACATTTCCTACTGTTTCAACGATAGGTTCTCCTTCAAATGTTACGTCTAATTGTACGAGTAAGACATCTCCTGTATGTTTTTCATTGTAAAAGGCATGCATATCCTTTTATTCTCCTTTCGATTTGTCACGGCCTTTTGCCATGATGAATATAGGGTCTAATTTTCCGTCATCGTAAACGAACGATAACGAAGTTACCGGCACTCGACCGACCGAGAAAAAGTGCATCGTCATTTGAGCGAGTACGTCATACCCTGTATCGTTACGTAAATCGCCAATTAATAACATATCTTGATGCGGTACGGATACAGTCATATGACCTTTTACTTTTTCACGCATTTCTTTTAAAAAAGAACGATTTAAAATACGTGTAGCATCGTATCCATCGTTAGCATTCACGAAATAAAAAATGTTACCTGCTACTTCGTCTTTTTTGACAGGCGTAGGGAGCGATTGCGCACGAAATAGTGCTGCTTCTTGCATCTCTTGTGCTGTCATATTCAACGTGCGAAGGACTTGTTCATCAATTAAACGATACGTTTTTCCTAAATCGAGCGCATAATAAATTCTCGTTTCTGCAGTATGCTCTTTCATAATAAACGGAACGCCTGCTGCGCTTTCTTTAGGGAAAGAAGTCGAACGGATAACTGGATAAATCGGTGCTTCTAGATGTAATCCTTCTTTATCTTCTTTTTCCATCGCCTTAAACGTTTCATCAATCGTGTAGACGACTTCTTCAATCGCACGGTCGCCTTCTTGTTTATATTTACCGACAATTGGAGATAATGCAATCTCTAATCCTCGGTGTAATGTTGTATGTTCGAGACGGAGACGTTCTTCTTCACGGTTATAATCCCACGTGAAACGTTCTTCTCCTAAACGTTGTTGCAATGTCGTTACGAGTTGGCTCGTATTCATAGCGATTCTCCTTTATGTTCATACTACACTCTATTTTAGAGAGAACGTCTATGACTTGCAAACAATGTTACTTACGCCATTCTTTATAGATTAATTGGCCATACAATAAAGAAACAATCTGTTCGTATACGTCTTCTCGTTTCACTTGTCCGTGCGTTAAATAACCGATTGCGCCACCTTCAAATTTTTCACCGCGGCTATAAGCGTACATTTTAAGTAAATCGCCAAGCTCTTCTTTATGATCGACGACAGCATCGCTTACGTCTGTCGGTAATGGAATTGAGGCACCACGTGCAACATAGACGTCACCTGTCGTATCGACGAGTGCCCCCCAGTTACATACGTACCATGCGTCGCCTACTTTGACGAGACCACCTTCTAAACCGATACTACAACTATCTGGCCCTGCTGCAGCTTGCGCACGATTAATCGCACCGTACATCGTTTCTTCATCGGTTAAAGGTTGATCACTTACACCGGATGGAACGTCTTTTGAAATGACGATAACAGAACGTCCATTCTTTTTAAAAAAGGAACGGACCGCTTTAATTTTCAAATCATTCGTTGAACCTACATACCAATTCATTTAGAACGCCTCCTCATTTGCATAACATTTTAACTATTTTCTAAAATCGTTTTTACCGTCGATGCATCACATGAACGAACGAGTTGTTTTAATAATTCTTTCGCTGCTTCGTAATCATCTGTATGAATGATCGAGGCATGTGTATGAATGTAACGTGAACAAATACCGACAACTGCGCTCGGAATTCCGCTATTGGCAATATGTACAGCTCCAGCATCTGTCCCGCCTTGTGATACGAAATATTGGTACGGAATATCATGCGTTTCGGCTGTATCTAAAATAAACTCACGCATCCCGCGATGTGTGACCATCGAGCGGTCAAAAATACGGAGTAAAGCTCCTTCACCGAGTTGACCAAATTCTTCTTTATTACCTGAAGCATCATTTGCTGGGCTTGCATCTAATGCGAAAAATAAATCGGGCTGAATCATATGCGCCGCTGTTTTAGCTCCTCGTAAACCGACTTCTTCCATTACGTTTGCACCTGAATATAAATGGTTCGGCAATGTCTCGTCTTTCGTCTCTTTCATTAATTCTAAAGCGAGTCCACAACCGTAACGGTTATCCCATGCTTTTGCCATTACTTTTTTATCGTTTGCCATCGGTGTGAATGGTGAAAATGGAATAATCGACTGTCCCGGACGAACGCCCATATTATCTATTGCATCTTTTTTGTCATCGGCTCCGATATCAATTAACATATTTTTCATTTCCATCGGTTTCGCACGTTGCGCATCTGTTAATAGATGAGGTGGAATTGAACCGATAACACCTGGAATCGGACCATTTTCCGTATATACGTCTACACGTTGAGCAAGCATTACTTGATTCCACCAGCCACCGAGTGGTTGGAAACGAATCATACCATTTTCTGTAATACCTGTTACCATAAACGCTACTTCATCCATATGACCGGCTACCATAATTGTCGGTGCTTGTTCCTCTTTTGAACGACGAACACCGTAAATACTACCGAGCCCATCTTGGATAATTTCGTCTGAATATTTTTCCAATTCTGCACGCATATAATCACGTACAGCATGCTCGTTACCAGGTGCACCTGGTAATTCTGTCAATGTTTTAAACATTTGTAATGTTTCTTTATTCATTTTCTATTCCTCCTATGTAAACGTTTCTTCTTTTCTATTGTAATCTATTTTTCTTTTGTTTACCAACCGACAAATATCAGACGTTTCTCGTTTTTTATGATACACTAAACGTATCTTATAAAGGGAGGCGATTAATGATGAAATGGAAAGATTTCGTACTCGGCATCGCAGCTGGTGTTACAGCAGGCGCTGTCGCTTACGTTGCCGCACAAAAGTATGTAGAAAACACGCCAGCAGATGCTGTACTTGAAAAGGTGAAAAATGCTTTAGCGACAGAAGGTCCGATCGATGGTTCTTGGATCGTTATGAAGCCTGAGCGTTATGACGGACTTCTCGTACCGATGAACGTATATCGTGGTGGGGTTTCACGTATGCGTGATGGGCAACTGGAGCAACTTGAATTTTTAGCTAATGCTGAAACAGGTACAATCGTACACGTTGAACAAAAATAAGAAAAAGAAGCGAATAAATCGCTCCTTTTCGGAAGCTGCACGTGCGCTACGTGTAGCTTTTTTCTATTGTTTCGATTTCCTTTGCAATGCATAACGAATCGCTTTCCCATCGTTTTCATATTGAATAACGCGGTAATACGCATCGTGGTAAAAAGTAAAATACGTAGATTGTTCAATAGCATCTTTCATGATGTTTTCTTTTTGAACAATGGAATCCATCGGATAATCATCGTATGCCATCACCCATAACGAAGGCAAATGGGCATGTGTTCCAAATAAATCGCCCATATGCAAAAGTTGCTCTTTTCCATATTGAACTTTTACGATACTATGACCTGCGCTATGTCCTCCTGTACGGTGTAACGTAATGTTCGGTACCACTTCTAATGTTTCTTCATACGTTACGACTTGATGTTCAATCGGTCGCCAATTTTCTTCAAAATACGCATTACGAGAGCGTATATTTGGATTTTTCATTTCTTCCCATTCAATAGCCGAAACGTAAATGTGAGCATTCGGAAAAACAGAATACAATTTTCCTTCCTCGTCGTATGCGGTCAATCCTCCTGCATGGTCGTTATGCATATGTGTCATCAATACGTGACGTACATCTTCTGTCGTATAACCGAGTGTTGCAAGAGATGCTTCAACATCCGACTCTTTTGTAACACCTAAATTTCTTTTTTGTTTTTCTGTCAATTTTCCTCGTCCAATACCGGCTTCAATTAATAGAAGTTCCCCTGCTCCTTCAATTAAAATTGGATCGGTTCGTAATTCAATCGTATTGTTTTCACTTTCTGGATAATGCCGTGTCCATAACGCTTTCGGTACGACACCGAACATTGCACCACCATCTAAATGATTGTTTCCCCCTTGTAGCCAAGTGAACGTCCATTGATGAAACTGAAATTTCTCCATCGAATCCCCTTCTTTCTTTACTGTTCTTCTTTCTCGTCATCTTGCAAAGTAGGCGCAAAAAGTTGACTACTCGCTGTCGTTTGCGCGATACGTAATAGACGATCTGCTGCTCGGAATTGTAACGATTTAAAAGGAGCAACAGAATGCGTTAACGTATTCAACCATTCTTTATAATTCCTACGATCGACGATATGTAAACCAAAAGGTGCACTCGGATAGTCGATATATCCATTTCGCGATAACAATATTTTCTTCACGGGGTAATCGAGTGACCGTTCTTGAAAGAGTTTCGTAATGATAGACACATTTCGATTTAAGTCGATCGTCGGATTTAAAATTTTGAAATCGCGTTCACCTACCTTTTTTGTCCAAAAACGTTCGCTACTTCCAACATATGCCGCAACGTCTTCATGTTCAATCGACGTAATGCTATAGCATCCGACAGGTGTCATAATTAATATGTTCATCTCAATCGGTGCTTTTTTTATACGTAAAATCGGCTCATATAAGATTAAATAGTTATCGGGCAATTTTTGGACGAGTTCTTTTAGCAAGGAATCACGTTCAAACTTCGGGTGTATCGTAGAATGTGATAACAATGTTGAGCTTGCCCACTTTAATTGAAAAGCATACAAATCTTCATAGTACTGTGCTTTTAATTGTTCTTTCGTCTTCACCCCGTAACCAACACGTGGCGTAAAATCGTCTTTAATTTCTTCATCTATCGTCTCTTCTTGTTCTACTTCTTCTTTTTTTGTCCAACGTCCCACGAGTCGTTGTAATAACGGTTTTGGCTCCTCTTCTACTACTTCTTCTTCTTCAAAAAAAGGATGTTGTTCGAGTGATCCTTCTTGCTCCCATTGAATTTGTAAACGACGCCATTGATAATTTTTTAATCGAATAAATTGCGTCGTATAATGAGGTAAATCTTGTTCATAACGTGAAACATAATCTAATAACTTCACGAGTTGTGCCATGCAAAAACCTCCTTGTTTTTGTAAAAATTAACGTAACTTTTAAATAGTATTCATACGATTTTTTATCGTTTTGCGTTATACTTATACTAGTCACTCGAATTCATTCGCTCGTTGTCTTGCCATTTGAAAATATACGATGGAAGGTGAACGATATGACTCAATCAACCGACCGCATGTTAAGACGTGTAAAAGATGTTTATTTCTTTATTTTAGAAAATGGAACCGTTACTACCGAACATATCGTCGAAGAGTTCAATGTAACACCCCGCACTGCTCAACGGGACTTATCGATTCTCGCTTACAACGAGCTCGTCGAAAGTCCAATTCGTGGACAGTGGACAACGAACGATGAAGTGGAGGTCGTCAGCTCCTAATTTTCTTTCGAGTGATCGCTATGTGCGTACGTGCACATAGCTTTTTAT
>JASLJC010000128.1 GCA_030152585.1 Savagea sp. | reverse complement strand
GCGTTGACCAGTTCGTTTTCGGATTCATAAGTCCACCTGGATTATTATAAGCACGTACTGCGCGAGACGTTCCATTCCCTGTTTCATGAATTGTAATTGCTGCAAATAAAACAGGATCAATCTCATATTCTTTTGCTAGCTTTAAAATCGTATCTCCACTTCCTTTTAAAGCACCTGAACGATTTAATCGAGCATGAAAAGTTTGAAGTTGAACGCCTGATTGACATTTGACTTGCACATTTTCTCTTTTTTCTGCCGAAGGTTCAGGAGATGTCTCCCCTTGATTCCTTGTTGTCGATCGTTTGACTGGCTTAGCGGGTTGAATTTGGCGTTGGTAAAATGTTTTCATTTCATTTTCAATTACTCGACGTCTTTCATCTGCCTGTTCATATTGTCTCGCTAATGCTTTCTGTTCAGCCGTTAACTGTTCTTTTTCTCTTTCCAAACGTTGTAATATATCACGTTGTGATCTCGTTTTTTCGTCGATCAACTCTCGTTGTTTTTGTAACAGTTGACGAACGACTTCTATTTCTTCTAATCGCTGTTTTTTTTCACTACGTTCAAAATCTAATGTGTCGACTGCTCGCTGTTGACGTTCGACAATCGCGCGATCAGCATCATACAACATTTTAGCCGATTGATAATATCCCCAACTTTCAGCGAGTGATTCTGCTGATAAAAGAGTATAAAGAAGCTGCAATTTAGGAGGATTCGCTTGGAGCGCAATCATACGCTTTTGAATGACTTCATCTCGCGCTTCTATTAAATCTATTTCGTAATCGATCGAAGTTGTCAATGTTTCAATTTCGTCTGCGATTTGCATATACTCTTCTTCTTGTTCATCTATTTCTTGTTGCAACTTATCTTTTTCCCGTTCTAAACGTTGGAGCTTTTGTAATAACGGCGTCATTTTATTTTCTGTCTCTTGTAACGACGTCTCAATTTCAATTTCTTGTCGTTGTAATTTTGTCCGTTCCTTATCTACATTTTGCTTTTGATCTCGCAACGTTTTATAATGAGATTCTGCTTCTACTACTTGTACGTGACCAAATGATAAAATAAATAGAATGAGTACGAATAATGACCATCGTCTCACATGATGAGCCCCCTCTCTTACGTACTAGTATAACACGGTTAGAAGACGACGAACGCTCATTTTTTGTTTTTAAATAAAGTCGTTTTATATTTCAATAAAGGAGAATTTTCGTTGAAGTTTTATTATTTCGCCGTCACTTTTTTTGCTATTGTCATCGGGTACTTCGCTTACGCACCGACTCATTCAATCATTCGAAGCATCGCAGGAATTGCCGCTGTTTTTTGTATGAGTTTTCTTTTTTTATTCTTTTTACGTCACTCCAAAAAGAAGTCGATCCGGTGGCCTTCTCTTCAAACTATTGATCGAATGACCGGTCGAGAATTCGAACAATTTCTTGCTACCCTTTATGAATACTATGGCTATACGGTACTATTGACACAACAATCAAACGACTTCGGGGCAGATCTCATCTTAGAAAAAAGAGGTCGACGAATTGCTGTGCAAGCAAAGCGTTATAAAAACAAAGTCGGATTACGTGCGGTACAAGAAGTACATAGTGCTATGGCAATGTATGATGCATCAGAAGGATGGGTTGTCACAAATCACTACTTTACAAAACCTGCTCAACAATTGGCGGAAAAAACGAATGTTCAACTTATCGGACGTTATGAACTTCGTCAACTTTTGCAAAAATAAAAAATGTGCGGAATCGATTCCGCACATTTTTTATTTCTGAATTCGCCATTCGAATCGTACGATTTGATCAAGCCATTCATTGTATCTCTTTTTTATATAATTCGTGAAATATTCTTCATTTTCTAATAATTGAGTAGTTTCTTCTAACTGTTCTAAAAGTACTCTCTTTTTAGCTAATGAACGACGTTCTTTTAATGGTGTTACGACAAACGTAATAATCGACTGTTCATTCAACTGTTCACCCGAATCATACTCAAACCAACTGTCATAAAAACTATCGCTCCATCCTTCTGCAAATTGTTCGATTGCCTCATAAATTGCACGGGCTGAATGATAAAAATCAGGTAAAATATCCATATCGAGTAATGTAAACGTGTCTTCTTCGTACAATTCCCCTTCTATGTACAACCGCATTAACACTTGCGTTTCTTCTTGATACATCACATTGCCCCCTTCTCCCTTTTTTTCAGTTTAACATGAAATCGCTTCCATTCAAAGTTCTAAAAAACACAATACATTAGACGACCGATCGGCATGTAGAAAATAAAGATTCTTTTTCTCTTTTTGATAAATTTCTAAACGATGCTTATTTTTTCAGTTAAAAAGACACTCGAATCAAAAAAGATTCAAGTGTCTTATCTTCGTTAAAGTTTACTTCTTCTATCTTATGTTGGATTAATCCATGACGAGCCCACCGTCAACGACTAAATTTTGTCCTGTAATTCCACGGCTCCATGGTGAAGCGAAGAAGACGACAGCATCTGCTACTTCTTCAGGTGTAATGGCATGGCCAATTGGTGTATTTTCAGCAATTGCTTGGAATATAACATCCGGTGTCGCATTGCTTGCATCTGTTCGGTCTAGTAAACCTGCAGAAACCATATTAACGTGAATACCGTCGTTTCCGAGTTCTTTTGCCATATTGCGCGTTAATCCAACGAGCGCGGCTTTCGCTGTATTGTAATCTACATATGGAACGACAGGATGTTGTACAAGGTTCGTTCCGATATTAATAATACGACCGAATTGATTTTCTTTCATGTCTAATTTCGCACTGTGGAACGTATTTAATACCGATTTAATATTTCCTTCGAGTTGTTTAGATAAAATATTCCATTTCATTTTATCTAAAGGTACTCGGTCATCTCCATTGAACTCAAAATCAATTAATGCATTGTTTACGACCGTCGTAATCGAATGCCCAAAATTTTCTTTTGCTTCTTTGAACAGCTTATCCATATCGGCTTGATCTCGTACATCCCCTTTAATTGCGATTGTACGTTCTTCACCGAGATGTTTCACTAATTCTTCTGCTTCCTTTTTACTATTGAGATAGTTAACGACGACACGTGCCCCTTCTTTACGAAAGGCTGTAGCAATGGCACGTCCTAAGCCCCGACTCGCTCCTGTTACGAGTACGACTTGTTCCTGTAAATCCATAATGATCACGCATCCTTTTTTTATACTTTCTTTCTTTCGAAAGATGTCTTCTTCTTTATTATACCATATTTTAAATTTTTGCACTTTTCTCGCCTTTACATCTGAAATGATCCCTTTCTTTCAAATGACGTATAAATTACCTTTAAAACTTTAAAAACAGCGTACTTACCCTAGGAAGTAAATACGCTGTTTTCTTAAGAAGTTAATTTATCTTCGTAACTTTTTTCTACATATTGTTGCATACGAGCAGTCGCTCGCCAATAGTGATAAATTAATCGATCAATCCATAAAACCGCTTCTACATTTGAAATGGCTACTTCTACTTCTGCTTCACTCGATACCGTACGTTCGAAGTACTCTTCGCGGCGTCGTTTTCGCTCTTTCGCCATATTCGTTGACGCTTCTTCTAATATATTTGTAATATGCTCTAATTCTTCTGCTTCTTGTAAATGCACTTTAATATCTACAAATAAATCGACCCATTTTTCGTTTAACCGTCGTTTTACTTCTGGTGTTTCAATCATGTTCGGTTCTTGAATGACGCGTAATAAACGATTAAGATGATCTATCGTATGTAACAATTCAATATGTTTCTCTCGATCACGTTGAGTTTTCGATGGTATTTTACCAATATATTGCCCTGTCTTAATTAACGCTTCTTCGATTAAAGCAAATTGTTTCGCATAATGATTAATCGGGTGAGACGAAGCAATCATATGTAGTAATACGTCTGTTAGTTGTTTCGTAATCGCTGTTAATGTTTTAAATGTTACTTCTAGCGCAACAGCAGGAATCGTTAAAATACTCGTATCTAAATGTTGGGTTAATTCATTTTCTTTTTCAGGTAACCATTTCGTTAACAACTTCGCAAACGGACGTATGAATGGGATAAATAAAACAGCACCGATTA
>JASLJC010000102.1 GCA_030152585.1 Savagea sp. | reverse complement strand
ATCGGTTCGCCTTTTGCTGCTGCTTCTTCTGTCGTTTTTGTAAAGTATGTGAGTGTCGTTGAAACGGCTGTTTGATCGAGCGCTTGAAGTTGAACCGTTACACCGCTTTGTTCAGATACTTCTGTCAGTGGCGTTGTCATCGCTTCTTCTGCTTGTACATCGAAAGATAAACGCCATTTTCCTTTAATTGTCTCTGTCCGATCGAGTGCTTCATTGTATAAACCGAGCTCATCAATTTTCCACTTCAATGAAATGTTTTCTTCATTTCGACTCGGGTCATCTAATAAAGTTACAGTATCTACACCGACGAAATGACGGTCATCGATACGTTCGACATATCCTGTACCAGATTGACCGAGAGATCCTTTGGCGTGAGGACTACTTAAAATATCGACACTCGTGGCATCTGTCGGTTTTGCAAGCTCAATTCCGTAATAGATTGTCGCTGTTTTTCCATCAAATACGACACGGTCAACGTAAATCTTCGCATCTTTCGTTTTTGCAATAGCGTGTAACGTTTTACCATGATGGCTTTTTGCTTCATGAGAAGCATCTGTTTCAGCAAAGTAAGAAACGATACTTTCCATAAATGGTAGTTGCGCCGCAATTGTTGGTGAAGCAAATGACGCACCGATGAAACTAAATCCGGCAATTGCCGCAGATGCAACGAGTACCCCTACTTTTCCTACACGGCGTTGTTTTGGTGCTTGTTGTTTGACATGTTGTTCAATTCGTTTTTTCTCCAATTGTGTCATCTCCATCGGTTTTATTTTTTCTACGTCGAGTTCATCCCATTTGTTCATGTAAATGACTCCCTTCCATATGTGTCGCTATCTTTTTCCGTCCACGATACAAACGATTATCAACACTAGCAATTGTCAATTCAAGTGTTTCTGCAATTTCTTCATTCGAAAATCCTTCTTCGTACTTCATACGAAAAATGCGTTGGTCGACTTCGGAAAGGTGTTGAATATATGTGTGAATCGTTTCTTCTCGTTGTTCTTCTACTATTCGCTCAGGCAGTTCTTCATAAGGACGTTCACGATCGAGTCGGCGTTGATAACTGCGATACGCATCGATTGCTCGATATTTCGCAATCCGACCGACCCACGCGCGAAACTGTTCGGGCGTGCCATGAAACTCTTCTGACTTTGTCCATATTCGTAAAAATACATCATTGACGCATTCATCCGCTGCGGTACTACCTGCGACAGGTGAAACGATTCGATAACAAATCGCTTTCACCCAAGGGCCGTATTCATCGATAACGAGCGATAATATCTGCTCGTCTCGCTTTTGTAACTTTTTAATTTGACGCGATGTTAACATCTCATCCCTTCTTTCTGAAAAGCACTTCTCACCTAATAGAACGTTCCTCGATGAAAAAATCTCTCACTTTTTTAAATATAAATAAAAAAAGCCCGAGCGATTTCGCTCGAGCATTTCTCTCATTCATTATTGAATTAACTGTTTCACAACTTGCGCCATCGTTTTTCCGTCGGTTTTGCCTGCAAGTAAAGGTTTCGCAATTTTCATCGCTTCTCCCATATTCATTCCTGAAGTAACGCCCGCTTCTGTTAGAGTCTCTTCTACTTCTTCTGCTGACATTTGTTCAGGTAAAAAGCTTTCAAGTAGACGGAGTTTCGCTTCTTCTTCTTCGATTAAATCGTCACGACCTGCTTGTTTCGCACCGTCAATTGATTGATGCGTCTGTTTGATTTCACGTTGAACGATTGCTACTTCTTCTTCCTCTGTTAAGTCCGCACCTTTTTCTTTCGCTGCCATATCGAGGTTCGATTTTAAAATCGTTAAAACACCACGCGATAACGTATCTTTGTTACGCATCGCTGTTTTAATTTGTTCGAATACTTTGTCTACTAGCATATCTTTTCCTTCTTTCTACAAATAGTCCATTTATGATACGCCTTTTTATTATATTTTTGCAAGATTTTTGCTCAATTGCTCATATACTGTTAGTGTAGCAAAACTCTTTAGCTAGACTTTTTCATTCAATCATTCTCTTTAAAACTTCTTTATATTTTTTCAATAGGCGATGAACTGCTTCTTGGACAAATCCGTCTTCAAAATGCTCGCAATCGGTCGGCAGTTCATCACGATCTAGTATAGCTACTTCTCCATCAGGGAAAACGAGTATATCGATAATTAAATCGTAAAATGTAACCGCTCTCTTTGTAAATAACGTCTTTTTCACAATGTTAAAATATGCCCCTTTAAACGTATCGTGCGCATCTTTCCATATATAGACATTGTACGGTCGATCTGTCCAGTAATGAGCGGTCGTATAGTCTCCCGGTTCAATCGTCATCGTGCGGGTCGATGTATGCATCGTAAAGGGTTCTTCAATCCGATGAAAAAGAATCATTTCGTTTTCTTTCTTTTCTATAAGCTGACACGGATATTCTACGACACGTCCGTCATATGTTATTTTACGTTCAATCATCTAACCCCTTCTTTCTTCATTACATCTCTTTTTATTATACATAAAAAAAGAGTTAGCGATGACTAACTCTTTTTCCTTGTTATTTTAAGAAGTCTTCTTCTAAAAATGCAGGATTCGGATATTTGTAAAACCCTTCCCCAGTGGCACGTCCAAGTTTTCCTTTATCTATATATTGTTCTTTTAGTAACTTCGCTAAACGAATGTAGTCGTCTCGTTTCGTTTGAGCCGCTTTCATTTGCACAATATTGTACGCTGTTTGAAGACCGACCACATCTAATATCGCAAATGGCCCTAACGGTGCTCCTGTTGCGATCATCCACGTTTTATCAATTGTGTATGGGTCTGCTACTTCATTCACATATAACATCTCGGCTGCATCTAACAACGGTACGAGCAATGAATTTAAAATGTATCCAGGTTGTTCTTTATGAAGAGGTAATGCGACCATGCCGATTGAACGAGCGAACGCTAATACTTCATCAAAATATCGTTCCGCTGTTCCTTCATGTTTCATCACTTCTGCTGTATTGTTTCGCCAAATTTCATTTGCAAAATGTAAAGCAAGAAACTTCTCAGGACGTCCTGTATAAGCAGCAAACGTACTCGGTAATAAAGTCGATGTGTTCGTTACAAATACCGTCTTTTCAGGTGCTACCTTGCTTAACTTTTGATAAAAATCAATTTTAATGTCCATCACTTCAGGAATCGCTTCAATGACGAGATCTGCTTCTCGTACTGCTTCTTTCAAGTTAGACGTATACGTTAAACGACGTAACGCTTCATCAAATTGTTCGTCTGTCGATTGTAAATCACGAGCATATGGCGCGCGTAAACGTTCAATTTTTTCTTTTGCATTTGATAACGCTTCATCTGTCACATCATACAACACGACATCGTAACCATGATAAGCACTTTGCATCGCAATTTGCGAACCGAGCACACCGCCACCTGCTACTGTAATCGTTTGATACATTTTCATCGCTCCCTTTCATTTTAGTACTTATCGTCAAATAAATTATACTTCGACGACTTCTTTTCAGTATACGCTTTTTTAGCAAATTTCTCATCTAAAGACATATATCACTGTACTTTCTTCTCGATTTCTCGTACTATAGAAAAAATGAACTGCATCCGTTTTAAGGATACAGATAGAAAGGTAGGAAAAGTGAATGATTCGATTGTACAAAAATGATGAACGAGATTTATACGAACAACTCGCAAGCGAGCTCATTCGACTCATCTCAGAAGGGAAATTACGAGAAGGCGACCCATTACCCTCTATTCGTTCACTTGCGTCGAGTTTACAAGTTAATACAAAAACTGTACAAGCTGCATACCAATTACTCGCAGAAAAAGGCTTCGTTCTCCAACGAAAAAAAGCACGAGCGATTGTTCAAATTTCATCCGAAGCAGATTGGCTTCATTATTGGGCACCGACGATTGAAACTTTTGCGAGTGAAGCAAAAGCACGCGGATTTTCATTAGACGATTGTTTATCATTATTCCAACAAACGTATAAGGAGCGACTGTCATGATATTTATGTATTTATTCACGATTATTCTTTTAATTTTGATTGAATGGATCACGCCAAAACTCGTTAAAAAAACGGAAGTATTCGGCGTATCGATTCCTGAACCATTTATCAATGATGAAGGGTTACAATTATTCAAAATGAACTTTAGAAAAATGATGCTCTTTATTCAACTACCGCTATTTGTAACATTCATTATTCTTTTCTTACGAACGCCTAATGAAGAACCATTTCTTTTATTTTTCATCGCATTGAT
>JASLJC010000060.1 GCA_030152585.1 Savagea sp. | reverse complement strand
ATTTTATATAGGGAGGTATTGGAATGTTAGAACAAAATGAATATTTCGATTTATATGCAAAAGGAAAGTCGGTTTATCTTCGCTTAAAAAAAGAAGGGTACGCGTTAAAGGATTTTGATGCTGTCACATCACGCCATCCACGTATTCAACTTGATTCATTCCCTATTATTCGTGAAGCCTTATCTGTCGTAGGAGAAGAACGACAAATTGGAACGTATTTACCAGAAGTAGAATTATCAGTGACGAAAAATCAAATGCGTGCGGAAATCGTCATCCATGCGACAGAAGAAATATGGGAAACAGAACGAGAGCGAATAGAAAAAGAAGTAGAGCGTTTATTAAATATGCGCGGTATTACGTACGGTATTCAACCGATTCCACCGACATACCGTGTAGGAGAATCGTTTACTATCGCACAAGGAAAAGAACCGCAACGTGGGGCAAACGCTCAAATTACATATATTGATCAACCAGACCGAACGCCGATTATGCGTGAAGATGGCTCAGCAAATTTATATGAGCTAAACTTCGTCACTTCAATTGAAAAAGATGAATGGCTCGGGGAAAAAATACCACCTCAAGAAGGTGAAGTAGGTTATACAATTTTTGGAGATGAAGTACCGGCATTGCGCGGTGAAGACCGTCAACTGCGTTATGACCGAAAAACGGTATATGAAGTAGAAGAAGGTCCTAAAATCGTGCTTCGTGCAATAAAAGGAGGCGCTTTAGAATTTAATGGAGGTAGCGTTGGAGTAGCTTCTCAACTCGTTATACAGTCGGACGTTGGGCCGGAAACAGGGTCGATAGAATTTGATGGTTCGGTCGTCATTCACGGTACGGTACGTGCAGGATTTTCCGTCGTTGCGACGAGTGACATTTCAATCGAAGGGTCAGATAGCGTAGCTAACGCTGAAAAAATTGTTTCAACAGAAGGCGATATCTATATTCGTGGAGGCGTGTTTGGCGCAGGTGAAACGTATATTCAAGCGGCAGGTCAAATATTCGTAAAGCATGCGAATAATTGTTCATTAGAAGCAGAGGAAATTCACGTCGGCGCATATTTAATAGGTTCTCAAGTAATAGCAGACCGTGTATATGTGGATCGTTATAAAGGGAAAATTATCGGAGGTACGATTCGTTCGTTAGAGCGCATTGAATGTGCTATTGCTGGAAATCGTCACGAAAGAACGACACGTTTATTTGCACACGGAATCGACAAAAGTGCATTACGACAAGAAATGCGTGAATGTCTAGAAGAGAAAAAAGAGTTTGAAGCACAGTTAGCGAAAGTGCAACCACAGTTATCTAAGATTGAACCACTCGCTGCAAATTTAAACTATTCTCAAAAAGAAGCACTGCAAACATTACGTGACCAAGTCGCTACACTTAAACAAAGTATCGAAAAATCGAATCATCGTTTAGTAAAAATTGCAAATGACTTAAAGCGTCAAATTAAACCAAAAATTGAAGTGACAAAAAATGCACATCCAGGAGTCGTCATTCAAATTGGTTCTAAAATGACAACATTAAATAAAGAAACAAACGGTGAATTTGAACTCGTAGGAGATATGTTAAATGTTTAATCGACTAAATCGTGATATATTTGCTCATAGAGGTGCAAGTGAAGATGCATTTGAAAATACGATGAACGCTTTTCAAGAAGCAGTACGTCAACGAGCAGATGGTATTGAAATTGATGTTCAATTGACAAAAGATGGGGTACCTATTGTCATTCACGATCGTCACTTAGGCCGATTAGCAAAACGAGATCGTAATGTAGATGATTTACGCTTTCCATCGATTAAAAAGGTGCGTCTCGGTAATTGGTGGCACCGTCGATTTTATCGTCATCGTATTCCGACTTTAGAAGAAGTCGTTCATTTTGCTTCACATCAACCGATTACGCTAAATGTAGAATTAAAAGAAACATTTTTAGAACGCCCACAACTCGTGCAAACGGTAGTAGATAAAATTCAACCGTTACCGTCTGTTCATATTTCTTCTTTTCATTATGAATTGTTAGAAGAAGTGAAAAGATATGATAGTAAGATAGAGACTGCTGCATTGCTAAAGAAAAAAGATTTAACGATAGAACGATTATCCCAAATGCAAAAAGCGGATGTATTTCATGTGAATGTCAACCGTTGGGTAGCTCCGTATATAGAACGTTTTAAAGAAATTGGAAAGCCGGTGCGACTTTACAATATTTTTGAAACCGAACCCCTTTTGCATGAAGATGAACCGTTAATTATCGGTTGGATTACGGACACACCAGAAAAAGTTCGTCAAGTCATGCAGTCAAAAGAAAAAGGATAAGAAAAAAGAGAACGAATTTGAATCAAACGGAAGTGAGTGAAGGAGTGATTTCCTTTTCACTTCCGTTTTTTGTATGTTTCTTTTGAGAAAGAACCGAAAGAACCGAAAGAACCGAAAAAACCAAAAGAAACAAGAAGAAGCGAATTTTAAAAATCCGACATGTACTTTAGAAGTCATAGGAGAACATGGCGGACGCCTGCGAAATGGTGTAAAAACCCCAACATCTATTATAGAACCTTTTAAAAACCGAATAGAAGCGGTGACAAAATAGTTAAGGAGACGAAATTCCATAAAGAAAGGTTGAGAAAGAGGGATGAGTATTATAAGATAAGAATATTCAAACAATTAAGAAAAGGGGTTTTATATATGTCTTTATTTCAGAAAATGAAAGAGGAAAAATATGAACAAGTTGTTTTTTGTCAAGATGAAGAAGCAGGATTAAAAGCGATTATCGTCATTCACGATACGACGCTCGGTCCAGCTTTAGGAGGAGCGAGAATGTGGCCGTATGAAACAGAAGAAGAGGCCTTAGAAGATGCTCTTCGTTTAGCAAAAGGAATGACGTACAAAAACGCAGCGGCAGGTGTAAATTTAGGTGGAGGAAAAGCAGTGATTATTGGAGATCCGAAAAAAGATAAATCAGAAGCTTTGTTTCGATCATTTGGGCGATATGTTGAAAGCTTAGGAGGACGTTACATTACATCAGCCGATGTCGGAACAGGGAGTGAAGATTTAGATGCGGTATTTGTAGAAACCGATGCGGTTGTTGGAAATGCTTCAAGTCCACATACATCCGGAGATCCGTCACCTGTTACGTCATACGGTATTTTTATGGGGATGAAAGCTTCAGCAAAAGAAAAATATGGAAACGATTCGTTAAAAGGAAAAACGATAGCTATTCAAGGTGCAGGAAGCGTCGCATCAAAGTTATGTCACTATTTACATGAGGAAGGGGCATCTTTAATCGTAACAGATATATTTGAAGAAGCAGCCGACCGTATCGTTTCGCAGTACGGTGCAAAAAAAGTCGCGCCAGATGAAATTTACAGTGTAGAAGCTGATATTTTTGCTCCATGTGCACTCGGTGCAGTATTAAACGATGAAACGATTCCACAACTAAAAGTAGATATCGTAGCAGGTTCAGCAAATAATCAATTGAAAGAACGTCGTCACGGTGATGCATTAGCAAAACGAAATATTTTATACGCACCCGATTACGTCATTAACGCAGGAGGCGTATTGAACGTTGTAGATGAAATGAAAGGATACAATAAAGAGCGTGCAATGAAAACAGTAGAGTCGATTTATGATACGATGGAGCAATTGTATATACTAGCACGTGAGCAAAACATCCCGACTCATGAAGCAGCTGATCGTTTAGCGGAACGTCGGATCGAAACGCTCGGTCAAATTCAGAAAGTTTTTTTAAAGAAAGAAAAGTATACGTATCCGAATCATAATTTATAAAATGAGAAAATCAAACATAACCTTATAAAAAGTCTTCTGTTCATTCCTAAAGTGCTTCAATTGTCGCTCTCCGAAAAATATGGTACAATTTTTGTAGTTCGTGTGATGTAGAAATACGCGAGCCGTAACACACTTAACGTGTAACGTACCGTATAATAGCGGTGAGAGGAGATTGTCTAATGATGGATTTTAATATGTTCGTCGGGGAAGCAGTCCAACAAGGGCGCAACCAGATGGAAGATGCAGGATATACACAACTTCAAACGCCAGAAGAAGTACAAACAGCGCTACAAAAAGAAGGTACAACTCTTGTCATGATCAATTCAATTTGTGGATGCGCAGGAGGTATTGCACGACCTGCTGCACAGTTTGCAGCTGAACTAGATGTACGACCAGATCACTTTGTTACAGTATTTGCAGGACAAGATAAAGAAGCAACTGCTGAAGCACGTGCGATTTTTGGTGAAGGTCATATCCCTTCATCTCCGTCTTTCACATTGTTAAAAAATGGGGAAGTTGTGGCAGAGGTACGCCGAGAAGAAATCGAAGGTTTCGCACCGTCTCAAGTCGTTGCAAAACTTCAAACGTATTTTGATACACATTGTTAAAAATCAAAAACAGTCCTGCCGAAAGCTGGACTGTTTTTTCTTATCGCTTTAAAATAGAGCACTAATACCGAACAATACGGTAGAAAATAACATAATAATAATCATAGACCAAACGATATATTTTTGTGTTTTTTTATTACGCATAAGGCAAACTCCTCCATAAGTATACTCGTACGTTTCATTTTATCAGAAAATAGAAATTTAACAAATGGAAAGAGGAACGATGATATGAACAAACAACGTTTACTAGAACGATTTTATGAACTCGTTCAAATTGACTCAGAAACAAAAAATGAACGTGCGATTGCAGATTACTTACTGCAATCTTTCGATAAGTTAGAAATTGAAGCGATAGAAGATGACTCGGCTTCACGAAGTGGACACGGTGCAGGAAATATTATTGCGACAATTCCTGGAACAGTAGAAGGTGACTATATTTATTTCACATCTCACATGGATACTGTAACACCAGGTGTCCATATTCAGCCGACGTTAAAAGAAGATGGATACATATATTCAGACGGTACGACAATTCTTGGTGCAGACGATAAAGCAGGATTAGCTGCTCTTTTTGAGATGTTAGAAGTGTTACGCGAACAAAAAATTGAACACGGTCCATTTCAACTTGTCATTACAGCAGGTGAAGAGAGCGGTTTACGTGGAGCAAAAGCGATGGACCCAACACTTTTAAAGGCAGATTATGGCTATGCAGTTGATAGTACAGGTAAAGTAGGCGGTATTGTGAATGCGGCTCCTTATCAGACGAAAATCGCAGTCCGCATTGAAGGAAAAACAGCACATGCAGGTGTTGCGCCCGAAAAAGGAATTTCTGCGATTACAGTTGCTGCTAAATGTGTAGCAGAAATGAAACTAGGTCGAATTGATGATGAAACGACAGCAAATATTGGAAAGTTTCATGGGGGTGAAGCGACGAATATCGTTTGTGATGAAGTGCATATTTTAGCAGAAGCGCGTTCAATTAATGAACAAAAAATGGAAAATCAAGTGACGCATATGAAAGAAACGTTTGAGCGTGTAGCGTTAGAAAATAACGCGAAAGCAATCGTCGAAACGACTCGGATGTATCCCGGTTTTTCTGTACAACCAACCGATCGTGTTATCCAAACCGCATCTCGTGCTATTCATAACATCGGTCGTGAAGTAACCTTAATGAAAAGTGGCGGTGGAAGCGACGGAAATATTTTCAATGGTGCAGGTGTACCGACTGTTACACTGTCTGTCGGCTATGAACATATTCATACGACGAATGAGCGTATGCCCGTAGAAGAACTTGAAAAGTTGACCGAATTACTTATTGAAATTGTCCAAGAAGCAAAAGAAAGGTAAAGGTGATGAGTATGGATATGATGACTATTTTACTCGTACAATGTGAAAAAGAACGATATGCAATCGATATTGATCGTGTTCAGTCGATTCAAAAAGTCACACCGATGCATTATATTCCAAAAATGCCTGAATACGTACGTGGAATGTTAAAAAAAGAAGAAACGATCATTCCGATTATCGATGCGAAAAAAATTTTATACAATCGTTTAACAGACGAGCGAAAACAAGCTGTCTTTGTAATGTACAAAAGCGATGATTTCCCAATTGCTCTCATTTTTGATCGTGCAGATGATGTGATGCCGCTTGAGAAAAGTAAATTGTCGACAAAAGGTGTTCAAATGTATTCACAAGTTTCTTATTTTCCTGCCGTATTTTCATTAGATGACGGTGAATTGATTACGTATTTAGACATTCCGAATTTACTTGAGACGACAGAAGGAATGGAAGAAGTTCGAGCATTTGTACGCGAAGAAGAAGAGCGCCTCGTTCGTGAAAAGAAAGAAGAAGAAAAAAGGCGTCGAGAAGAAGAAGAAAAAAAGCGTCAAGAGCAACAGAAGTAGGCGTTCTCATTGTCCCGTGTACGTGTCATTTTACATTTAGATATGAATAGTTTTTTCGCTTCTGTTGAACAAGCGTTACAGCCACAACTACGCGGAAAGCCTGTTGCGATTGCAGGGCGTCCTGAGGAACGAAGAGGTATTATTATTACATGTTCTTATGAGGCACGTGCTTATGGTGTGTATACGACACAGCGAGTAGGAGAAGCGAAAAAACTCGTTCCTCATTTACGAGTTGTTCCACCGCGCAAAGCGTTATACAAAGAAGTATCGATGCAAGTGTTCGATCGATTAAGACAATTTACACCACTTGTTGAACCTGTATCAATCGATGAAGCATATATCGATATTACATCTATCGGTGGATTGACAAATGCTGTTGGTATTGCCGAGGCGATGCAAAAAGAATTGCTTGAAACATTACAGTTACCGTGTTCTATCGGAATTGCCCCGAATAAATTTTTAGCGAAAATGGCATCAGATATGAAAAAGCCTCTCGGTATTACAATTTTAAGGAAAAGACAAATAGAGCAATTGTTATGGCCGTTACCAATTATTGAAATGCATGGCGTTGGAAAACGTACAGAAGAAAAAATGAAGGCGCTCGGTATTGAAACAATTGGCGACTTAGCATGCCATGACCGATATACATTAGAATTAACGTTAGGAAAAATGGGCGCCGTTTTACACGATCGAGCAAATGGTTTTGACCCGCGTCACGTTGATCCAAATCGAATAAATGTCAGAAAGAGTGTTGGTCACTCTACAACATTAGCACTTGATGCGACAAGTCGTGAAGTCTGCTTGCCGATTTTGAAAAAGTTATCTCATCGAGTAGCGCATCGATTACAAACGTCGCGTTGGGTCGGTTATTCCGTCATGTTACAAATGCGTACAGCGAAGTGGGAAAACTATACAAGAAGTGTGACATTGGCGCATGCAACAGACGATGATGAAGTGATATATAAACAAGTAGTAGCGTTGTTCGATGCCCATTGGACAAAAGAACCGTTACGATTACTCGGTGTAACCGTATCGGAGTTGTTAAAAAAAGAAGAACATGTAGAACAGTTAACACTCGACCATTATGCCCAATTGTTACGTCGGGAAAAAAGAAAGGACGATCGATAATGGAAATACAGTTTTTAGGAACAGGAGCAGGAATGCCGACGAAGTTTCGCAATACGTCGTCGATCGTTCTTAATTTAAGAAGTGAAGGAGATGGATATTGGCTGTTTGATTGCGGAGAAGCGACACAACATCAGTTACAATATACATCGACAAAACCAGGAAAAATTAATAAAATATTTATTACACATCTTCACGGAGACCATTTATTCGGATTACCTGGATTTTTAAGTTCTCGCTCCTTTTTAGGCGGTGACGATATGTTAGAAATTTATGGACCGATCGGTTTGAAACGATGGATTGAAGTTACATTAGAGACGACGATGACGCATTTAGCTTATCCTTACGTCGTCCACGAAATTGAAAAAGATGGTTTATTATGTGAAACCGATCAATTTTATGTTTATGCATATGAGCTCGAACATGTTATTCCTTCTTATGGTTTTCGAGTAGAGCAGAAAGAACAACTTGGCGCCCTTTTAGTAGATAAAGTAATCGAAGCGAAAGTTCCAAGAGGACCTCTTTACCGAGAACTCAAGGAAGGAAAAGATGTTCAGTTACCAGACGGTACAGTTGTACGGAGTGAAGATGTAACCGCACCAAAACAAAAAGGATTTGTCGTGACGATTTGTGGGGATACCCGTTATTCTAAAAAAAGTATTCAAGCGGCACGTCAGGCCGATGTTTTAATTCATGAAGGAACATTTGAAGCAAGTATGAAGGACTTAGCGTATCAATATGGTCATTCCTCGTTCGAAGACGCTGCCTATGTGGCGTCCGAAGCGAAAGCAAAACATTTAATCGTCACACATATTAGCGCTCGGTTCGATCAAGAAGATCTCGTTCTTTTACGAAAAGAAGGCGAGCGATATTTTCAACCGCTTTACATTGCGAAAGATTTCGCACGCTATACGTGGCAAAATGATACGTTACACGAACATTCATCATAAAAAATATTATCATTTAAGCTAGATCTATACTTGCAGTGATGAATACGATGTCGAAGAAAATCAAACAGGAAGTGATAAAAAGGAATAACTTTTTTCCTTTTATCACTTCCTGTTTTTAAAACAATCATTCATTTCCTAATTCACGAGAGCGCATTGAGGCAGCGTCGATTACATTTTGTACAATATCTGCAAAGCCTCCACACATCATTTGTTGCAATCCTGCAGCCGTCGTACCTCCAGGACTCGTGACACGTTCTCTAAGCACAGAAGGATCCATTTGTGTCTGTTCGACCATTGAAGCAGCACCTTTGATCGTCTGTACAGCTAGTTGGCGAGCAATCGGTTGTGCTAATCCTTGTTCGATTGCGGCTTGTTCGAGTGCTTCGATGAAAAAGTAAACGTAAGCTGGACCACTTCCAGATAAAGCAGTAACCGTATGTAAATCATCTTCTTTTACTTCAACGACGACTCCTGTTGTACGCAAAAGTGATAAGACGGTTTCTTTTTTATCGTGATTTACTTGATGCCAAGCAATACCGCTTGCCCCTTCTCCAATTTGAGCAGGAGTATTGGGCATGAGACGTGCAATCGGCTGGTCAGGTAATACATTTGTAAAAGTTTCAATCGGAATCCCTGCTAAAATAGAAACAATAACGGTATCTTTGTTAAGAAAAGGTTTTATATTATGTGCAACAGATGTTGCTTGTTCAGGTAATGTGGCAATAAAAATAACGTCCGCTTCTGGAATTGTCTTGGCATAATCGCGTGACGTATGAACACGATACTTTTCTTTTAAAGATTGTAACCGTTGATCGTTTGAAGAATTCAT
>JASLJC010000026.1 GCA_030152585.1 Savagea sp. | reverse complement strand
CTTTTATTTGAATAATCACATATTAAAAAGGCTCGAGATAATACTCGAGCCTTTTTAATATGTGATTATTTTATTTTTTCATACGTTTCTTTCCTTCGCGACACAGGTCAAGAAGTGGACATTCCGGACAGTTTGGGTTTTGCGCTTTGCAATGATAACGTCCAAAAAAGATCATTTGGTGATGCGTATCAGTCCAGCGTTCTTTCGGTGTCCAACGCATTAATTTCTTTTCAACTTCTAAAGGGGTATCTTTCCATCGACTCATCCCGAGACGTTTGGAAACACGTTCTAAATGAGTATCTACTGCTAATGCTGGTACGCCAAATGCATTCGATACGACAACGTTCGCGGTTTTTCTCCCTACTCCTGGTAACTTTGTCAATTCATCTCGATCTTGAGGGACTTCTCCGCCATATTGTGTCAGCAACATTTCACTCAATGCTCGAATATTTTTCGCTTTCGTTCGATATAAACCAATCGAACGAATATCATTTTCAACTTCTTCTAAAGTAACAGCAATAAAATCTTCTGGTGTTTTATACTTTTGAAACAATGTAGCGGTTACTTTATTCACTTGAACGTCTGTCGCCTGAGCAGATAGTAGTGTCGCAATGAGTAATTCAAATGGATTTTGATGAACAAGTTCACAGTGAGCGTTTGGAAACATTTCTTCAAATGTATCTAAACAAATGTGCCATTCCCATTTTCGTAGCATACTTCTTCCTCCTATTCACGTTCTTCTAACCAATTGTAAAAAGCTACTTTATCTGTATTGTCTTGAGTTGTCATTGAAACCGCTTCATGCATTCCATTTTGCGGTGTTTTTGAGGTGTGCGATTGACGATAAGCACTCGCCACACGTTCTACATCTTCTATTGTTTTAACATTTTGTTTTTTCCAATTCATTAAAATACGATCAATATAACGAAGATTCATCTTTTGAGCAACGACAGCTTCTCGCAAAGCTGCTCGTATCACTTCAATGGAGTGCTCATCTTGATCGATCCACATCGCTACCATTTCACTTTCAATCGGAGATAATAGTCTGCCGAATTCCTGTTCAAACATCGCATACAATTCACCTTCTCGTTCAGCTCTCGTTTGAACGGAGGCACCTTCTTTTTCATTACGTTCAATATCTACAAGTCGTTCCCATAACGGCTGTAAAGAAAATTCTTCATACAATACTCCACGCTCATCTTTTTGTTGCACAATTTGTAATAGCCCTCTTTGCATTAACGTTTGTAACATTTCTGAAATCATGTTCGCATTTGCTGTCATTCTACCGACAAAATCATACGGTGTCGGAAATGGCTTCCCTGCCGTCCGAAACGCATGAATTTGCATTAATAACATCGCTTCGCTTTCGTCTAATTGGAGTGCTTTATAATGATGAAAAAAGAGCTGGGAAATCGTTACATTTCCCTGCTCTATCCACGTGGAGAGTCGATTGTCTTTCATGTCAACGCCTCTCTTTCTTTTATTAAGGGTATAGACGATTCAATAAACGTGGGAATGGAATCGTTTCACGTACGTGCTCTACGCCTGAAATCCAAGCTACCGTACGCTCTAACCCGAGACCGAAACCTGCATGTGGAACTGCCCCGTAACGGTTCGTATCTAAATACCATGCATATGCGTCTTCATCTAATTGATGATCATGAATCGCTTGTTTCATTTGTTCATAATCGTGAATACGTTCTGAACCGCCGATAATTTCTCCGTATCCTTCAGGTGCGATTAAATCTGCACATAAAACGACATCTTCTCGTTCTGGATGTGGTTGCATATAAAACGGCTTGATCGCTTTCGGATAATTAACGATAAATACAGGCATATCATAATGCTCTGCAATCGCGGTTTCATGTGGTGAACCGAAATCGTCACCCCATTCAATATCGTCAAATCCTTGTTCTTTTAAAAATGTAATCGCATCATCATACGTAATACGTGGGAATGGCGCTTTAATTTTTTCTAATGTTTCTACATCACGTCCGAGACGGTCTAATTCTACTGCACAATTTTGAATCACAGATTGAACGAGATGTGTGACGTATTGTTCTTGTACTTCTAAACTTTCTTCATGCGTCGTAAATGCCATCTCAGGTTCAATCATCCAAAATTCAATTAAATGACGGCGTGTTTTTGATTTTTCAGCTCGAAATGTCGGTCCAAATGAAAATACTTTTCCGAACGCCATCGCCGCTGCTTCCATATATAATTGACCGGATTGTGAAAGGTAAGCATCTTCATCGAAATATTTCGTGTGGAATAGTTCACTCGTTCCTTCCGGTGCAGAGTTTGTCAAAATTGGAGGATCTACTTTAATAAATCCATTGTCATGGAAAAATTCATATGTCGCGCGAATAATTTCATCGCGAATACGTAAAACAGCATGCTGACGACGTCCACGGATCCATAAATGACGATTGTCCATTAAAAATTCTGTTCCGTGTTTTTTAGGTGTTAACGGATAATCAACAGATGGAGCGATTAATTCAACATTTGTCACTTGTAGTTCGTAGCCAAATGTTGAACGTTCATCTCGTGTTACTTCTCCTGTTACGTAAAGAGAACTTTCTTGCGAAATGTGACGCGCACGCTCAAAAATCTCTTCACCTACAACTTCTTTTACGACGACACCTTGTGTAAATCCTGAACCGTCTCGAAGTTGCAAGAAAGCAATTTTTCCGCTCCCTCTTTTTCCAGCAAGCCAGCCACCAATTGTAACGGTTTGGCCTTCGTATTTTGACATTTCTTCAATTCGAATTTTTTTCATTTATGTTACCTCCAACTTAATTTACTGACAATTCTGTCCTCATCATAAGGAGACCGAAACCGAACGATGTCGGTTCCGGCTTGATGAACGATTGTCTTTTTATTTTTGATGTTGTTCGACGAACGTATGAATCCGTCGAATTGCTTCTTCGATTACGTTTAACGATGTCGCATAAGAAAGACGTATCGTATTCGGCGCACCAAATCCACTGCCTGGAATTACCGCTACTTTTGCTTCTTCAAGCAACGCTTTTGCGAAATCATCGACTGTTTCATAACCTGTCATTTTAGCTGCTTCATCTACTTCTGGCAATAAATAAAACGCGCCTTCTGGATGAACGAGCTTAAATCCTGGTATTGCTTCAATTTGTGGAATTAACGTTTCCAGACGGCTTTCAAATGCTTGGCGCATTTCTTCGACGGCATCTTGTGGACCATTGTACGCTTCAATTGCTGCATATTGCGACGTTGTTGTCGGATTCGATGTGGAGTGACTTGCTAAATTCGTCATCGGTTGAATGAGTGAAGACGCTCCTGCTGCATAACCGATACGCCACCCTGTCATTGAATGCGACTTCGATACACCGTTGATCACGATTGTACGTTGTTTTGCATCGTCAGATAATGTCGCAATCGAAACGTGTTGATTGTCTCCGTATACGAGTTTTTCGTAAATTTCATCTGAAACAATCCAAAGATCATGTTTTTTTGCTACTTCTAGAATGGAACGCAACTCTTCTTCCGTATAAATCATACCTGTCGGGTTACTCGGTGAATTAATAATAACCGCTTTCGTTTTGTTCGTAACCGCTGCGTCGATTTGTTCTGCTGTTACTTTGAATTGCGCATCACTCGTCGCTTCAACGATGACAGGTGTTCCCCCTGCTAGTTTAACTTGCTCTGTATAACTTACCCAATACGGCGCTGGAATAATGACTTCATCACCATCGTCTATGATTACTTGGAACAACGTATACAATACGTGTTTTGCTCCTACACCGACGATGACTTCATCCCGTGTGTATGTTAGACCTTGGTCACGCTTTAGCTTATTTATAATAGCATCTTTTAAAGCTGGAAGTCCACCGGATGGCGTATACTTCGTTAGCCCTTCATTCATCGATCGAATCGCCGCATCTAAAATATTTTGTGGTGTATTGTAATCCGGCTCTCCTGCCCCAAGACCGATGACGTCAATTCCTTCTTCTTTCATTGCTTTCGCTTTCGCTGTAATCGCCAATGTCGTCGATGGTGTCAATGTCGCTACTCTTTTTGCTAATGCTTTTGTCATATGATTCGCTCCCCTTTATAAGTTCATAATTTTCTTTTTCGTTTTACCATCTTTAAAAGATAAGTAAACGAAATTCATCTCACCCTTTTTCCCTTTCGTCACAACTTCCCAAACCGGTTCATCTTCATATCCGAGTCGTACATTCATTACTTGATGAATCGGTACTTCCTCATTGGCACGCGCTACAGCTTCTTTCTCTTTAATCCCTGATGCTAAATGAACGATAGGATAGCTCTTCATTTGTTCTCGGTCTTCTTTTGTTAAAGGAATAAATACAGCAGTATCTACTCCTGCTTTATTTTTTCCAATAATCGTGGCGTATGACCGCTCGCTATTATAAGTTGTTGACGTCGTAACTTCAGTTAAATAATCTTCTTCTATTGCAATTTTTTCAGCAACGACATTTTCTTTCATATATGGGCTAAAAGCTTTTGCAAATACGATAATTATCAAGACGATGATAAATGTCGATAAGAAGATACTGATAAACTTAATCCAATTCCACATAGCTTACCTTCTTTCTCAAATAACTATTCCTCGTCCATTCTTTCTTCAGTATACCAACTTTCGAGCCGTTCGACCATATGCGATAGCTTTACTTTTTCGAGCGGTATGCTTGGCAATGCTTGAATAAATGATTTTCCATATGGTTTCGTTTCAATTCGACGATCAAGAACGATAAAACTTCCTCGATCATCAGCTGCACGAATGAGTCTTCCGAAACCTTGTCTCAACCGAATCATTGCTTCTGGTAATGCATAATCATAAAACGTATGCTTCCCTTGTCTTTTTACAATTTCAGCTCGTTTTCGATAAATCGGATCTGCTGGAGACGAAAAAGGTAATCGAACAACGACTACAGCTTGTAAAGACTGGCCAGGTAAGTCAACGCCTTCCCAAAAACTATTCGTTCCAAATAAAATAGAACGCTCCCAATTTTGAAAAGTACGTAACATTTTCATACGACTTCCTCCTGCAACACCTTGGGCTAATAAAATATAATCATCGAGTAATTCGCTTTCATGTAACAATTCATACGCAGCCTTCAACATTTTTTGCGACGTAAATAAGACGAAAAATCGACCGTTGACAGCATAAGCCGTTTGGACAATTGCATCGACAACCGCTTCAATATACGCTTCTTCTTCCACCTCTTGTATAAGTGGCATATCTTCTACAATCCAAAGTCGAGCACCTTCATAAAAAGTATCAGGTGCTGTTAACGCACGAAATGGAACATGTTCAATCCCAAGTTGTGCCGTAATAAATGTAGGATGGTTCTGTACCGCCATCGTTCCAGATGTCCAAACGATAGATTGTTGGTATGCCTGAATTTTTTGACGAATAGCGCTCGCTGCGTACAATGGACGTTTGATCATTTTCAAACTACCTGGTAGTCCTTTTTGGTCCAGTGTAATTGTAATCACTTCATCTACTCCGTCATTTTGTGCAAAAAAGGAAATCCAATCTGTCAATTTTTCCTCTAACGTTTCGACCCAGCTTTTCCACGTTTCAATATACGCTTTGTCTCTCTTTGACCACTCTGTACGTCTTTTTTCACACGGTTCCAACAGTGAATATAAAGACTGTATGTAATGAAGTAACCGGCGAGAAACTTCTAAAAAGACAGGCTCGTCTTTTGCACTTTTTGGCAAGAGTACCGTTTTTAAACGATCTGACGTTTCATCGAGATCAAAAACGATTTGAATAAGGCGCTCTACTGCGCGATCATATGCATGAATAAATTGATCGCGTGCTTCATCGAGTTTTTCTTTTTCACTCGTTGAGAATGATTCAAAAGAGCGTCTAATTGTTAGGACGTTCGGTAATAAGTCACGTTCCCCTTCATTGTGAATTTGACCGACGACATATTTCCAATACGTATATGAAAAAACAATTTCTTTCGATTGCAAGGCAGCATCAATCATTTGGTGGGCTTCATCAATAACACAACCACCTGCTCGTTTTAATAGCGTTGCACTTTCTTCAGATGAAAGTAACCATGCGTGATTCGTTAAGACGATATGCGCACGATGCGCACGATGAAGTGCGCGTGAATGAAAATCAACATCTCGTTCTACCCCTTCAGTCATGGAATCTTTTCGGACACGTTGTAAGAGCAAATGCCCTCCTCCCGAAACATTTAACTCCTCTACATCTCCGACATCCGTTTCCATTAACCAGACGAACAGTTGCATAATCGTTAACGTTTCATCGTAAGAATGATCTGTCGTTTCTAATAAACGTAAAAATTTCTCAAATGAAAAATAGTGGTGACGACCTTTTAAAATAGCAATACGCAGACGCTGTCCTACCATTTTTTCTACTTTGTTCATTTCACGCTCATATAATTGATCGACGAGGTAATTCGTATACGTACTTAAAAC
The DNA here is from genome assembly GCA_030152585.1 of Savagea sp. GTDB lineage: Bacteria > Bacillota > Bacilli > Bacillales_A > Planococcaceae > Savagea. The sequence continues at coordinate 7,289 of JASLJC010000026.1, read as the reverse complement.
GATCGTTTTATTTCGCTCAATAGCAAACATTGCAGCAGGATATAAGTAACCGAGGGTTTTTCCTATACCTGTCGGCACTTCAACGACCACTTCTTGTTTTTGAACGAATGCATTCCACACTTCTTTCATAAAAGCGAGTTGCGCAGGACGCTTTTCGTACGTTTCATCGATTTGATGGAATGCTTGCAATATTTGTTCTTCATCATGTTCATACTTTGAAGTCACATTCCCTGTTTCATATTGTTCTTTTGTCCATTTATACGGTATCCCTTTATACGTTGCATAATCAAGCGTCTCCGTCTTTTTATTTTTTAACATATCATAAAATAACTGTGCAATATTTGAATGCATTGAAAAAGATCGACGATGAAGTTGTTGTAACGTCGCAGTTGGATAATGTTGTAATTTTTCATAACATTTCGTTAATAAATGAGCAGTTGCATATGCATCATCATCGGCGCGATGCGCATTTTGAAGTGGGAGGTGTAACTGTTCTGCTAAATCTTGCAGTCGATAACTCATCGCCGAAGGAAAGGCAATTTTAGCAAGCTCAACCGTATCGATCGTTTTTCCTTCCCACGGTGTAACATTACATCTTTCCCATTCATAACGTAAAAATGATAAGTCAAATGCAATATTATGTGCGACAAATACTGTATCTTCTAACATGACCGCAATATCTGCTGCTACCTCTTCAAATGTAGGCGCACCTTCTACATCTTGATCGGTTATAGATGTTAATTGTGAAATAAAGGGTGGAATCGATTGGTTCGGATTTAAAAATGTCGTATATCGATCGATTACTTGTCGGTTGCGAACGAAGACAATCGCAATTTGAATAATACGATCTCCTTTTTGTGGCGAATGTCCTGTCGTCTCTAAATCAACGACGGCATATGTCGTCTGTTTCATAATTTATCAACTTCCTATTTTTTTACTCAGTCAAATTGTAACATATGTTCACTGCTCACACTTCTATTCCGTTTATATTACAAATGGAGAGAAGTAACAGGAAAAAATCTCCCCTCTTCATAGACACGAATAGATAAGACGTGTATGCGCTATTGGAGTGGCGAAACATTTTCAGTAAAATGTCTTATATCTTCATCTTACAAGCATGCAAATCCGAAGGTATTGTGTAGAAACCCCAACATCTATTATAGAACTAGAAAAGACACTTGAATAGATGAAATCTTCAAGTGTCTTCTCTTTAGCATTATATTTGAGATGAATCATCAAGAGGCAATTTATACGTTTGGCGCAATGCTTCTATCACATCGTTTTGTTCGTTTACACGACAACGAATCGGTTCATGAGTTAACGCTCGAGCATTTTCAACATAACCGTACGTACGTAATACGAGACGATCCCCGATATGAATATGACGTGCTTGGCTTCCGTAAACGACAACTGCTCGACTCTCTGATCGCGCTTCAGCGACGATCATCGGCATCGCTTGACCGCTATCGATATGAATTACTTCTACCTGTTCTCCTGGCATCATATTCGCTGACTCTAAAATATGACTATCGATAACAATTTTTTCTTCTGGTGAAGCTTCATGACATTCTGTCACGTAAACGTATGAAATTTGACTATTTAAAAACTTTCGAAGCATTACGATTCCTCCTTATTCAATCAACACGTTATCAATGAGACGTGTCTTTGAAAAATGTACGGCACAAGCCAATACAAAATTTTTCGTCCCTCGTTCAGGGAGTGTTAAATTAGGATAAGATAATAATTGAACGTAATCAACTGTTCCGCTCGTTTTTTCGTTAATGAATGCTTCGACTTCTCGTTTAACATGTTCTCCATTTTCTCCTGCTCGTAACTGTTGTTTTCCTCTTTGAAGTGCTCGATATATATTCGGAGCTTCTAATCGTTCTTTTTTTGTTAAATGAACATTCCTAGAACTTTTCGCAAGTCCATCTTCTTCTCGATAAGTTGGGACAGCTACAATTTTCGTTCTAAAATTGTAATCACGAACGAATGTTTCAATCAAAGCAAGTTGTTGAATATCTTTTTGTCCGAAATAAGCACGATCAGGATCTACAATATGGAACAACTTTAAAATAACTTGTAAAACCCCATCAAAATGTGTCGGACGGCTTTTTCCACATAGAACGTTGGATAAAGGTCCAGGTAAAATACGTATCCCGCCATCTGTCGGATACATCGTTTCTTTTGTCGGTAAGAAAACGATATCGACACCGAGCGCTTGAGCACGTTCTACATCACGTGACGTATTACGTGGGTACGATTCAAAATCTTCATTTGGACCAAATTGCGTCGGGTTCACAAAAATACTTAAAACGACTTGATCGTTTTCTTCTTTTGCTTTTTGAATAAGAGAAAAGTGTCCTTCATGTAAATACCCCATCGTCGCGACGAATCCTACTGTTTGCCCTTTACGTTTTTCACGTGCTAACGCTGCTTGGCATATTTCAGGTTCTGTATAAATGTTCATTGTTCACCACCGCTTTCAAATGCACGAAGCTGTTCTTTCGGCATTGAAAATTGATGACGTTCTGCTGGGAATACTTCTTTTCGAACCGCTTCAACGTAAGCACGTATTCCTTTTTCGGTCTCTTCGCCTGCATTTGCAAACGTTTCAACAAATTTTGGAATGTAGTGATCTCCATAACGAACGAGATCATGTACAACGAGCACTTGGCCGTCTGTATGCCGGCCTGCACCGATTCCAATCACTGGTATAGAGACAGCATCTCTTACATATTGAGCGAGCTCGTGCGGAATCATCTCAACGACAATCATAATAGCACCTGCTCGTTCACACGCTTTCGCATCTTCAATTAACTGTTCTGCTTGTATTACCGTTTTTCCTTGTACTTTATAACCACCTTGTGTCGCAGCCGATTGTGGTAGCAATCCTAAATGAGCAACGACGGGTATACCGGTTTCTGTTAAACGACGTAATGTTTTAATAACACGTCCGGCTCCTTCTAACTTTAGCGCATCCGCTCCGGTTTCTTGGTACATACGAGTTGCAACATGTACCGTCGTATTTATTGAACCGTGATAAGAACCAAAAGGCATGTCTACAACGACAAATGTATTAGGTGCTCCACGACGAACTGCTTTACTATGATGAATCATATCGTCGACTGTCACTTTTACCGTTGAATCGTAACCGAGTACGACCATACCGAGAGAATCTCCTACTAAAATGAGGTCAACTCCTGCTCGCTCAGCAATTCGTGCTGTCGGGTAATCATATGCCGTCAGCATGACCATTTTTTCTCTCTCTTCTTTCATACGAATGAAATGTGTCATTTTTTTCATCAAAAAAATCCTCCTCATTCGGAAGAACATGGAAACGCTTTCTTCCGTCCTTGTCTTTTTGATCAAGGCAGATTGTATTTGTATTACGTAAAAAAACGATAGTGCAGCTCTTTCGATACCGCCTATCGTTTTCACTATATCAAATTTTTCTTTTGTTGTATATCGTTTCATTTCAATGTAACGTCTGCTGAATAGAGCGTGCGAACCGTTCCGTCTTCTAATTGAACTTGAAGGCGACCATCGTCTGTAATTCCAATTGCTTCACCTTCTACAATTTCATCAACTAAAGTTGCACGTATTGGCTTTCCTGTCGTAATCGCATAACTTTCCCATAACAATTTAATAGGAGCGAAACCTTCTCTTTCGTAAAGCGCCACAAATCGCTCCATTTGCTTTAAAATAGCAGCGATAATCGGTGCTCGGTCTTGTTTTTTTCCAGTTTCTATACGAAGAGATGTCGCTATCGAACGCAACGATTCTGGAAAATCTTCTTCTTTTTGATTGACATTCATACCGATACCGACAATCATCGCCTGAATTCGATCAGGGTCGGCTTGTAATTCTGTTAAAATACCTGTCAATTTTTTTCCGTTAAGGAAAATGTCATTTGGCCATTTAATATGGGCTTCTACTCCGACGACTTCGCGTAACGCTTGCACGATCGCAACAGCTGTTACAAGTGTAACTTGTGGCGCTTCGCGAAACGTTAAAGACGGTCGAATAATAAGACTCATCCAAATACCCGCTGCTTTTGTCGACTCCCATGGGCGTAGCAATCTCCCTTTCCCTTTCGTTTGTTCATCTGCAATAATAAGCGTTCCATCTTTCGTATTTTCTTGCGCCCGTTGATGCGCAATAAATTGCGTCGATTCACACGTCTCATAAACTTCTAATGTGCGACCGTAACGCTTTGTCTCTAATAATGGCATAATATGTGCTTTTTCTATTTTATCGGGAAAATCGTGCAATATGTATCCTTTTTTACGAACCGATTCAATTGCGTATCCTTGTTGTTCTAATTCTTTAATACATTTCCAAACGGCTGTCCGACTAACGTTTAATTCGTCGGCCATCTCTTGTCCAGATACCGCTTGTCCTTCGCACTCCATTAACAATTGCAACACTTTATCTTTTGTCGTCACGTTCGAGCCACTCCTTTATCGCTTCACTTTCATTCCGAACCGCACCTTCGATGACCCCTTCTTCTATTCGGTTTAACATTTCTTTTAACCAAGGTCCTCCTTTTCGATCGTACCATGCCATTAATTGACGACCATCGACTGCCAACATATCACGCGATTGAATCGGTAATGTACGACGACGTTGTCTAATATCTTCTTCCGATATCCAAGGGAGTTGTTGGAATTCCCGCCATTTTTCGACAACAACCCATTCTATTTCTTGATACGTATAAAGTAATGAATTCGTGCACGGTTCTTTTTTTCGACGTTCGTATGCTTCTATTAAATGTACTACGTATTGCTTTTCTTTTTTAGACCATTTATATGCTTGAGCGAACTTTTCCACTTCGATATCAAAAAATAGCGCCCATGTTGCCCACTGATTCATCGCACAATTCGTTTCATAACCGATTCGTGGATGCGGTTGCTCAAGTGACGCTCGTTCAAACAAAGGGAGCACTTCTTGAAATTTCGTCTCTTGAACGAGACGAAACGCATTCTCATCATAGTTAGTGATTGCCCATTTATCGAACTCATCTTTCATCCGCTCTCGTGCAATGTGAAGAAACAAATGACGTGAGTGCATAATCGCTCGCTTTGTCTCTTCTTCAATGGTGAAATGAAAACGAGCGGCAAATCGAAAAGCACGCATCATTCGTAGTGCATCTTCTTGAAATCGTTCATTCGGATCGCCTACTGCTCGAATAACTCCTGCTTTTAAATCGCGTCGACCTTCAAACGGATCGATTACTTGTCCATCTTTCGTCATCGCAATAGCATTCATCGTAAAATCGCGTCGACGTAAATCTTCTTTCAATGAACGAACGAATGTCACGTGCTCTGGTCGACGATAATCAACGTATTGACTTTCCGTTCGATACGTCGTCACTTCAATTGTCTCTTTTTCAATGATGACGATAATTGTGCCGTGCTCTTTTCCAACATCAATCGTATGAGGAAATATCGATTCAATTTCTTCTGGTAAAGCAGCAGTTGCAATGTCGATATCTTTCGGTCGTTCACCTCTTAAATAATCACGGACTGCTCCACCGACGTAAACTGCTTCATAGCCGTGGTCGAGTAATGTTTGAATAACATATTGACTCCGACGTGTCCCTAGCATTATTTCATCACCTTGCGATAAAGTGATTCGTATTGATCGACAATCGCTTTTGAATCAAATTGTGCTGCTGTTTTTTTCGCTGCTTCTGAAAATGTTCGTTGACGAGCATCGTCTGTTACAAATTCATAGGCATATGCTGCGACGAGCTCAGGATCGTCTAATGGTACAAGATAGCCATTTTCTCCGTGCTGTACAACTTCCGGTATACCACCAATATTTGTTGCAATCGCTGGCACACCACATGCAAACGCTTCTAATATGACGAGCCCAAATGCTTCTTTATCTGATAAATGAAACATCACGTCACTCATCGATAATAACGGACGCATTTCTTTTTGTGCACCGACAAAAGAAATACGATCTTCTACTTGGAGTTCCTTCGCTAATTCAACCGCTTTCGAACGATCTGGTCCATCCCCGACGAGTAACAATTGAACATTATCGACAAGTCCAGCTAAAATGGCAAAACTACGAATGATATAATCAGTTCGTTTTACACGGCGGAAATTTGAAATATGAATACAAACTTTATCATCTTTCGAAAAACCGAGTCGTTTACGTAATTTTTCTTCTTCTGTATGATCTTCATAATATTCCGTTTCATCTACGAAATTATAAATCGTTTCAATAGAACAATTTGGTTCAATTAAATGTTCCGTTTCTTTTCGTAACGCCTCTGATACAGCTGTAACAGCTGTCGATTTTTCAATTCCGTAACGGACAGTATCTTTCAAACGAGCATCTCGTCCTAAAACAGTTACATCTGTCCCATGTAATGTCGTAATCATCGGAATCGAAGATTGTGCCATATCTTTTCCTAACGTTGCAGACACGGCATGCGGGACAGCATAGTGAACATGTAATAAATCGAGCTGTTCTTGTTGAATAACATGCGCAATTTTATTCGCCAGTGCAATATCGTACGGAGGGTATTTAAAAACGGCATAATGCTCCATTTTCACTTCATGAAAATAAAGTCTCGGTTCTGTCTGCTCGAAACGAAACGGTTCACCTGAAGCAATGAAGTGAACCGTATGTCCCCGACGCGCCATCATTTTTCCTAGTTCGGTTGCGATAATACCTGAACCGCCTACCGTCGGATAACAGATAACGCCAATTTTTAATTGCATACTCATTCCTCCTTACAGTAAATGCTCTAATCCATAAATAAATTGTTGTTTTTCTACTGCTGCCGCAATACTTAATCGTATTCCTTTTTTGAAACTTGCACGATCAAAAGAGTCGTGACGAATCGTTAACATTTCGCCTTCTCCCCCAAACATCACTTGTTGATGCGCTAACATCCCTTGCAAACGGACACTATGAATTTTCATACCGTCTACATCTGCACCACGCGCTCCTGGCATTTTTTCTACTTCTTCTGGATGACCTTGTATGTGAGGTTCTCGCACTTCTTGAATCATTTGTGCAGTTTTTGACGCTGTCCCACTCGGTGCATCTAACTTTTCATTATGATGCATTTCAATAATTTCTACATCTTCCAAATATTTCGCCGCTTGACGTGCAAAGTCCATCATTAAAACAGCTCCGATTGAAAAGTTCGGTGCAATGATAACACTTCTTTCTACACGTTCTGCTTCTTCTTTTAGTTGCATAATCGATGCTTCTGTTAATCCACTCGTTCCAATAACAACATGTAATTGTTCTGCCAATGCTTG
>JASLJC010000017.1 GCA_030152585.1 Savagea sp. | reverse complement strand
TGTATTTTTTCATTTTCGGGTTCCAACGGCGTGTTTGGTGTCCGAAATGTACACCAGCTTCAAGTAATTGTTTCATTGTTACTACTGCCATAATTAAATTCCTCCTATTGGTTATTTCCTCCGTATGTTTCTACTAATAAGGGGACGTCCCCGCACCAGCCTTATTATCCGCATACGTGTGTAGTAATACCATTTGATAATATAGCACACCTTTTTATAAAGTGCAACATTTATGAACGAAACTTAATATGTAATTCTACTTCTGTTTTTCCTAAGTTTAATGTTTTTGCAATTTCGTCGATTGTTTTACCACGTTCGTACATCATCATAATTTCATCTTCTTCTACTTGTTCTTTTTGTTCGACAAGTTGCTCAACTGGTGCAGTTTCTTCTTGTATGTCTCGTTTTACTTGTGCTTTATATTTCGTAGCGACAATACTTTTTGGAAGGACAGGGTGCTTATGTAGGAGATGTTCTTGTTCTTCTTTCTTACTCTCTTTTTCTTTTTTTCGTTCTTTCTCTTCACGTTCTAACATCTGTTGATGACGTGTTGACGTTTCTTTTTTTTGACGTTCTCGCTGTAACAATTCTACTTCGGCTAAAAATCGATCATTTTCATCTCGAATTTCATTCATATAAAGTGTAAATGCTTGTTGAAGTTCATCATATATTTTCTCATGCTCAACTCTTGCTTCTTTCTCATTTTTTATCGCTAAATAAAGAACTGCTATCAACGTAAAACTTATAACTTGGACAATGATTAATATTACGATAATCGTTCCCATCTATTACCCTGAGAAATCGACGAAAGAACCTTTGTACGGGTGCTCATCGTCATTTTCCTTTCCTTTCTTTTTTCTTTTTTCAGCTTCGTCACGTTCTTTTTGCTTTTGTTCCTCGTCTTCTTTACGTAATTTAGCAGCCCGAGCTGCTTCAAGTGTGCGGCGTTTATTTCGTTCCGCTTCTCTTAATGCAGCTTCGTGGCCTAAATCGTGATGCAATTGTGCTTGCTGTTGCTTCTGTTCTGCTACTTTGCCTGCTTCGAATGTTTTAGGCAAGGCGATTTGCAGTTCAATGGCTTTTAAACTCATAATATCCCTCCATTTTCGATTTCTGGAGTGAGCACTTTCTTTAATTTATACAATGCTTTCGTATGAATTTGAGAAATTCGAGATGTCGATAAATCCAATATGTTTCCGATTTCTGTTAACGTTAAATCATCTGTGTAAAACAAGTTTAAAATTAATTGTTCACGCTCAGATAACGTATCAATTGCCTTTAACAAATCTTGAATTAACTCGCCTTTTACCGTATGTTGTTCCGGTGTTACAACTTCTTCGTCTTGAAGTGTATACATATAAGTAGAACCGTCTTCATCCTCTTCATTCAATGCTTCATCTACCGATAAAACATATGACAATTGTCGCTCTTGAAAAGCTTCATAAACGTCGTCTACTTCAATGTTTAAATGTTCTGCTACTTCTTCAGCTGTTACATTTCTCATCTTTTTCTGTTCTAATAAACGTGTCGCCTCTTCTACCCGTTTAGCTCGTTCTCGTAAAGAACGTGGTAACCAATCTTCTTTTCTTAAACCATCCATAATCGAACCGCGAATTCGAAACGAAGCATATGTATCGAATTTCAAATCTCGGCTCATATCAAACTTCGTTAGCGCATCAAAGAGCCCTTGCAAACCAAAACTTAATACATCATCTCTCGATACGTTTTTAGGTAAACGCGCACTGATTCGTTGCACATGATAATCGACGAGTGGACGATACTCAATTACGAGAGCATTTCCTGCATCTGGGTCTCGATGATCAATCCATGCTTTCCAATGACGCTCTATCTGCTTATCTTTCAATGTCACCAACCCCTCATTTGTCTATCCTCTTCTTTATCATAATCGATATGAACAAAAATGGCGACCTTTCGATTTACGAAAAAGTCGCCATGTGCACTTTATATATCTTTCGTACCTTCACTTACAGTACGTATATTTAGTTTGGTCGTCACAGGGTCAAATTCAATTGTTCTACCTTTTGACCCACCGACATCTTCTGCAACAATCGGAATTGAAAAATTTTTCAATTGTTCACGAACCGCCTCAATATTACGAGGCCCGATTCGAACGGTATCTGAAGAACCGAACTGAAACATCTGTGCGCCACCTGCCATTTTCGCTCGTAAAGCGAAACGCCTCGCACCTTCCTCTTCTAGCTGTTCAATTAAAGCAGGAATACCAGTATCTGCAAATTTTGCAATATTAATTCTCGTCGATTTCCCTAACGTTGAATCTGGCAACATGACGTGAATCATTCCTGCTATTTTTTTCATTGGATCGTAAATCACGACTCCGACACAAGAACCTAAACCTGACGTTCGAATAAGTTGTGGCTCTTTCACTATATTCATATCCGCTATACCGACACGTATGACGTCCGCACGTTGAAACATTACATAACCCCTAAAGATTTAAAAATGGTTTGATATGATGGAGGATCCGGCAATAAAAAGAAGTGTCCTGCATACATTGCCGAACCATCTTCTCCTTCTTGTTCAATTTGCGTATTAATGACGATGACTTCGTCTGCATATCGTGAAACTTCAACAAGACCGAAACTAACGATTGCTCCTACCATATCAATATTTAGAGAAGGTACTGTCGGTTGAATATTAAGTTGTGTAAAGTCGGATAAGGATGAAAGATACGAACCTGATAAAATATTCCCTAACTCTTGTAAAGCAGAATGACCAATCACATCGCTATCTGCCTCTGTAATCGTATACTGAGGGTCACCGATCAACG
>JASLJC010000074.1 GCA_030152585.1 Savagea sp. | reverse complement strand
AAAACTTGCTTGGGAAGTTGAAGAGCGAGCCCGCGGCAAGCATGCAAATCCGATGGAATTGTGTAGAACTCCAAACATATATTATAGAACCGATTTTCGAAGTTAACGTGCTTATGTGGATTGTTTAAATCTGCCCATATGAAATGAACTGAATGATTTAAAGAAAAGTACATACTGTAGATTGTATTCATCTGAACTGCGAAAAGACGAGCACAACGGTTGCACGCATTGTGGCGAACATTATATAATAAAGTCAAAGATAGTCAAAGTCAATGGAAAGGAGTGAAGCAATTGAGTAAAAGTGTAACCGATATTATCGAACATTATTTAAAGACGATGATCGAACAGAGTGAGCGGGGCAAAGCCGAAATTAAACGAAATGAAATCGCAGAAAAATTTGAATGTGTCCCTTCTCAAATTAATTACGTCATTAAAACACGCTTTACGACTGAACGGGGATATGCAGTAGAATCGAAACGAGGCGGTGGCGGATATATTCGTATTTATCGGATTCAAATGCATACCGAAAAAGATTTGTTAGATCATGTCATTGAAAGTGTGCGGCACGGTGCTTCAACGACGATGGCCGAAGATATCATCCGTCTTTTATATGAAGAAGATATCGTGACAGAGCGAGAAGCGCGATTAATGTTAGCCGTCACGAGCCGAGAAGTTCTTCGTCAGCCGTTACCAGAACGCGACATGACGCGAGGACGTTTATTACAAGTGATGGTCGAAACGATGTTATATGAAAGAGATAAATGAGGTGACGATATGTTATGCGATCGCTGTAATGAAGAAGAAGCGACAATCTTTTTGAAAAGTGAAACGTTAGAAGGTAAGACCGAACGGAAATTGTGTGAAACGTGTGCGAAGGAGACAGGTTTCATTACTTCTTTTCCGAAAGAAGAAACGCCTCCTTCGATTTCTCATTTTTTATCGAACTGGTTCGGACATCTCGGCATTACGCCTGAAAAACCGTATGAAAATCAAGTCGAAATTAGTTGTCCACAATGTGGATTACATTTTGAGCAGTTTTTAGACGGTGGAAAATTTGGTTGTGCGACGTGTTACGAAGCGTTCCAAGAACAGTTACCACCGATTTTAAAAAAATTACACGGTGGACATTTACGTTACGAAGGAAAAGTGCCCGCACAATTCAATGCCCGTTTTGCTGTAGAACGAAAAATTGAAGAAACGCGGAAGCAACTCGCATCAGCTATTGCCGATGAACGTTTTGAAGAAGCAGCACTATTCCGAGATGAAATTCGAGCGCTTGAGAAACAGTTGATAGAAGGAGGGAAATAAATGTCAATCCAATCTTTTATTGAAGAGACGATGTCGGAATGGATGAAAAGTGAAGGAGAAGCGAGCGATATCGTTTTATCGACTCGCATTCGCTTAGCCCGTAATGATGCATCGTTTGCTTTTGCAAGCGTATTAGACGAGCGTGAACAATTGCAATTGCGCCAACAGTTATTAGCACTTTTACAACGAGAGTTTCCCGCACTTCATGTGCATGCGATGGATCAAATGGACTCTCTTTTCCGACATACGCTCGTCGAAAAACATTTAATTAGCCCAGCATTATCGAACAAATCAACTGGCGCTGTTTTGTTATCTAAAGACGAAACGGTCAGTATTATGGTGAACGAAGAAGACCATTTACGTATTCAATGTCTCGGCGCTGGTTTACAACTCGAAAACGTATACGAACAAGCAAATGCGATCGACGATCAAATCGAACGAAATATGACGTATGCCTTCCATCAACAGTTCGGATATTTAACGAGTTGTCCATCAAATACTGGAACGGGATTACGTGCTTCCGTAATGATGCATTTACCTGTTTTATCGATGACCGGACAAATGAAGCGAATCGTTCAGACGATTTCACGTTTAGGATTCGTCGTACGCGGAACATACGGAGAAGGTAGCGAAGCATCCGGTAATTTATATCAAATTTCAAATCAGACGACACTCGGTAAAAGTGAACAAGAGACGATTCAAGAGTTGAAAGATATCGCAGAACGTTTAATTGCACATGAGCGTGCTTTACGTCAAAAAATGATCGAACATTCTCGCGTAGCGTTAGAAGATCGTATTTTCCGTTCATACGGTACGTTACGTCATAGCCGTCTTCTCCAATCGAAAGAAGCGGCAGATCGTTTATCCGATATTCGGCTCGGCATTGATCTTGGGCTCATTCAACATATTCATCGCGGCATTTTAAATGAATTGTTGTTATTTATGCAGCCGTGGCTCATTCAACAATATGCCAATCGAACGTTAACGCCACGTGAGCGTGACCAACTCCGTGCTAAAATATTTCGCCAACGATTGTCCGATGATGAATGAGCGTCTTCATTGCGCTAAAAAATAAATTCCCGTATACTAAAGTCAAAGATAGTCAAAGTCAAAAAATGGAAGCCTAAAGGAGAGATACGATGATGTACAATCGTTTTACACAGAGAGCTTTACAAGTGCTTCGACTCGCACAAGAAGAAGCGACACGTCTTCAACACGGAGCAGTCGGAACAGAACATATTTTACTTGGACTGTTACGAGAGCGAGAAGGAATTGCAGCGCAAGCGTTAGAAGCGAGCGGTGTTGAATTTGAAGCGATGGAAAAAGGAATCGAAGAAATTATCGGAACCGGCAATGCACAATCGGATGCCGTCGTTCAATATACGCCACGTGCGAAAAAAGTATTAGAACTATCGTTAGCGGAAGCTCGTCGTCTGAACCATACGTACGTTGGAACAGAACATATTTTACTAGCACTCATCCGCGAAGGAGAAGGTGTTGCAGCACGCGTATTAGCAAATGCAGACATCAGTTTAAATAAAGCACGTCAACAAGTATTACAATTGCTCGGTGCTTCTGGTGGTATTTCATCATCAAACAAAAAGATGAAAGGAAATGCGCACGCAGGAACGAATACGCCGACATTAGATGAACTGGCGCGTGATTTAACCGCGAAAGCACGTGAAGGAGAACTCGATCCGGTCATTGGACGTGAAAAAGAGATTACACGTGTCATTGAAGTATTAGCACGCCGCACGAAAAATAACCCCGTATTAATCGGAGAACCTGGCGTAGGGAAAACAGCGATTGCAGAAGGACTCGCATTACAAGTTGTCAATAACGAAGTACCAGATATTTTAAGAGAAAAACGCGTTATGGTGCTCGACATGGGAACGGTCGTCGCTGGAACGAAATATCGTGGTGAATTTGAAGATCGTATGAAAAAAATGATGGACGAAATTAAAGAAGCCGGCAATGTCATTTTATTTATCGACGAATTGCATACGTTAATCGGAGCAGGTGGCGCAGAAGGTGCAATCGATGCGTCGAATATTTTGAAACCGTCTTTAGCTCGTGGTGAATTACAATGTATCGGTGCGACGACGTTAGATGAGTATCGAAAGTATATCGAAAAAGATGCGGCATTAGAACGTCGTTTCCAACCGGTTCAAGTCGATGAGCCGACGATTGAAGAGACGATTGAAATTATGCGTGGTTTGCGCGATCGTTACGAAGCGCATCACCGTGTGACGATCACAGACGATGCGCTCGAAGCAGCGGCGAAAATGTCCGATCGCTATATTTCCGATCGATTTTTACCGGATAAAGCAATCGATTTAATTGATGAAGCTGGATCGAAAGTACGACTTCGTTCGTATGCGACGCCGGATATTTTAAAAGAGTTAGAAGAACGACTAGAGTCGCTTCAATCTGAAAAAGATGCGGCTGTACAAAGTCAACAGTTCGAAAAAGCGGCGCAATTACGCGATGAAGAACGTCAAGCAGAAGAACGTCTCCAACGAGAAAAAGAGGCGTGGGAAGCGAAACGTGGTCAAATGGAGTCAGAAGTGACTGAAGAAGATATAGCAGAAGTCGTATCGATGTGGACAGGGGTTCCTGTTCAAAAAATTGCAGAAGCGGATACGGCACGTCTATTAAATATGGAAAACATATTACACGAACGTGTCATCGGACAAGACGAAGCTGTCGTTGCGGTATCGAAAGCGATTCGCCGTGCTCATGCAGGATTGAAAGACCCGAAACGCCCGATTGGTTCATTCATTTTCCTCGGACCAACAGGCGTCGGAAAAACAGAACTCGCACGTGCATTAGCAGAAGCGATGTTTGGCGACGAAGATGCGATGATTCGCGTCGATATGAGCGAATTTATGGAAAAACACGCAACGAGTCGACTCGTCGGTTCACCTCCGGGATATGTCGGACATGATGAAGGCGGACAATTAACGGAAGCGGTGCGCCGAAAACCATATTCTGTCGTCTTACTCGACGAAATTGAAAAAGCGCATCCGGATACGTTCAATATTTTATTACAAGTGTTAGAAGATGGACGTCTCACTGACTCAAAAGGACGTACAGTCGATTTTCGGAATACGGTCATCATTATGACATCAAACGTCGGTGCACACGCATTGAAAGAAAATCGTTACGTCGGATTTAATATTCATGACACGAAAGAAGCCGATCATGCGAAAATGAAAGACAACATGTTAAATGCATTGAAAAAAGAATTCCGTCCAGAATTTTTAAACCGTATTGATGAAATGATTGTTTTCCATTCGTTAGAGAAAAAACAATTGCGTGAGATCGTATCGTTACTTGCAAACGATATGACTCAACGTTTAGCAGAACAACAGATTACGTTAGAATTTACAGACGCTGCAAAAGATAAAGTAGTAGAAGAAGGATACGACCCAGAGTACGGCGCACGTCCACTTCGTCGGGCACTACAACGTCACGTCGAAGATCCGTTAGCAGAATTACTTTTACGAAAAGAAGTAAAAGAAGGAAGTCGTATCGTCATTCGAGTGAAAGAAGGCGAACTTTTCATTTCGAATGAAACAGAAATGAACGTTACACCGTAATCGAAAAACGAATTGAAACGAAAACGCACAATACTCTCATTTTCGAGTATTGTGCGTTTTTTTGTTTAATATGACAAATCGTGTGTCAACGGTTCTTTTTCAACTGTTCGACGCCTCGACGTATCGTTTGTGCTACTTCAAGTGGCGTCGGGCTACTTGCAATACTAGAAATTACCGAAACACCGTCTCCTCCTGCTTCAATGACGGGTGCGTAGTTATGTGCATGAATGCCACCGATACCGGTAATCGGAATTGAAAGTTGTGCCGCGCGCACATTCCGAATAAGCGACGTCCCTGCGGGTGTTTTAGCGTCAAGCTTCGTCGTCGTATCGTAAATCGGTCCCATTCCGACGTAATCGGCACCATCTTTGATTGCGCGTGTCACTTCATCGACAGTTCGAGCTGAAACGCCGAGTATTTTATCTGGTCCGATTTGTGACCGCACGACATGTGCAGGTGCATCGTCTTGCCCGATATGTACACCGTCTGCATCGATCGCTAAAGCGAGCGCGACGTCATCGTTTACGAGAAAAGGTACACGATACGATCGGCAAATCGTTTGAAGTCGTAGGGCGAGTTCTTTTTTCGCTTCGCCTGTAAGAGCTCCTTCTCCTTTTTCTCTAAACTGAAAGAATGTAGCCCCTCCTTCTAAAGCGAGTCGTAACGTTTCTTCTGGAGAAAAATGGCGACAGTTCGGAGACCCCATAATGAAATAAAGCGACAGTTCGTTACGCATCGCGTCGCACGACGTCTCGTTTAACGTCTTCTCCAATTGCATGAAACGCCCAATGGTTCGTTGGCCCGTGTTCGTTTCCAATCCCGAGTCCTTTTTGAATAGCCGATTGAATGAACACTTTCCCGATGAAAATTGCTTCTTCTATCGATGCCCCTTTTGCTAGTTCTGCTGCGATTGCTGCTGAAAAGGTACATCCCGTGCCGTGTGTATGCGGCGTTTGAATACGAGGTGTTTGCAACGTATACGGTGTTTGTCCATCGATGAAAATAAAGTCTTCTGCATATTCGGTATTACGTGCATGGCCCCCTTTAATAATGACTGCTTGAGCGCCGAGTGCTAAAATGCGTTGAGCCGCGACGTGAATATCATCTGTCGTTTCAATTTTCATATTTGCAAGTACTTCTGCTTCTGGAATATTCGGTGTAATGATTGTCGCTAAAGGAACGAGTGACGTTTTGAGCGCATCGATTGCTTCTTGTTGGAGTAAAGATGCCCCGCCTTTTGCAATCATCACTGGATCAATGACGAGTTGAAGGTCTGTATGACGTAATGTTTGAGCGACGGTTTCAATAATTTCAGCTGAAAACAACATGCCTGTTTTCGCTGCGGTCGGTTGTAAGTCGTCCAATACAGCACGCATCTGTTTTTCAATCATAGAAGGATCGATCGCTTGAACGCCATGTACGCCGTTTGTATTTTGTGCGGTAACCGCTGTAATAGTAGAAGTGCCGAAAGCCCCGAGTTCTTGAAATGTTTTCAAGTCAGCTTGTACACCTGCTCCTCCGCCAGAATCTGTTCCTGCAATGGTCATTACGATCGGTGTTGTCATTTTATATCTTCTCCATTCTGTATGTAATATAAAGCATCTAAAAAGTGTTGTTGAAATTGTCCTGGAAACGTCGTATAAGTTGCAGCTCGTTCACCAGCTTTTTTGTACAATTGTAAGGCATCGATTGTCGCTTGAAACGAATCGCGTTCAACAGCGACGAAACTTGCAACGACGCTACTTAGCAAACAGCCCATTCCCGTAATACGTTCCATTAACGCATGGCCCCCTTCGATTGCAACGACACGCGTACCGTCGGAGACATAATCGATTTCACCGCTAATGGCAACGACGACGTGAAAACGTTTTGCTGCCTGTTGTGCGAGTGTTGCAAGAGAAATCGACCCCTCACCTGCGTCGACTCCTTTTGCTTGCCAGTTCACGTCTAAAAGTGCAGCAATTTCACCTGCATTCCCTCGAATGACATCGATACGTAACGTATCTAACAATTGTTTGGCACATTCGAGTCGATACGGTGTAGCACCTGCCCCGACCGGGTCTAAAATGATCGGTACGTTGTATCGATTCGCTACTTTCCCCGCGCGTTGCATCGCTTTTACTGTACTCGGTCGCAACGTACCGATATTCAGAGATAAACTATTCGCTAGTTGTGCAACATCTTCTACTTCTTCGAGTGCATCGGCCATGATAGGGCTTGCGCCGAGTGCGAGCAATCCGTTCGCTTGAAACGGAGCGGCGACATAATTTGTAATACAATGAACGAGTGGAGCGCGTTTTCTGACACGTTGTATCATCTTAAATCCTCCTTTTTACGGCAAATAAAAAGCGCTATTTTCTATACGAAAATAGCGCAAAAAAACCTTCTTTGCGCCACTTTCCTACGCAAGTTTTAACTCGACAGGTTCAAAGGGTACGTCTCAGCAATGTATGCGCCCCTAGTGGCTTTTTATTCATTGTATCAGATTCAACGTGTAAGTTCAGAAACGACGTCGTATAAAACGTTCGTCCCTTTTGCGATGTCTTCAAAATCAGTCCATTCTTCTTTTGCATGGCTAATCCCATCTTTGCTCGGAACGAATAAAAGCGCTGTTGGAACGTAACTTGCGAATGTCATTGCATCGTGTCCTGCTCGACTTTTTAATTGTAACGTAGAATAACGTCGTACGTCGGCTGCGCGTAGAAGTTGTTGTTGTAAAGAAATAGATAACCGTTTCGGTTGGAACGAAAAAAGGTGCTCGATTGTTACGTGTAGTTGTTCGGTGTTGTGTAATTCAATAAAGCGTAAAACACGTTCAGTCGCTTCGTGTAAAGCGTGCGCTGTATGAGAGCGTAGGTCGATTGTAAAATGAACGTAATCAGGAATAACATTTTTCCCATTTGGTGAAACGTTAAGTGACCCGACTGTTAAAACCGTTCCATCCTCTTCAAAGTCTTTAATTAATGTCGGGAAAGTACCGATCATTTTGGATGCGGCGACGAGAGCATCTGCTCGCTCACTCATCGGGGTCGTCCCCGCATGATTGGCGACACCGCGAACAATAATGTGAAATTGTTCAAACCCACCAATCGATTCGACGATGCCGAGTGAGGCGTTTTTTTCTTCTAACCGCGTATCTTGTTCAATGTGTAATTCTAAAAAGGCTGCGATATCTCGCTCGGTTTGAACACCACGTGCTGTCGTTCGGTCAATTGTCGTCGGAAAAGCATCTTTTATCGTTATACCGTTTGCATCTTGAATCGTTAAAAAAGTTTCTTCTGACAAGTCGCCCATCATAGCGCGAGAGCCAATCATAACGTCTTCGAACCGTCCTCCTTCTTCTTCGATAAATGCAATCACTTCAAATGGACGGCGAATTGTCGTCTGTTGTTCGTGAAACATTCGTGCGACTTCGAGGCCTGCAATGATACCTGCTACACCATCAAAAGCGCCCCCGTGAGGAACGGAGTCGAGATGAGAGCCTATGACGACAGGTGGAAGAGGCTCTGTCCCTTCGAATCGTCCAATGACATTACCGAATCGATCAAACGTAACGTGTAAGCCGACACGTTCCATTTCGGTGACGATGTAATCGACAGCGTCTTGATAAGAAGGGGTAAACGTTAAACGCGTTACGCCATCTCCTACTGTATCGTTAAACTGTTGCAATGATTCAATGTGCCGTTGAATATTGTCTATGTTTGCTGCTAACATAAAAAAGCCCTCCTCTTAAAAATAAATCGTTGAATGATTAGTATACCATTGTTTTGAGCAGAGAAACATTCCTTATGAAAGCGTTTACTCAACTGATATAGTACAGTCCGAAAAAAAGAATGAGACGCAAATTTTCTGAAAATTACCAACTTAGTAAATGATTTTCACAATTTTGTAATACTTTTATATTGAAATCGTTTACTTCCTTGTTATAATGAGTTCTTAAGTGATTGTCTAGAACGATGGATTCGTCGACGATCAATTAAAAAATATTGAAAGAAAACGCTTTCGGAACGTTTTTCAAAATAATTTTGAAAAATAGCTTGTTACATAACAAAATTAGCCGTATAATAGTTTCTACAATTCAAAAACGGAGAACACCTTCGAAATTGAATGAGTAAGTCAACGATGAAAATGATAATGAAAGCGTTATTAGGAGGATGGATGATATGAGTCTTCAAGCACTATGGGGGAAGATGTGGGATGCTCACGACGATACGAAAAATTTCTTTCGTCTCTTCACATTAAAGAAAGATAATGTAGAAGAATTTGCAAAAGCAGCATCACCAGCAGAACGTGCGAAGAAACAAGCCGATGGTGGGGGATCGCCAGGAGCCGGTGACGAGCCACCGAAAGGCCGTACACGTACACAAAACATTGGATTAATTTTAGGACCTTTATTATTTGCATTAACGTTATTATTCGTTTCACCAGCAGGAATGTCAGATGCAGCAATCGGTGTACTTGCAAGTACATTATGGGTTGCAACGTGGTGGATTACGGAAGCGATTCCAATTCCAGCGACAGCCCTTTTACCGATTATTTTATTCCCATTAACAGGGGCGGTTGAAGGTGGCGTAGCGTCACACTATGCAGGGAACACGATTTTCTTATTCTTAGGTGGATTTATTATTGCAGTAGCGATGGAAAAGTGGAATTTACACCGTCGTATTGCGTTAAACATTATTTTACTCGTCGGTACGAGTACACAACGACTCATTTTAGGATTCATGGTCGCAACAGGTTTCTTATCGATGTGGATTTCAAACACAGCGACAGCGATGATGATGATGCCAATCGGTTTAGCCGTTATTGCACACGTTAACGAAGCGATTCAAGAAGAAGCAGCAGAGACGAACTTCGGTAAAGGAATTATGCTCGGGATCGGGTATTCTGCTTCTATCGGGGGACTCGGAACGTTAATCGGTACACCGCCGAACACGATTTTCGCGGGTATCGTAGAAGAAATGTACGGAATTGACATTTCATTTGCTAAATGGATGTTATTCGGGGTACCACTTTCTGTCATTATTATGATTGGGGTATGGTTCTACTTAGTAAAAGTAGCATTCCCAATGCAGTTAAAAGAATTACCAGGTGGACGTGGTGTCATTGCAGACGAACGCGATGCACTCGGAAAAATGTCATTTGAAGAGAAGCTCGTTTTATTCGTCTTCTCATTCGCAGCCTTTTTCTGGATTACACGTACGTTTTTACCGATCGATTTCGTACAAAACTACGTAGACGATACGATTATTGCGATTACAGCAGCTGTAATGCTCTTCATTTTACCGAGTCGTCAAGCACGTGAAGGTAGCTTATTAAGCTGGAACGATGCGAAAAACATTCCTTGGGGTATTTTACTTCTCTTCGGGGGAGGTCTTGCGATTGCAGCAGGATTCAAAGAATCAGGACTTGCACAATGGATTGGAGAGCAGTTAACGATCTTACAAGACGTCAACTTAATTTTCGTTATCGCAATCGTTGCGACACTCGTTCTCTTCTTAACAGAAGTAACGTCAAACACAGCGACAGCGACAATGATGTTCCCAATTATGGCAGCACTTGCAGTTGCACTTGAAGTTCACCCATATGCATTAATGATTACAGCAGGAGTTGCAGCGTCATCTGCTTTCATGCTTCCAGTAGCAACACCACCGAACGCAATCGTCTTCGGTTCAGGTGTACTGAAAATTAATGACATGGTAAAAGCAGGATTTTGGATTAACTTAGCGATGATCTTTATTATTACAATCGCGATTTACTTCTTACTCCCAGCAGTATGGGGTATCGATTTATTCAACATTCCAGCTGATATGATTTTAGATTAATAAATGAAAAAGTATAGAGGCTACGATAAAATCGTCTCTAAATAACGAAAGACACTTGAATGAAATAAACATTCAAGTGTCTTTTTTAATTTTTTTGGTTCTTTTGGTTCTTTTTCAAGTGTTGGGGTGACGAATCCGTCACCCTAAATGAGAACCTATATTTTTATACTTATGACTCAATAAAATCTTTGCTCGGAAGTGATCAAAAGAACGAAAGCCGTAGGCTGCTCTTTTGCTTCCCTCGTTTTGTTGTTTAATCCCTCTACAAAACCGTTTGTATAGCCATAGACAAAGCTATTTAAAATCTCAGTTTGCTTTTCTTTAAATGTCATGACTGTACGCTTCATTGGCTCACAATTAGATGCTAACACTTCTTCATACCAATCAATCAGACCTTTTTTTACCTCTGAAATATCTTCTGACTCCTTCGATTGATCGAACCACTGCACAAAAGACTCTTTTAACTGATAAGCTTCTGTTAACTCTTCTGAATAAGATAAGTAACGCAGCAATTCTTTTTCTTTCAAAGGAGACGTGCGTTTTTTTATGCACACAATTCCGTACGGATTTGCGGACGCCAGCGGAATTGCGAGCTCTGAAAATCACCCAAGCAAGTTCCCGGGAAAAACTTGCTTGGGAAGT
>JASLJC010000141.1 GCA_030152585.1 Savagea sp. | reverse complement strand
GGTAATCGTTCTGTTGTAACAATCGGAATCGTTCCATCGTACGTAGCAAGTTTCTCTTCTTTTACATCTAATGAATCTTGTGGATCTATCCATAACACCTCACGTTCTTTTTCCCAAAACGTATCGACAATATAGCCACCTTGTTCACGTGTTGCCGCAACGATCACTGTCTGTTCTGCTACTTGCTCAACGAGCGTTTCGTACGTCATTTGAGCAACTGTTGCTCGTACACCTTGACTATCCGTTTCGCTTTCAATTTGAGCTGGCACATGATGTAAACCGAAATGACGGATACGGTCATAATCATAATACGACGTAGCACCTACACGTGTAGATACGATTGACGTTTCCCAGTGAAGACGGAGTTGTTCAATACGACGAGCGAGCTTCACCCATAAAGCGACGGGAATAGTATCGTACAATTGAAAATAAATAACACTTCGGCGTAAACGATAAAATAATCGATGCTTCGCGACTTCTTCATTATACAACGTATCACCAAACTCTATCGGTGTACAAACGATAATTCGCTCTGTCGTTGCATCTTGCCAACGTGCGATACTTTCTTCCCCTAATCGATCTTTTTTTAATGTGACGAAAGCATCTGCATCTTCTTCATCTCGAGCGATGATCCAAATCGACTCCTTTTCTTTTTCAACAGCTTCATGCAAAGCCCATGACCATGCGATTTGTTCACGTTCATATTCATACCCTCCCACTTCTAGCGATTCAATCGCTCCTACACTATCACGTCCGATACTTCTCCACTTCTCTCGGTCTATGTGAGCTCCTTCAATATAAGGCGTATCGTCTCTTCTTTCGACTTCTGCCATTCTTAACGTTTTCACAATACGTCCGCCACTCATTCGACGCTGCATTTCGTACAACGTCGAAGAACCGATGCGTGTAAGCATCGTTCCGATATACTGTTTTTCATTTTCTGTAAATGTCTTCAATGCTTCTGGCTGTAAACGATCTGCAGCACTTTTCATTTTTTCATAATACGTTTCATCTCGCTCTAATTGGTCGACCCATATCGAAGGAATGGCACGGTATTTATCGTATAGCGGTGTTCCGAGATCGAATAATTGCCCTGTCTGGCTTGCTACAATTAATTCTGCAAAGTTCGCCAACTCCCTTTTTTCAGGTGGTAAAAAGTAGTCATGAATTTGATACGCCCCTACAATACTTTGCATACGACGTGTTGAATCGAGTTCCATACTCGATTGGTATAATTCATGGTGCATTCCTAATGAATGTAGCATAAAACTGTATGTAAGTAAGCCTGTCTTATCCCATTCTGTCAATGGTTCGCCTATACTTTGCATTTTTTTCTCATATGTTTTTAAAGAAAACGATCCATTCATCCATACTTTCACATGCCTCATCCCTTTCGAATTTTATTCTTTTCTTTTATTATACTGAAAACTTTACTATTTTTCTATTCATTTTAACATTTCATACCATATACCCCTTCTTTATTCCTAGTCGACCCTTAAAAAGTACACAAAGCTTTCACATTATAATGTGCAATTTATTTGTATACTATAACGTAGAGGAGGTGACTCGATGAAAATTCATACGATACGTCACCGTCTTCTTACGTATTTTGAACGTACGGATCGTCCAGCTTTCGATACGTTTCTTGTCGATTTGTCGCAAGAGGAAAATGTGACGATTTATGAAGTTTATGCCCAATTAGCTTACCTCGTAAAAGAATGTTATGTTGACCAGATCGATTTTATCGATAACATTCCTTATACGGTAGAACATGGATGTCTAACAGCTGATGGACAGCAGTATTTATTTTCACTCCAATAATATGCTAGCAATACAAAAAGCTACGTCTTTTCATGACGTAGCTTTTTTCATTTTATAATAGATATTAAAGTTTCTCACTCCTTTGCGCACGTATGCAAAACGTGAGGCTTGTGTTCACCTTCACTTGGATTTATGAAAACATCGTTTCTTCAAATAGTCGTTCTCGAGCTTCCATTATCGAAAATCCAAGTAAATTTTGACCTGACCACGTTTCAAACTGTTCAAGAAGAGGATCTTCTTCTCCGCGACCGATCCCCCAAATATTATCGACTGGACTCGCTTCAATTAGCCACTTCCCTTTTGTTTCGTATAAAAATTGACGTAATGATTCATTTTGTTGAAACTTCAAAACATTCCCTCTCGTTACGATATCTGTTTTATGTTGGTCCCATACGTTTCGACTGAAATGACGTACTTGTCGACCAAGCTTTTTTGCTTCAGACGGGTGTATTGCATTTAAAATTTCATAAACTTTTTCATCATCTTGAAATAACATCGCTTTTTGCGCCATCATATAATGCTCACTCGTTGCATAATAGATGCCGTCTTCCTCAAATGAAGCTGGATACCATTGACTTAAACAATCTTTCGTAATAGGGTTTTGCGCAGTTGGATTTTCACCCCAAAAATATAAAATTGGTCTTTTTTTCTGACGTTGCATCGCTTGAAATTGCGCCATCGTATACATATTATCACTTCCTTTTCTTTATTTTACGATAGAACGAGTTTTCCGTCACGACTATACTGTTTTAAAAAATGAAGTTTCTGAAAAGTTTGTTTTATTCACATCTATTTCACAAGAACTGTGTATTGTTTTTAATTGATAGTGATTATCATTATTAAATAAAGAAAAGAGGTTAACATTATGACACGAAACATCTGGACTTTTTTAACACTCGTATTGTTTTCTATTGTTCTTGTCGGTTGTCAACAAACGAGTTCACTAACAGAAGAACAACTTTCGGATGACAAACCGATCATCCGTTTTGCAAGTACAGGTGATGCTGGTATTTTGAACCCATTTCGTCATCAGATGAAAGGTGCGGGTACGAGTCGGACTCAAATGGTATATGATTCTTTACTCGAAAAAGGAGAAGAAGGATTAATTCCTTGGCTTGCTACTTCTTATGAAATTAAAGAAAATCACCGAGTTATTACTTTTACATTGCGAGAAGATATGACATGGCACGACGGAAAACCCGTCACTGCAGAAGATGTTGCATTTACATTCGATTATTACCGACAGCACCCGCCAGTCATGAATTTATTAGCGACTGATGCTGGGTACGCTGTTGAGAAAACAGAAGTCGTCGACTCTCATACTGTCACGATTTATTTTTCAAGTCCTCAAGTAAATCATTTGAATGCCGTTGGTTTTAGTCGAATTATTCCAAAACATATATGGGAAAATGTTGAAGATCCTTACACATTTAATGGTGAAGGAGTTACGGTCGGCTCAGGACCTTTCGTCGTCGATACATATGAACCTGCGCACGGTACATATCGTCTCGTAGCGTATGAACGATACCCGAAAGAAGTTGAAGTACAATCACTCCAGTGGATTCCGGTTAGCGATGAAATTCTCGCTTTTCGAGAAGGAACGATTGATTTGATTAATACGACAGCCGATATGTTTCAACAACTGAAAGAAGATGAACAATATGCAACGAAAGAATTAGCTTCTTATCACGTAATGCGGATTATGTTGAACATGGAACATTCGCCTGTTTTAAAAGATAAAAAAATACGTCAAGCGCTTTCTGCTGCTATTGATCGACAAGCTATTATTGATAAAATCGAACGCGGTTCAGGAGAATTAAGTGGGCAAGGATTTGTTCCTATTCATAGTCCTTGGTACAACGACAACATTCCAACCGATCCGTATAATCTTGATAAAGCAAAATCACTTTTAGATGGTCAAACATTGTCCTTTACATTAACGATTGGAAATCGTCCGAAAGAGGCTAAAATTGCACAATTGTTACAACGGCAACTTCAAGCAGTTGGCGTCACCTTAACCATTCAAACCGTTGATACGAATGTTTTAAACGAAAAATATCAATTGGGAGATTATGAGATGTTGTTGTTTAACATGGGAGGAGTCAGTGGCGATCCGATTTATATGAATCGACTTTACGCAGCTAAGCCGAATCCAGAACATACTCTCATTCGAGGATATGACAATCCTACATTGCAATCTCTTTTAAAACGGCAAGCAGTAGAAAGTGATGTCACAAAACGGATGAAATGGCTACATGAAGCGCAAGCAATTATTGCAGAAGATGTGCCGGTGTTGTTATTACATAGCGCATATGACCGCTTCGTTTATGACCCTAAACATTATGATCAGTGGTTTGTGCGATACGATCATGGGAAAATTGATCATAATAAATTATCATACGTCGCACATGAAGAGATATGAAAGTTTTCAAATATTTTTTGATTGTACTTTTCTTACTCCTTGTTCATTTTTCACTCCCTCGGCTCATGCCGGGGGACCCTTTTTTATTATTTGATGAATCAGGTATGTCAAGTACGACAATGTATACAGAAGAACAGATTGAAAGTTATCGTAGATTTTATCAAGTAGATGGAACGGTATTCGAACAATTGTTTACATTTGTAACAAATTTAAGTACAGGTCAACTCGGTAGAAGTATGACGTGGGATGTTCCTGTACAACAACTTTTAATCGATCATTTACCGTGGACCTTTTACATCTTTACGAGTGCTCTTTTTTTCAGTTTTATTGCTGGGACGTTACTCGGAGCTTGGAGTACAACATCACCTCGAATTGATACTTTTTTCTATTCTTTTTTCATAATTCTTCGAGAATTACCGGCTTTTCTTATTGGATTATTCTTATTGATTACATGTTCTATCTATCTGAACGTATTACCTTTATCAGGCGGTAAAACACCATTTCTTGAGACGACTGTTGGAGATATTTTATGGCATAGTGTCGGTCCCATTACGACATTATGTTTGATTCAAATGCCGCACTTTTATTTTTTAGCACGTTCTTCTTTTTTAGAAAGTAAATATGCCGCTTTTCTCGATTGGCATACATTACAAACGGTTCCTCAAACCGCACTTTTATTCGTTCAGCGTCTTCGATACAGCTTACCTACTTTACTCGTTCAACTTTGTTTAAATGCTAGTGCTTTATTCGGTGCTACATTAATTGTCGAAGTTATTTTTGATTATCCGGGGATTGGCCGTTTGTTACAAGAAGCTATATTAACGCGAGATTATATCGTTTTACAAAACATTTTATTTTTTAGTGCTTTATTTATCGTCGGAATGAATAGTTTAGGCGATTTACTTCAACACTTATTCGACCCACGATTAAGGAGACGATAACATGCGAATATTCACTTCTTTTTTCTATTATTTTTCATAATATTAGCAGGCTCAACGGTACTTTTTCCTATAGAAGATACCGCTTTTGAATCCGACGCTATTCTTACTCCTCCTCATGCGATGCATTGGTTCGGAACCGACGATTTAGGCGGTGATATTTTTGAACAATTACGAAATGGAGCATGCCATACACTTTTATTAAGTTTTTCTGTTGCTCTGTTTGGTACGAG
>JASLJC010000133.1 GCA_030152585.1 Savagea sp. | reverse complement strand
GTTCTTCTTTTGAACAACTTTTAACGTTTCCTTCTGTTTATGGAAATCAAGAAGAACGAATTTTACAAACGTCAAAAGATGGAGGAGACATGCGCCAGTCGTTAGAAGCATTACCTGAAACAATTCAATTAACAAAAGACGCAGCGGTTATTCATAGCCACCAATGGACATGGGGCGGAGAGCCGTGGGGCTTACAAAAGGCAAGTCCGCTTGCTCGCTTAACTTTCTTTGGACATAGTCATACATCACAAGCATTTCGAGATGGTGGACCTATAAAAATAATATTTGAACGTCCCCTAGATGTATCAGAAGGGGAGTGGCTCATAAATGTTGGTTCAGTCGTAGATGGGCGCGAATGGGTGTTATACGATGAACAAGCACAAGAAGTGATCTTTTACAAAGCATGACGTAGAGTAAATGATGATAGTGAAAAGATGAGGCTGAGACAAAACAGTCTCTAAATAAGAAAAGACACTTGAATGATTAAAATTTCAAGTGTCTTTTTAATTGAAGCGACATATTGGTTCTATAATATTTGTTGGGGCTTTCATGCAATTGTGAAAGACGTGAGGCGGGACATTGGAAGAGCTCGCAATCCCGCTCGCGTCTGCAAATCCGTACGGATTTGTGAGCATAAAAGAACAAATTTATCTTACTTGTTTTTCAGTTAAATGAATGGCTTCTTTTGCAAGTTGGTCGGCTGCTCGATTTTCTTTTGTCGGAATCCATTGGATGAAAAAGTGATCGATCGTATCGAGGAAAGAAAAAACATCGTGTAAAATATCAGCGTGTACTTTATTTTTAGCGTACCGTTTTTCTACACCTTCTACGACTGCTTTTGAATCTGAATAAATAAAAAGAATAGAAGGTTGAAAAGATTGTATTTCTTGAATACCGTAAGCAAGTGCTATAAATTCTGCTGTATGATTGTTTGTCGGTTCGATTGGGATAGCGATATGGCGTCGCATCTTGCCCTTTTTTATAAAAAGACCGACACCACTTGGGCCAGGATTGCCCGCACTTGCCCCGTCAATGTATAAATGAAGCAAAAAAATCCCTCCTAAAAAAGATAAATGATTTAAAAGACTTTTGTAAATAGAGAGTGTTCAAGATGAAAAAAAACCTCTACTTCGCGCATGAAATGTTCACGTGAAGTAGAGGTGTTTTTTTATTCTTCGATTTCAGCGAAAAATGTTTGTTGATCATCCATTTGGATATCGATACTCGCTGCCATCGGGTCGACGTCTGTAAATTCATCGAGGAACATCCGAATCGCTGCGATGAGCTTAGGCATCGTTAATTCGAGTTCGCGTCCATCGTATGAAATTTCAGCACCAAATGGCATATCCCATTCATCGTCATAAAAAATTTCTGCTTCGATTTGTTCGGGTGCGACGTTAAACTCACGTGCACCGAATAAACAAGCGGCGTTAATTAAATCTTGTTGATCGAGAATCATTCGTTAGCCTCCTTATGGACGGTTACGTTCTTGTTCTACTTTGTAAGCGATAAACTTTTTGAATAAATAACGTACGAGCATAATGACTGCAAAAATTGCGAGCATATTAATTAAGAAACCGAATACAGCTCCCATTGCGCCCATATTTGCAAACATACTACCGAATAAAAGACCGGCAAGACCACCGAAAAGAAGTCCGCCCATTAAACCACCCATCATGCCACCTTTTTTCTGGCTTGCAGCAGGTTTATTGTTTTGGTTCGGTTTTTGCTCTTTTTTCGTATTTTGGAAATTCGATTGATTTGGTGATTTTTTTGGTGTAGTTGTAGGGGATTTAAATCCGCCTTTACCTGATTTCATACGCTTTGCTTCTACAGTTGAATCTTCTTTCATCACAATATCTAAAATAGGTGTGAATGAGAAAAGTAGTGCAACGGCGATGAATGATGCAAAAAACTTTTTAACCATTATGAATCCTCCTCTAAATAATGAATAGAAATGGTACTTTCATTGTAACGGAAATAAAAAGAAAACGAAAGTATAGACACTCACATTGTAATTTCAAATGTGAACGTTATAATATAATGCGATAGCAAGAAAGGAACGAACGATGTGGAGACATGGATAAAAACGATAGAACAACAGTATAAAATGTCTTTTAACGAAGCTCAAAAAGAAGTGATGGCACATGCTTACGGTCCAGCACTCGTTTTAGCCTGTCCGGGATCAGGAAAAACGACGACGCTCATCATGCGAATTCGTACGTTGATCGAAAGAGGAGTGGAGCCGAATCGGATTTTGGCGATTACATTTAGTAAGCAAGCAGCATTGGAATTACAATCGCGTTACGTTTCTTTTTTTGGAAAAGAGAATGTTCCTCCATTTTCGACGATTCATCGACTAGCATTTCAAATTGCAAGAGTTGGTATGCGACGAAAAGGTATTCGTTTTACGTTCATTGAAGGGCAAAAAAATGATTGGTCGAAACAACAAATTTTGCACGAAGTTTATGAGCATGTAACGGGTCAATATGGACCAGATGATCGATTGCAAACGTTAGCAACCTTCATTAGTGAAATGAAAAATAAAATGATCGAGCGTACGAAGTGGCCTCAATATGAGCCATTTCGCGATGCAGGAAAAATGGGACAATTATACGAACGATGGAAAAGAAGAGACCGAGGTCATATTTATATCGATTTTGATGATATGTTAACGATTGCAGAATGGGCGTTACGAACAGATCCAGCGTTACGTATGGAATATGCCAGTCAATATGATCATATTTTAACAGATGAAAGTCAAGATACATCGCTCGTTCAACATAAATTAATCGAGTGGCTTGCCTCTATTCATCGTAATTTATTCGTCGTAGCAGATGATGATCAATCGATTTATACGTGGCGTGGTGCGAGTCCAGAATATTTATTACAATTTGAACAACGTTATCCCGAAAGCGCTGTTTATTATTTGACGACAAACTATCGGAGCGGTTCAGAAATTATTGAAGCAGCAAATCAACTGATTAAGCGTAATCAAAACCGTTATGAAAAAGAAATGAAGCCCGCAACAGACGAAAAAAGCTCGATCCATCTGCAAACATTTTCAGATTCACTTACGCAGTTACAATACGTAGCGGATGAATTGAAAGAAGAGCATGATTTAGGAGAAACAGCTGTTTTGTTTCGAAACAATGCTTCTTCAACACTGTATGCAAATGAATTACATCGGCGAGGAATTCCTTTTTATATGAAAGAAGGAGATTATTTATTTTTCTCCCATTGGCTCGTCCGAGATATTGTAAGTTTTATGAAACTCGTTCAACAACGTGATGATATTGCAGCGTTTCGTCAAATTTGTTTTAAATTAGAATTGTATTTGTCAAGGAAAATGTTAACAGCATTAGAACAATATGAAGGAGATGAAACGAACATATTTGATCGCTTCATTGCAGCGAATCCGTCATTGCGTACCCAACAAAAAGAATCGTTACAAACGATAAAAGAAACGTATGAAACGTTAGAGCAAGAAACGCCTTCGACGATTATTGAGTATATTCGAAATGAATTTCAATATGAAAAAGCGATTACGAAAAGAGCTGAAAAGTTCGGTCACCGAATTGACTATTTACTTGAAATGTTACAAACATTATCATCGATTGCTTCGAGCACTCCTACGATTGATGCATTTTTTGAAACGCTCGATAATTTAAAACAAGTCATGCAAGAATCAAAAGAGCCAAGACGCGATGATGTCGTTACATTGTCGACGATTCATTCTGCAAAAGGATTAGAGTGGGAACGTGTATTTATGATTGATTTACAACAAGGTATATTGCCAACGGAAGAAGATGAAGCATCGATTGAATGGTTAGAAGAAGCGAGACGTCTTTTTTACGTCGGGATGACACGAGCGAAACGTCGACTTGAGTTGTTATCTGTCGAAGAAATAAATGGCAAAAAATCATCGCCTTCTCGATTTGTTGATGAAGTTCGATACGATCAATTGTCTGAAGAAGAGCGTCAAAAAATGACACGAGCTACTCTTACGACGAAGAAAAAGAGAAAGTATACAAAAACAGAAGAGCCAATATCGTCGTCTACTCATTCATTTTATGTCGGGATGGACGTTTCGCACCGTGTGTTTGGACGAGGGAAAGTGACGAATTTGTTCGATACAACAATTTATGTAAGATTTTCAGATCGTGAACGAAAGTTTGATATACCAACGGTTGTCCATTATGAAATGCTTCATTCTATGAAAGAAAATGAATGAAAAGGGTTGACAATCATTTTAAACGTGGTACGATTTTTAACAATTCCAATTCGCGAATTTGGACGATAATTTCATAAAATAAATTGAGGCTACAACAGAAGTAGGGACACTCCGGTCAGC
>JASLJC010000134.1 GCA_030152585.1 Savagea sp. | reverse complement strand
TTCGTCGAAGGTAAAATTTCATCATTAGAGTCAATGATTCGTAACGCTGAAATTATTACAGAAGATGAGTTAAACAAAGATGAAGTCGGACTCGGAAAAACAGTTACTTTCCGTGAGCTACCAGATGAAGAAGAAGAGACGTATACAATCGTAGGGTCAGCTGAAGCAGATCCACTTGAAGGACTAATTTCAAACGACTCACCGATCGCTAAAGCGTTACTTGGTCATAAAACAGGAGATAAAGTCACGATCGATACACCAGGTGGAGAAATGCACGTCGTTATTGAAAATATTGAATAAGGAGAGTGACTTATGGCAATCGGAATTATCGGTGCGATGGAGGAAGAAGTAGAAGAATTACGAACTTTATTACAAAATCCATCGACGAAAGAAATTGCACATTGCGAATTGATTGAAGGACAGCTAGACGGTAAAGAGGTCGTACTTGTAAAAAGTGGTATCGGAAAAGTAAATGCTGCTTTATCTACAACACTTTTACTTTCTCATTATGAGATTACAGAAGTCATTAATATCGGTTCTGCAGGAGGAGCAGATGATGCGATGACAGTCGGAACGGTCGTCATTTCAGATGAAGTGACACACCACGATGTAGATGCTACTGTCTTCGGTTACGTTCCAGGACAAGTACCACAAATGCCGAAAACATACGTTGCAGACGAACGTTTAAAAACGTTAGCAAAAGAAGCAGTGGAGCAGATTGGAAAATATCCATACGCTTACGGTTTAATCGCTTCAGGAGATGTATTTATGAGTGATATCGATCGCGTTCGCCAGGCATTAGCAACGTTTGACGAAATGGTCGCATTTGAAATGGAAGCCGCAGCAGTAGCGCAAGTATGTCACCAATTTGACGTACCATTTGTCGTCATCCGAGCATTGTCAGATATTGCAGGAAAAGAGTCCTCGATGAGCTTTGATGAATTTTTACCACTAGCTGCAGCACATTCGATTGCAATCGTTCGGAATGTATTGTCGAAAATTTAATCTTTTCGTGTTAAACTAGAAATATCGGAAGAAAGATATGAAAAAACACGTCAATAGATAAAAGAAGCGTTTCCGATAGAGGTTTTCACTTCTACTCGCCAAACGCTTCTTTTTATCGTGAAAGAAATGGAGTGCAAAGAGATGATCGAACGTCTTTTTACACCGAGTGCTTATATCGCCTCGATTGATCAAGTAACGCCTGAAGCAATAGTACAAAAAGGGTTTACAGCGGTCATTACAGATTTAGATAATACATTGATCGAATGGAACCGCGCACATGCAACAGATGCTGTCGTTCAATGGATTCGTTCGCTAGAAGATGCAGGAATTGATGTAATCGTCATTTCAAACAATAGCGAACAACGTGTGAAAACGTTCGCTGAACCCCTCGGCTTACGGTATGTTGCTAGAGCAAATAAACCATTGAAAAGCGGATATCGTCGTGCGTTCCAAATGTTGAATCGTCCGAAAGAGCAAATTGTTGCGATTGGAGATCAACTAATGACTGATATTTTAGGAGGGAACCGTGCAAAAATTGCAACGATTCTCGTTTTACCTGTCGTCCAAACGGATGCAAAAGCGACAGCGTTGAACCGTTTTATTGAAAGTAAAATTATGAAAAAATTAGTCGCGCGTGGCTTACGCGTACAAAAGGAGGGCACTGTATGGAAGAACAGTTAAAATGTATCGGATGCGGAAGTGTCGTACAAACCGAAGATAAAAAGAAAGAAGGTTTTGTTCCAGCATCTGCATTAGAAAAAAACGAAGGAGATGTCGTTTGTCAACGTTGTTTCCGTCTTCGCCACTACAATGAAATTATGCCATCATCGTTAACAGATGATGATTTTTTAAATATGTTACATCATATTAGTTCACAACGAGGTCTCGTTGTATTACTCGTTGATTTATTTGACTTTAACGGTAGTTGGGTACGTGGTTTAAACCGATTTGTCGGTCATAACAAAATTTTCTTAGTCGGTAACAAAGTAGATATTTTACCGAAGTCTACGAATCGTGGGCGGTTGCGTCATTGGCTACAAAAAGAAGCGAGTGATTTAGGATTAAAATCAATCGATGCTTCACTCATTTCAGCAGCGACAGGTGAAGGTGTTGAAGAAACGATGGCAAAGATTGATCAATACCGAGAAGGGAAAGACGTTTACGTCGTTGGAAGTACGAACGTTGGAAAATCAACGTTTATTAATAAAATTATTGAACAGACGACAGGTCTTCGAGAAATGATTACGACATCTTATTTCCCGGGAACGACACTCGGTCTCGTAGAAATTCCGTTAGACGACGGACATGCGATGATTGATACGCCTGGAATTATCAACGCACACCAAATCATTCATCAATTAGATGAACGTGATTTGAAAGCGACGTTACCACAGCGAGAAGTGAAACCGAAAACATATCAACTGAATGCAGAACAGTCTTTATTACTCGGCGGGCTTGCTCGCTTTGATTTTATATACGGTGATAAAACGTCCTTTACGACGTTCGTTTCACGTGATATTCAAATTCATCGAACGAAAACAGAAAAAGCAGAAGAGTTGATGAATACTCGCGTAGGCGATATTTTAACACCCCCTTTACCGAAATCAACATCTACACTTGCACCACTCGTTCGTCATGAATTTACAATTGATGAACCGAAGACAGATGTCGTTATTTCAGGTCTTGGTTGGATTACAGTTCACCAACAAAATGTTCGAATAGCACTGTATGCACCAAAAGGTGTCGACGTACTCGTTCGCCCATCATTTTTATAAGGAGGATTGAATATGAAACGTTGGTATGCGGTAATAGGAGATCCGATTGCACATTCACGTTCGCCGGAAATGCATACAAGTTGGTTTCAAGAAGAAAAAATAGACGCTTCTTATATTCCGATACATGTCATGCCAGACCAACTCGAACGAGCAGTGGATAGTTTACGCGTACTCGGTTGTAGCGGCTGGAATGTGACAGTACCGCATAAAGAAACGATTATCCCTTACTTAGATAAGTTAGATCCACTTGCTGAAAAGATGCAAGCGGTCAATACAGTCGTCCGAGCAAAAGATGGTACATTAATCGGTTATAATACAGATGGTCTCGGGTATGTTCGTTCACTTGAGGAACGATTTCCACAATTGAAGCGAACAGCGAAAATTTTAATTATCGGCGCAGGTGGTGCAGCAAAAGGAATTGCTTTCGCTTTGGAAAGTAAAGGGTATGTTCATATGACGGTTACAAATCGCACACTTGAGCGTGCCGAACAATTGGCAAGTCAATGTCAAGGACAAGCATTGTCGATCAAAGAAGCAGAAGAGACGCTTGATATGTATGATTTATTAATTCAAACGACATCCGTCGGCATGACACATAGTATAGAAGGAAGTCCTTTATCTCTTCAATCCTTACGAAAAGAAACGATCGTAACGGATATTATTTACACCCCTAAAGAGACAGAGTTTTTACGTCAAGCACGTTTAAAAGGCGCGAGTACGATGAACGGATTGAGTATGTTTATTCATCAAGGCGCAATCGCTTTTTCACATTGGACGGGGCGTTACCCGAATGTGGAACGATTATTGAAACGATAGAATCATAAGGAGGTAAGCAAATGCTTACAGGAAAACAAAAACGATTTTTAAGAAGTAAAGCACATCATTTAAACCCAGTAGCTCAAATTGGAAAAGAAGGATTAACGGAAGCAGCGATGAAACAAATTTTAGAAACGATCGGTGTACGTGAATTAATAAAAGTGAACGTACTTCAAAATTGTTATGAAGAAAAAGAGGAAATGGTACCGAAATTTGAAGCAGCCGATATTGCAGTCGTTCAAAGCATTGGAAATATTTTCGTCCTCTATAAAGAAAAAGAGAAGGATCCAGAGATTGTTCTCCCGTCGTAAAATCGGCATATTAGGAGGGACATTTAATCCTCCTCATTACGGCCATTTGCATATCGCTCAAGCAGTATACGAAGCGTTACAGCTTGATGAAGTCCGCTTTATGCCTGCTGCGACACCGCCACATAAACAAAAAGACGAGTCTGTAACGAACGAAAACCGATTTGAAATGGTGCGTCGAGCTGTACAACCTTACGAAAACTTCCATCCGTTTTCATTTGAAATTGAACGCGGGGGTACATCTTACACATATGATACGATGCGTTTATTGACGGAACGAGAACCCGATGTTGATTTTTATTTTATTATTGGTGGAGATATGATCGACAGTTTATCGACGTGGTATAAAATTGATGAATTAATGAAAATGGTTCGGTTTGTTGGTGTTTATCGACCGGGAACAAATAGTCAAACGAACGAGCCGATTGAATATGTTGAAGCAGAGCCGATGGATGTCGCTTCTTCAGTAATTCGTCAATATATTCGAGAAGGAAAACCGGTGTTACAATGGGTACCAGAAACGGTTTATCGTTATATCGAGGAGGAACATCTATATGAAAATCGATAAAGTAGCGAAAAAAGTAGCGAAACGATTACCAGAAAAACGATTTGCGCACGTTGAGCGCGTCGTCGAGATGGCAGGGCAATTAGCTGATCGACACGGTGTCTCTCGTCAACGTGCAGAACTTGCTGCTTATTTACATGATGTTGCGAAGTTTATGGACAAAGAAGAAATGAAAGCATTGATTCTCGAACACGGTGAAGACGAAGGAGTATTACATTACCATCACGAATTGTGGCACGCTCCTGCTGGGGCTGTTATCGCACGCGAAACGTTCGGGATAGAAGATGAAGGAATTTTAAATGCGATTCGTTATCATACAACTGGAAGAGCAGAGATGACATCGTTAGAAAAAATTGTATATATCGCAGACCTTGTAGAAAAAGGGCGCGTCTTCCCAGGTGTTGAAACGTTACGTCAGCTCGCTGAGACAGCGCCATTAGATGATGCGATGGCGTCAAGTATACGCCATACAATCGCATTTTTAATCGAAAAACGAGCAGCGGTTTATCCCGATTCGCTCGCTTGTTACAATGAACATATGATGAAAGAAGGATGAACATGTCAAAATTACAATTAGCTTACGATGCAATTGATGAAAAACACGGAAAAGAAATTGTCGTACTTAATATGAAAAACGTATCCCTTATGACAGATTACATGGTGATTACACATGCGACAACGACTCGTCAAACGCAAGCAATCGCACGCAATGTATCTGAAAAAGCACATAAAGAAGGAATTGACGTCGGTCAAATGGAAGGTTTTCAAGATGGACGTTGGATTTTACTCGATTTAGGAGATGTCGTCGTTCACATTTTCCAAGAAGAAGAACGCCAACGTTATCATTTAGAGAAATTGTGGAAAGATGCACCCGAAATAATTGTAGGAGAAGCATAATGAGCGCTTATTCAGCACTTGCTCCTTTATATGATAAATTAATGGAAGAAAAAATCTATACGTCGTATGTCGAACGAATCGAGCAAATGCTCGGGTCGTTAGAAGGACGTGCCATTTTAGATATCGGTTGTGGAACCGGTCGATTAGGTGCGATGCTCATTGCAAAAGGTGCGCACGTCACAGGGTATGACTTGTCGTCGTCTATGATTGAAACAGCGCGTCGAAATGTACCAGAAGGAACGTGGTATGTACGTTCAATGGAAGAAATAGAAGAACAAGAGCAATTTGACGCTGTCGTTTCAACATTAGATGTTTTAAATTACGCCTCGACATTTGAACAAATTGAAACGACATTTGCTCGTGTCGCGCATAGTTTAAAAAAAGGTGGCGTCTTTTTATTCGATATTCATTCAGAAGAAAAATATGATATCTTTCTATATGAAAGTCCCTTCGTTTATGATGATGAGATGAGTTCTTATATTTGGACAACAGAAGCGATCGGTGAGTATGGCATACGTTCTTCTCTTTTGTTTTATACGAAACGAGAAGACGGTACTTATGACCGAACGGAAGAAACACATGAACAGACGATTTATCCATTAACGTACTTTACGACTGCATTACAACAATACGATTGGTCGATTACGTATGTTGAAGGAGATGTAGGAGACGTTTATACAGAAGAAAATGAACGTTATTTTATTTGTGTAACGAAATAAAATAACTCGTTCGTTTATCGCTGAAATTTCAAAAAGAAGAAACGATTTTAAAAAAGTCGTTTCTTTTCGCTTTCTAACAATAAAAAAGGAATATTGACAATAAAAACAAATTCGTCAATAGTGAAATAAAAAGAGTGAGGAGCTGTAGAAAGTGGATGCGATAAAAGAACACGTTTTCGCCTATTGGAAGTCGTATAGTGTTGTCGGAATCGTTATTATATTATTATTTATTGCTTTTATTTTTACTTCTCCGAAAGAAGAACAGACGTTTGAACATTTCACACAAGAAACAATCGAGTCAACAGAACAGGAAGACGTATCAGGTGTCGATGAAAAGATAGTCATTGATATTAAAGGGCAAGTAAAAAATCCTGGAGTGTATGAAATGGTAGAAGGTGACCGTCTAATTGATGCAATCAAAAAAGCAGGAGGTGTATTGCCATCCGCTGCGACCGCTTCATTAAATTATGCGACGCGCCTTCAAGATGAAATGCTCATTTACGTGCCGACGGAAGAAGAAGTAGAAGCTGAAAAAGAAAATGAAGCGACGACTACTTCAACAGAGCGACCGCTTGTAAATATTAATGAAGCGACAAAAGAGCAATTAATGACGATACCTGGAATTGGTCCTGCGAAAGCAGAAGCGATTATGCAGTATAGAGAAGAGACATCTTTTCGCCACAAAGAAGAGATTATGAATGTCTCAGGAATCGGTGAAAAAACATTCGAAAATATATCACCTTACTTTGATGTAAAATAGGAGGACATTGTATGAAACGTGTGACGTGGGAAGAGTTTTTTATGGCACAAAGTCATTTATTAGCAGTTCGAAGTACATGTAATCGTTTATCAGTCGGTGCAACGATTGTACGTGATCATCGAATTGTTGCAAGTGGTTATAACGGTTCGATCTCAGGAGGAGATCATTGCGTCGATGTCGGTTGTCACGTCGTCGACAATCATTGTGTGCGAACGATACATGCAGAAATGAATGCACTTCTTCAATGTGCAAAATATGGGATATCTACAAAAGGTGCAACAATTTATGTGACACATTTCCCTTGTTTACAATGTACGAAATCGTTGATTCAAGCTGGAATTGAGCGTGTTTACTATGCGGAAGATTACCGAAATGACCCATTTGCGATTCAATTGTTAATGGAATCCGGTGTACACGTTCAAAAAATCGCTTTTGATGCGCGTAAGATCGACACACAATTCGATGAAAAATTAACATTAATACATGAACTGTTACAAGAAGTAGAACGTCATGCTCCACAATCTACAACTCTCGACTCGTACAAAGAAAGGGTCGAACAATTATTCGGGGTACATATCGAATCATAGATGATGCGATCATCGTCGTAACGATGTCGTTTATCGTACACGGAACGACGATGGCGCTTTTATTCTATGTTGCGTATAGTAGCTGGTTGTTGTATCGTGTATTATCGTGGTCTACTTTTTTTAGAATCGTTGTTGTCAGTAGTATTAGTTTGTTTTATTTACATGGACATGTTCCGGAAATAAAAGAAGAAGGACCGATTGAAGTCGAAGGTCATTTTGTGACCGAACCGAATTGGAATGGTTCAACGATGACGGCTTGGATACAAACATCTGAACGAGAACGTTATTTTGTGAAATATTATGCCGAAAAGGAACAAGAAAAACGACAGTTTGAGAAAGTCGAAGAATATCGCTATAAATGGAAAGTAGCAGGAGAAATCATGCCGGTTGAAAAAGGTGCGCACTGCTATACGTTTCAAACCGCTGACTTTCTAAAAAGTAATAAAGGTTCAGGAATCATTCAAGTGCATACACTGAATATTTTAGAAGAACGCCCTTTTTATACATATATAGGGACGCATCAGCGAATGCAATTAAAAGAACATATTATGACGATATTTCCGCCTCGTTTGCAAAGTGAAGCACTTGCGTTATTAATTGGAGATCGGAGTGAAATGGATGTTGAAACGCGTCGCGCGTATGAAAGGTTAGGTATTACTCATTTATTTGCAATATCAGGATTACATGTTGGACTTGTGACATTTATAATTCGAGAAGGATTATTGCGGTTACACGTGCGCCATGAAGTCGTCTTTATTTTATTGCTATTATGGTTACCGATGTATGCGATCTTGACAGGAGGAGCCCCGTCTGTTTGGCGTTCAGTTCTAATGACGATGAGTTTATTAATAGCGCTTCGTTATCGCGATCGGTTTGATATTACAGATGCATTAGCGCTTAGTGCACTATTATATGTTTTTTATAATCCGCATGCGGTTTTTCATGTCGGCTTTCAACTGTCTTATTTAGCTACAGCGACTATCATATATAGTGCAACGATTTTGAGTGCGGTTCAATCTCGGTTCATACAAGGTATGATCATTACAGGGTTGACACAACTCGTTTTGTATCCGATTATTTTATATCATTTTTACGAGATTTCGATATCATCTCTCATCACCAATATTTTTTACGTTCCACTTTATACGATATTTATTTTGCCGTTACAATTATTTTTTATCGTCGGCTCTTTTCTTTTCCCACAGCTTGTCGAAATTTTGTTACGATGGTACGAGCCGATTCGTTTAATGATTGAACGTTGGACGTTGCAACTCGGTTCTTTTCCAGAACAAATGTGGGTAGGTGGAAAATTAACCGCGATAGAAATAATGATTGCATTCGGTTCGATTTTTTATTTTCTTATTCGAATGGAAAAAACATGGCGTCACCGTTTTGCATGGATTATTTTAATGATACCGATTATCGTCATCCAATGCCGACCTTATTTTGACAGTGAAGGCCGGGTGACGTTTTTAGACGTCGGTCAAGGTGACAGTACAATCATAGAACTCCCATATCGACAAGCAGTGTATGTTATCGATACAGGAGGAGTCGTTCGATGGGAAGATGAAGAATGGAAAGTGAAAAAGAAACCGTATGAAGTAGGTCGTTCTATTGTCGTTCCGTATTTAAAAGGCCGAGGTATTCATACGATTGATGCTTTAATCATTACACATGCCGATGCTGATCATATGGAAGGTGCCGATGAAGTCATAGAAGAAATGCGTGTTCATTCGTTGCATTATCCGGCAGGTAGTGAAATGAAACAGCAGATGGAAACATTGCTGCATCAAGCGAAAGAACGCCATATTCCATTAAGGACGCCTAGTGCATCGGATCAATGGAGTATTGGAAGTAGTCAATTTACGTATCAATCTCCTGTCAAAGGGGAGCCTTATCAAGATAATGATAGCTCACTCGTCTTACAAGTGACACTTCCTCACCGCCATATTTGGTTGATGGGAGACTTGGAAGAAGAAGGGGAGTATCGGTTACTTCGACGTCTTGGAGAGAGACGAACTAGTCCTGCCTTGTTAAAAGTCGGTCATCATGGAAGTAAAACATCGAGTTCAGAACCGTGGATTCAATGGCTACGTCCAGATTATGCGATAATAAGTGCTGGACGACACAATCGATATAATCATCCGCACGAAGAAGTAATCGAACGATTAAAACGTTATAACATTCAAACGTATGAGACGGCGACATGTCGTACAATTACGTATCATTGGAAGCGAAACAAAGAATGGTTTACATGTTATGAAAACAGTAATTGAACGAACGACCATAAAACGAGTGTTACAGAAAAGCCTAAAAACATAAAAGTAGCACTGATTATAAATGGAATAAGTGGAAGCATAAAATCATCCTTTCATTTTAAAATGACTCATAAAGGAGGGCTACGTCATGTCAAGCGTTTGGACAGACTTAAAAAAAGGAAAAGTACAACCCGTCTATTGTATTATCGGTACAGAGCAGTATGTTATAGATGAAGCAATTCGTAAAATTGAAGAAGCTTTAGCTACTGTATCATATGAAGTGACAGAATACGACTTAGAACGAACGCCAGTAGAAGCAGTAATTGAAGAAGCCGATACGATTCCTTTTTTCACAGAAAAAAAGTATATTATCGCCCGACATGCTAGTTTTTTAAAACCTCCCGAACGTGGAAAAGAACAAGTCGAGCATTATTTAGATAGCATTTATCGTTATTTAGAACATCCTTCTCCGAGTGCTGTCGTCGTATTTACAGCGCCGTATGAAAAGTTAGATGGACGAAAAAAAGTGACGAAATTTATGAAAGAACATGCGACAATTATTGAAGCAGATCCTTTAGAAGGTCCAGCGTTGTTAAAGTGGGTTCAAAAAAGAGCACAAGTAGAAGGGACGACTCTGTCGACGATGTTAGCAGAGAAACTGTTAGCGCGTGTAGGAGATGAATTGCTGAAGTTGTCAACAGAAATCGAAAAATTAGCGACGTATGCTAATGGAGAGCCGATTACTGAAGAGATGATAGAACAATTAATTACCCAGACACCGGAGATGAATGTTTTTGCATTGACAGATGCATATATTCAAGGAGATACGAATCAAGCATTGGCCATTTATCATGATTTATTAGCAAATGGTAATGAACCGATCGCATTGAATGCATTAATTGCAGGGCAAATTCGTCTAATGTTACATGTCACGACATTACGCCAAAAAGGATATGAACGTTATGAAATTGCAAAGTTGTTAAAAGTTCATCATTATCGTGTCAAACTCGTGTTAGATAATCGTCAATTGCCATCACCTGAACGTTTGATGGAAATTTTATACCGTTTAGCGACTATCGATTTTAAGTTAAAAACAACGTCAATTAAACGAGAACATTTACTCGATATTTTTTTCTCCGATCCTATTCGTACCCAATAGAAGTCAAAGTATGGAATTGACTGATTCCTCTTTTTGTTGATGAAGATCATCTATCCTATTGTCGTTTTTTATAAGTGTGCGTAAAAGAGGCTGGGACAAACTCTAGCCAAATAAAAATCCAGTATCCCTTTGTTTTGAAATAAGTGGATGCTGGATTTTATTTTTATGCATAAAACCTTCAATTTTGCATGCTTGTCGCGGGCTCGCTATTCCGCTAGCGTCTGCACATTCGAAGGAATTGTGTAGAAATCCCAACATATATTATAGAACCGAGTTTCACTACTTATGATAAAACGAAAAAACCTAGTTACTATTAATCGAATCAATAGTAACTAGGTTTTTATTTTGCATCGTTCTTTTTATAACAAACGAATTATGCTTGTTTCATAAGACGTGATTTTTGACGAGCTGCTGCGTTTTTGTGGACAAGTCCAGTACGCGCTGCTTTGTCTAAGTGACGTACCGCTTCTTGGATAAGTTCACCTTTGTTTGCAGCGTCTGCTTCAATCGCTTCTTTTGCAGAACGGATAGCTAAACGCATAGCAACTTTTTTATCACGGTTACGTTTCGTCGCTTTTTCAGCTTGACGTACACGTTTAATAGCACCTTGGATAATTGGCATAGTAAATTCACCTCCAGATTAGAAAATGG
>JASLJC010000114.1 GCA_030152585.1 Savagea sp. | reverse complement strand
CTCATTTCTCCCCTTAAATAGTCATCATTTAACTCAATTATAAATTGTGTGACATAACCTTCTGTATACAATAAATCATTTTCTTCCCTTTTAATTTGATTCATTTCTACTGAAGATACCCACGGCAGATTATTATAATGTGAAAGAAGTTGTGAAATGTGATTGATATCTGTTACCTGTATAGAAAAGTGAATTTGTTTTTCTTGTAAACTTAAGTCTTTCATCTCTGAATACTTCGGTAAACTTTCATTTGTTACATACATTAAAAGTGGGCTAATAGGATAAATCTGTTCTTTCAAATAATCGATAGACGTCACTCGCATATTTGTATCATCTTCTTCTAATGTAATAATACTTTTTTGTAATTCTTCTTTTTCTTGTTCATAATAAGATAAAATCATATCAAGTTTTAACGTCTGCTGATGTAAATAGAAATAACTTATACCTAATAAAATTATAATGATAAAAGATACTATTATAATTGCTGCAATATAAGGATTATAAGCTCTCCGACTGCTTTTTCGGGGTAATAAATTAACTTGTTGACGCATCTTACGTATCACCTTTTTCTCTCAACGATAATCCGATTAAAGGGGCAAAATACTTAGGTATCGACGGATAATACTCAGCATGTTTTCGTTCATCGATTCCTCGTACTGGAAAATCTACCTTTTCACTAATAGAAGAAATAATATCACTCTCATTCGGATGATCTCCTAAAACGATTGCATATTGGACAGCTCGCTCTCCTTTATGCAAGGAATAGCGATAGAATTGCAAGACGCGTACGATCTCATCGACTGCATCAGCTATTATAATTTCTTCTTGCAATACTTCTAACAATTGAATCTGACAATCATTCTGATGATGCGCTACTTTCCACCTTGACTCAGCACCTTCGAACGGTTGATATCTATGAAACTCCATAAGATCTGTATTAAAGACAGATAAACTAAGTCCTTCTATTCCCCAATGTACAATGAGGAAAATAGGGACATCCGGTAATTGATTCGTATACTCTAAATATCGATAAGTACTCAAAGCTTCTACCCCTGCTACGACAGGCTCCCACCCTATTGCTTCGTAATTTTCAGCCTTCTCCATTATTTCTTCTTCTTCTGCAGCAAACATGATCGCTTTTGTCTTTTGTTCATTTGCATAATATAGATCATACGCGACATTTTTAAATGGCAAATGGATTGTATGATCTATTTCCATTTCTACATATTCTGACAAGTTTTCATACGCACCCTTATTCGGAAGTTCAATGGTACGAAAAAGTAGCGACTCATCATTTACAAAAAAAGAAACTTCACCTTTTTTAAATTGATACTGCTCTACCATTTCAAATAAATGAAACAAATCTTCTTCTTGTAATTCCTCTTCATTACTCGTTTCTTTTGGAAGACAATATTCAAAGTGCTTTAAACTACCTCGCTTACGTTCTAATACTCGAAATATTAAAGATGACTGTGCTATAAAATATTCATTTCGTTTTATTAAAAAAGATAACATTGAATCCACTCCTTTTCCTCCACTACTTTTCAAATAATGATGGAAAAAAAGAGGAGTCAAGCTCCTCTTCAATTCAAGTTTACTTCTTCCCTCTTAATGCGTTCGCAATATCTTCCTCATAATAATGCTTTGTAGATGAAATATTGTACCCTTTCACAAAAAACTTCGAGTTCTTATTAATTTTACCTATTTCATCATATTCTATCGCATAGTAATTTAAGCCTTTATCTTTATATTTGTCGTTAATTGAATTTTCGCCTGATTGACCGATGTACACTTTAATATTCGAATCATTGATGTTTACACCTTCTACGTACTCTTTAAAGCTTTCTATTGAATGATCAGCGTTACCTTCTAATTGACCGTCCATGTATGCAATTTTCGCTCCTTCAATTATTGAAAGTGCATCTGCTAAAACTGCTTTATCTTTTGAATTTTGAATGATGTTTCCAATTGCTACTGCGGCGATTGTCGCAATAATTGCTAAAATGACTAATGTTGCAAGCATCTCAACTAATGTTAAACCTCGTTCGTTACGTAAATATTTCTTCATTTTTTCTCCTCCTTATTTTTTCTTTGAAAGTGGCCACTTTCTTCAAAAGAACGAAGAGTTCATTCTTTTGAAGAAAGAGGGAATCCCCTCTACTTGTTATGATAATT
This sequence comes from Savagea sp., assembly GCA_030152585.1. Taxonomy (GTDB): domain Bacteria; phylum Bacillota; class Bacilli; order Bacillales_A; family Planococcaceae; genus Savagea. Next base: position 1,794 of record JASLJC010000114.1, on the reverse strand, counting down.
GTTCATACAAACTAAACATCGGAATTAAAATAGCTGCCATAATAACACCAACGACTGCGCCTAAAATTAAAATCATCAATGGTTCAAGTAAACTTTTTAAAACTGCAACCGTTCGGTTAACTTCTTGTTCATAAAATATTGCAATCTTATCTAACATATAATCTAAAGATCCCGACTCTTCTCCTATATGAACCATTGAATAAACGAGTGGTGGAAAGAGCCAATGTTCTTTTAATACATCCCCGATCATTCCACCGGTTGTGATTTCTTTTTTTGCCTGGTCTAATATTTTAGAGAAATGAGGGTGATTCATTACATCACTTGTAATACGCAAAGCTTCTATCATTGGTACTGCACTATACATTAAAGTAGATAATGTACGAGTCATTCTTGCAATATATGTTTTATGTAACAAAGCACCAAAAATCGGCATTTTAAGTAAAATATAAGTGCTATAATATTTTACAATATCTACTTTTTTATACAGATAATAGAACATATAAAATAGTAAAAGAATAATAAAAATCCATAAATACCAATAACTCGTTAAAGAGTCACTTAAACGAAGTGTCAAAATAGTAATACTTGGTAAGTCTGCTCCAATATCTTCGTATAGTTGAACGAACCTCGGAACGATTGTAACTAATAAAAAAATTGATATAAGCATTGTTATTACACTCATAACCGCAGGATAAGCTAATGCAGACTGCACTTCTTTTTTTAAGTTATACTGCTTCTCTAAATCATCTGCTAATCGATTTAACGTCTCGTCTATATTTCCTGTTGCCTCTCCTGCTTTTAGCATATTTTGAAATATCGCTGGAAAAACTTTCGGACGCTTTGCAGTAGCTTCTGACAACGCTACTCCATTTCGTAAATCTGCTTCAACTTCGATTAGTGCACGTTGTAGCGACTTACTCTCTGTTTGTTTACTCATCACTTGTATACTTTCAGTAAGTGGTACACTCGCTTCAATCAATGTCGCCAGTTGACGACAAAACATTACAAAATCAAGTGGCTTCACTCTTTGAAACAATATAATTTCTTTTTGCAAACCTTTTTGTACTTCATCAATTTGTCGAGCATTAATCGATTTCTTGCGCAATAAGCGTACTGCTTCAATTTTAGTCGGCGCTTGGATCGTTCCTTCTACAATTTTTCCTTTCCTCGTTCGCCCTTTATATTTAAAGTTAGCCATTTAATATTCACCTATATATTGTCTTGCTTGTTCGAAGTCAATGAATCCTTCATCTAATAACCTTTTTATATCCATCTCCATCGTATGCATACCTACTGACTTGCTCGTTTGTAGAACATTCGGGATTTGATATACTTTTTCAGAGCGTATCAAATTACTAATTGAAGGTGTTCGTACCATAATTTCTGTCGCTGCTATTCGACCTTTTCCACCTTTTCTTTTCAATAGTCGTTGCGCTATAATACCTTCTATTGTATTAGCTAATTGCTGTCTTACTTGTTGTTGTTGTTCTGGAGGAAAGACATCTATTACTCGGTCGATCGTGGAAGCCGCTGTACTCGTATGTAAAGTAGCTAAAACTAAATGCCCTGTCTCTGCTGCCGTAATTGCTGTACTAATCGTCTCTAAATCTCTCATCTCTCCTACTAAAATTACATCAGGATCTTGTCTTAGCGCTGCTCGAAGCCCACTTGCAAAAGTTTTAGTATCTTCACCTACAGCTCGTTGATTAATAACGCTACATTTATGTTCGTGCATAAATTCAATGGGATCTTCTAACGTAATAATATGCTTAGATGCTGTTTGGTTTAAATGAT
>JASLJC010000089.1 GCA_030152585.1 Savagea sp. | reverse complement strand
AGTAGCGATTGCGCTACTCTTTTTTTGTTTGAAAAAGTTCTTTTTTAAACGAGGAAAGAACGTTGCAACACGTATTGAAATCGGCTACAATACGGGCGTTACTATGAGAAAGTAAGGTGAGAAAATGGTACGTGTGAATGAAGATAAAATATTTGAAGGAACGATTGAATCGTTAAATACACGAGGCGAAGGGGTTATTCGTGTTCAATCGGTTTCAAGAAAAGGAAAAGTATATCGAAATGCTACAGCGATTCCGTATACATTACCTGGTGAAAAAGTAAAAGCTCAAATGATGATGCCTTATCGAAAAAACCGAGCAAAAGTACTGGAACGTTTCACCGATCACCCGGAACGAATTGAACCGGCTTGTGTTCATTTCGGTACGTGTGGCGGATGTTCGTGGCAACATATGACGTATGAAGCTCAATTACAACAAAAAACAGATCAAGTGAAACAATATTTGAAAGATAATGGGCATGATCCATCACTCGTACGACCGACGATTGCGGCGGATGAAGCGTGGCATTACCGGAATAAGATGGAATTTACGTTTCGAGTAGACGGAGCGATTGGATTACATGAAAAAGATAACTTCCGTGAAATTGTGCCACTCGAACAATGTCATATTGCAACAGATCCTATGGTTGCGGTGACATTGACCGTAGGCGAATGGGTAAAAGAACACGAATTGCCAGGATTTGATAAAGAAACAAAAGAAGGATTGTTACGGAATGTCATCGTTCGTCATTCTGCTGCAACAGGTGAAGTGATGGTCGCTCTTTTTGCAGCCGATGAACCGGATCAATATCCAATCGAGGCGTTAGTCGAAAAAATGCACGCTCATCATCCGGAAGTTAAAAGTTTAATATGGCTCGTCAATCGTGATATTGCTGATCGTACACGTGCGGATGAAACGTACGTATTAGATGGAAGAGATTTTATTTACGATGAATTGAACGGTTTTCGTTTCCGTTTATGGTTCGACACATTTTTCCAACCGAACCCGCAACAAGCAGAAGTGCTCGTTGACTTAGCAATAAAAATGGCGGATCCACAGCCAGATGAGCGTATGATTGACCTATTTTGTGGCGTAGGAACATTTTCTTTACCGTTTGCTCAACACGTGAAAGAATTGTACGGAGTTGAAATTGTCGAAACGTCGATTGAATCAGCTAAACGAAATGCGAAAGATAATGGTATTTCGAATGCAAAGTTTTTCGCTCAAGATGCACGTCTCGGTCTTCGTGATGTCATTGATACGTATGGAGTTCCAGATTTACTTCTCGTGGATCCCCCGCGTTCAGGTACAGGTGGAAAAGTAATGCGCCGTATCGCACGAACAGAAGCAGCACGAGTTGTTTACGTCTCATGTAATCCGAAGACATTTGCAGAAGATATTACACATATGCTTGATTTCGGCTATGAGTTAGAAGTCGTTCAACCGGTCGATCAGTTTCCACAGACGTATCATATTGAAACGGTCAGTATATTACGAAAAACATCACGAGCAACCGTCGATAACTTTATGAAAAACTCGCTTCTTTAGAAGAGGCGAGTTTTTGTTTTATCTTATTATCGCGTTTTAAATAAACTTTCTTTCGATTAAAATCACATAATTTTCGAATTCGAAATGAAAGAGGTCATCAATCGAGGTGTTTACTTCCATTAGTGTATTCGTGGGTATTCACCTAATTTATAAGGAAACATTAGGCACAATTTACTGAAAATAGAGGAAAAGGTTTTTGCTTGGTAGCCACGGGTAGAAATAGACTAGCGGCAAGCAGCAGATAGGAGGGATTCCTTTGAAGAGATTGTTGAGTTTTTTATTCGGTTTACTCATTCTCATCGTTCTCGGTATATTATCGTTTCTCGCGTTTGAAACGTTTTTACCGTGGAAAGCAGAATTACTACTTTATCAAACTCCGTGGTTCTTGCCTACCCTAGGAGTATTAGTAGGAATACTCGTAATCATCGCAATCGGTTTGATCATTTTTGCTTTTCGTCCATCACATAAAAAACGTGGACTTTATTTAGAATATGAAGATGGTGAAATTTATTTAAATAAAAAATCGATTGAAAAGACAGTTCAACATACGGTAGCAAAGTATGATGACATTCGTCAGCCGAAAGTCGATGTAACGTTGTATCAAACGAAAAAGGCCTCTTATCTCGATATCGCAGTAGATTTACTCGTCGCCCAAACGTCGAATGTACAAACGTTATTGACGACGTTACGAGAAGATATTAAGCAAAGCGCAGAACATTTTTCGGAACTTCCAGTACGTGATGTGACGATTAATGTATTAGATCAAAAAGATTTAAATAAGCGCGTCATCTAGTGAGGAGGTCGACCAATGAATGACAAAAAGGGCTGGAGATTGTTGGTAAGGGAATATCGTTGGCGAATTGTCGGATTTTTAACGATGTTATTCATCGCCATCTTATTTTTAACACTCGGCTTTTGGAAAACGATCCTCATTGTCCTTCTCTGTACGATAGGTGTCGGGATAGGATATGCCAAAGACCGAACAGAAGAGTTTTTAATTTTTTTAGATAAAATACGATAATGAAAAAGGGGAAATGGAATATGTCAAACAAACAAGTAGAACAATATAACGAGCAAGTAGGAATTAATACGAACGAACAAGCATTTGAAAATAAATTGTCATTTGAAGATGAAGTCATTGAAAAAATCGCTTCGATTTCAGCGCATGAAGTAAAAGGGATTCTCGATATGAAAGGCGGCATTACGTCTGAACTTACAGAACGCTTCGGTAACGGAGATATTACGAAAGGCGTGTCGGCGGAAGTCGGTGAGAAACAAGCAGCGATCGATTTAAAAGTCATTTTAGAGTACGGTCAAAGTGCACCGAACATTTTCCGAAAAGTAACAGATATCGTCACTCAACAAGTGAAACATATGACAGGATTAGATGTTGTAGAAGTGAATATGCACGTAACAGACGTCATGACAGCGAAAGAATATACACAATCTAAACAGTCTAAAAAAGAAAACGACCAATTACAATAAACGAAAAAAGCTACTCCTTACAGGGTAGCTTTTTTATTTTGGATAAAATGAAACGCAGTGAGACAATGAAGAGAAAAGTTGTCGAAGAAAGGAGTTCGTGTTATTTTCATCATAGACGTAAAACGTTACGATGTAGTACGTATCCGTCATTCAACACGAAAAGGAAGAGATATTATGTCCGTTGAAAAGCAATTGCGTAGTTTAGTCAATGCAGCGCAAGTTTTAACATCGACGTTAAATGTTGACGAAGTACTCGATCAATTAATTACAGAGGTGTTAGGCGTAATCGATGGGGCAGACGCCGGTGTTTTATTTTTATATGATGAACGACGCGATCGACTCATTGCAGAAAATGCGATCGGTTATGAAATGCAACATCTACAAAAAATTCATTTAGCCCCGTTAGAAGGAATGACTGGAAAATCCTTTTACTCAAAACGACCGATGATTTTTACCGAACATCAAGATGTTACTGCAAGTATGGAAGATTTATTTCCGAAGTACGAAAAACATTATGCAAAAGCAGTTGGCAGTTTAACGTGTCCTAAAAGTGCTGTCTGTGCACCGATGTTTGAAAAAAGTGGTCGATGTATCGGTGTATTAACGATCGTAAACTTTTCAGGTCATACAATTTTTACATCAGACGATTTAGATTTACTTCAAACATTTGCGAATCAATCAGTCATTGCGATTGAAAATGCGACGTTATTTACTCAAAATGAACGGTCTAAACGATTGTATGAAACATTATCTTACGTTTCGTTATCAGGTAAAGGATTGCAAGTAGTTACGGAAACGTTAGCGGATTTGATCGATCAAGATGTCGCGGTCAGTAACGCATTTTCAGATTTATTATCGTATTCGTCCAAACGAGCGAAAGAACGAGCAACAGAAATGATAAAACGTCCATCTGATCCAGCATTTCAACGTTTTACATATCCGATTCAATTAGAAGGTCGTTTTGTCGGCCAACTGTTTGTTTTAGTAGAAGACGATGGAGCAATCGATTCGTTAGATCGTTTTGCTATCGAACAGACGACGATGATTTTTGCATTAGAATTAGCCTCAAAAGAAAAAGCGTTACATTACCAATATGAACAAAATGGTTCGCTTCTTCAACGATGGTTAGATGGCAATTTAGTTGTGCCGAATGAAAAAATAGGGCAAGGACCGTGGATTTATGTCGATCTTCACTTAGAAAGTAGCGTATCGGATATATCTTTGCAGTCGACGTACCAACAATCGTTTCGTCAATTGTTATATCGCATTGTGTCGTTGCGACGAGAAGACGTCTTCATTCTTGAGCAACCTTTACATTATCGACTGTTATTTACTGTAACGACATCAGAAAAAGAAACGTTGCAGCAACTTGAAGTTTTTTATGAGACGTTGTACGAACAAGTCGCCGCCCAACAATGGTTCACTTTGCAAATGGGAGTCGGTCGTCTTATTGAAAAAGAAGACGAATTGCATCGTTCTGTACGAGATGCTGCGCGATGTATTCAATATATTCAACAAGTCGATGAAGAAAAAGCATTTATGACATATGCTGCGCTCGGTCCGTATCGTTTATTTTTAGATCATGACCCGAAAGAGTTAATCGATTATGTTGATATGCAAATTGGTCCGCT
>JASLJC010000084.1 GCA_030152585.1 Savagea sp. | reverse complement strand
GCCTCGAAAAGAGGAGTCTTTTCGAAGCGTTTATTTCATTTCCATTGAATGTTTTATTTTTTCAGAATATTGTGTTACAATAAGCTAATCTTTCATTGGAGGGATCACGTATGACATTACAAGAAAAAGTAAAAGTTGAAGATGTATTAATTGCGAATCAATTATTAAAAGACGTTGTCGCCCATACACCATTACAAAAAAATGAGCGATTATCTGAACTTTACAATTGCCGTGTTTATTTAAAACGAGAAGACTTACAACACGTTCGATCATTTAAGCTTCGCGGTGCTTTTTACAAAATGAAACGAATTGAACAAAAAGCAAAAGAACAAGGCGTCGTTTGTGCAAGTGCAGGTAATCACGCACAAGGAGTTGCTTACGCTTGTGCGCAACTTGAAATAGACGGGAAAATTTTCATGCCACAGACGACACCGAAACAAAAAATTGACCAAGTGCGTATGTTTGGACGTCATTTCATCGAAATTATTTTAACAGGAGATACATTTGATGAATCTTCACACGATGCGATGGAATATGCGACCGATAACAACCGAATTTTCATTCATCCGTTTGACGATGAAGACATTATCGCAGGACAGGGGACTGTCGCAGTTGAAGTGATGCACGATATCGAAGAACCCCTGGATTACATATTTGCTAGTATCGGAGGAGGAGGACTTATTGCAGGGATGAGTGCCTATTTAAAAAACGTTTCTCCGCACACTAAAGTTATCGGTGTTGAACCGACGGGTGCTCAAAGTATGCAAGCGGCATTTGACGAAGGAGAACCGACTACTTTACCATCTATTGATAAGTTTGTAGACGGTGCTGCCGTTCAACGAGTCGGAGATAAAACATTTGCACTTGCTCGACAATATGTTGACAAATTGACTGCTGTACCTGAGGGGAAAGTTTGTACTTCTATTTTACAACTTTACAATGAACATGCAGTGATTGCAGAACCTGCAGGAGCTTTACCGATCGCCGCACTTGATTTTTATAAAGATGACATTAAAGGCAAATCGGTCGTTTGCGTCGTTTCAGGAGGGAACAACGATATCGGACGAATGCAAGAAATTAAAGAAAAATCGTTATTGTATGAAGGACTCCTTTATTACTTTATCGTCGAATTCCCACAACGAGCAGGGGCTTTACGTCAATTTTTAAGCGATGTACTCGGGCCAAATGATGATATTACAACTTTTGAATATACGAAAAAAAATAATAAAGAAAATGGACCGGCACTCGTCGGGATTGAAGTGAAAGATCCAGCAGACTATCCGGGGCTTATCCAGAGAATGGAAGAAAACGGTTTCCCTTACCGTCCTATTAATAAAGATAGTGCTTTATTCGGATTACTCATTTAATTTTTCACTCTGACAATAACCTGCTATGATAATGAAGGAAAGGATGGTTTTATGTCAGAGACGAAAAAAGGCTATGTCGCTGCCTTTTTATTTGCGACAGTCATTGGATTTTCTTTTATGTTTATCAAACTTGCTCTTCCTTTTGCAACACCTATCGATCTATTAGCCCATCGTTTTAATGCTGCCTTTTTAGCGGGAACGCTCGTTTTTTTATTCGTCAAAAAAGGACAAATCGGTGCAACCTTTAGAGAATTGCTCTATTTATTGCCGCTTGCGATTTTGTATCCGACGTCATTTTTCTTCTTTCAAACACTCGGTCTCGTTTACACGACGAGTTCAGAAGCGGGACTAATTAACGCAACGATGCCTATTTTTACAATTATTTTAGCGGGTCTCATTTTAAAAGAACGTTCTTCTTTTCGTCAAAAGCTCTTTATTACGATGAGTGTTTCAGGTGTCGCTTACATTTTTATTATGCAAGGCCAAAAAGAAGGTGGAATTGAATTAAGTATGATTGGGGTCTTTTTCATCTTGCTCTCTGCTTTTTCATCTTCTTTATATAACGTATTCGCAAGACGCGCTACTCAATCGTATGATGTATTTACCATTACATATATGATGACAACCCTCGGTTTTATCGCATTTAATACGATGGCTTTTGTTCAACATGCTCGATTCGATTCATGGGAAGCGTACGTAGCTCCTTTAACGGAACCGACCTTTCTCGTCGCCATTTTATTTTTAGGCGTTTTATCTTCTTTCGGTACTTCTTTTTTATCCAATTATGCTCTTTCTAAAATCGAAGCGAGTCGAATGGGTGTCTTTGGAAATTTAGCGACACTCATTACCGTCGTAGCAGGTGTCGTCTTTTTAAATGAATCATTACAGACGTATCATTGGATCGGCGGTTTTCTTATTTTAATCGGTGTAGTCGGTACAACGATGGCACCCCGTTTTAAAAACAAAAAAGTATCAGATGCATAAATGCATTTGATACTTTTTCGCTTTATCGACTCTGTTAAAGATTTTACACGATTGTCTACAGCGAACAGACGGAAAACTCCTACTCTTCCTAAGTCGCATTCTTTTTCCTTTCAATTTAACTTTACAACTAATATTTTTAATCTTTGTACGGATCCCATTCATTTGCTCCTGCCATCGCAACACCTACTGGATGAAGTATGTGACGAATATGAATCGTATGTGCATGGGAATCGAGTACATCTTGAAGCGGACGGTAGACGAAAGGACTTTCATCTGTTCCGCCTCCCCGTAACACAATTCCTTTTTCTTTCATATATTGTGCCATTTTGAAAGGAGATATAACACCACCCATTCGTTTACGTGTTTTCCAGTTCATTTTTCCAGCCGCTTCTGTTCGACTCATTATGCGACCTGCTCCATGGACGGTACTTTGCCAAGACGCACGATTTTGTTCATTATCTTTCCCTTCAACAATGACAGAAATATCTCCCATACTTCCCCCAACAAAACCTTTTTGTCCTGGTGCACTTGGTGTCGCTCCTTTTCGAACGACGACATACTCTCGTCCAAAATGATGTTCTTTCCATGCATAGTTGTGATGGTTATGAATCGTTTCTATCGCTTCTCCTTTTACAATATCGAGCACTTCGTCAAGTACGACATCGCGTCCAGCATAAGCATAAGCTCCCGCCAATTCCATTAATCCTATATAAAGCGTACCTATTTCAGAAGATATATCGAACAACGTTGGTGACTGTTCCATTGACTCTCCACGTACGTTTGATAAAAATGGTTCGTTTTTCGCAACATTTAAAAAACCACTCGCAATTTTATGGCCGAATCCTCGACTACCAAAGTGGTTCGCAATCCAAATCTCTCCTGTTTCTTTTTCTACGAATATATCAACGAAGTGGTTCCCTGCTCCTACAGTTCCGAGCTGTTCATACGCTAGTTTTCGTAATGTTTCGTATACTTGAGTGTCGAATGTTTTCAACATTTCCCATCGGGGATCTTCGAAAACGGCGTGATCGATTCTTTTTTTATTTTTTCGACCGACACCAAATGAAATACGTTGAGCGATTTCATCCATAATCGAAGAGATGTCGTCTTTTACTTCTTCGTATTGAATATTCGTTCGAATCGCTTTATTGCCACATGCAATGTCATAACCTACTCCACTTGGCGATACTTGCCCTTCATAGGCAATAACGCCACCTACTGGTTGACTATATCCGTAATGACCGTCAGCACAAAGTACACCGCCTCGGACATTCCCTTTCTGTAAACAATTTTGAAACTGACGAATCGTTTGTTCTTCGTGCTGTCCAAATATAATAGCTTCCATTACTTTTCCTCCTTTAAGTAACCGAACGTATCAGGAGCATAATAAAATATACGGTGATCGATGCGAATGACTACGTGTGTTCGATGTAAAGTAATAGTGACAACTTGACCAGAACGGCGTTCAAATCGTTCAATAAGTCTCATAATTTCTTGACGAATCGTTTCTTTTGGCACGATCCACCGAACATCGTTTCCTTTTAACGTCCACGTTTTCCTTGAATGTTTACGCTGTGCTAAGATTGCTCGTCGGAAATATGGTGCGATACGAACTATTTCGGCATTGTTCGTTGCACGTTGATTAGACCAACGAAGTGCCCAAGCCATCGCAATGATATTCAATACGAGTAATATACTAAATAATAACAACTACTTACTCCTTTTTCTTCATCATAACGAAATACAAAAAGAAAAGAAAGCATCTAAACAGATACTCCCTCTTCTTTTTGTATTCCACTCTTTTTAATTTAATTGTAGTGACTTTTTAGCCGCCATTAAGCTCGTAACGACATCACCTGCTGTAATCATCTCACAACCGGCAATTAAATCTTCTTCTTCTACACGGTTATGTTTCATACATGACGTACAAACTTTAATTTTCCCGCCTGCCTCTTGGTATAATTGAAGAAGTTCTGATACCGGCTTAAACGGTTCTCCGATATCCATATATTTCGGATAATCTTTTGCAACGACGTATACTCCGTTCGATAAAAGAACGAGCTGTACATCTAAACCTCTCTTCGCTGCTTCCCACCCCATCGTTAATGCAATTGTGACATTATTTGGATCACTTTCATGGTGTGTGAGCGTAATGAGTAAATCTGCACCTTTTTCTGCCATGTTCTATTCCTCCTTTACGATTATACCGTATCGGTATATTTTATACTATATATGGTAAATAAGGGGTTTTTGTGAAAATGTATTCGGAAAATTAAGAAAAACTTATCGATGACAAGCGTAGCTATGATTTCAGAACAAAATTTTATGAAATCTTAAGTATCAAAATATAATTTCTCACTTAGGGTGATAGATTCGTCGCCTTAACGCTTGAAAAAGAACCAAAATAAAAAAGCAGCCGCATGAGCGACTGCTTGGGTACAATTAGTTTAATTGTAATGTTTTTTCTGCTGATAATAATCCGTCTAATACGTCTGGTGCTGTAATAATAACAGAACCTTCGATTAAGTCTTCAGCTGGTACGTGGTTGTGCTCCATGCATGCTGAACATACTTTTAATGTTCCGCCAGCTTCCATGTAAAGATCGATTAATTCTTGAACCGGTTTGAATGGTGCACCGATGTCCATGTATTTTGCGTAATCTTTTGCTCCAAGATATACACCGTAAGATAAAAGCATGATCTCTACGTTAAGTCCACGTTTTGCTGCTTCATATCCCATTGTGAAAGCGATCGTTACGTTGTTTAAGTCGTTTTCGTGACGCGTTAATGTAATAAGTAAATCTGCACCTTTTTCTGCCATAATAGCATTCTCCTCTCAATTGTTGGGTACATGAAAATTATATCATATCTATTACTTTTTTACTTCACATAATGTTGTCTTTTTTTTGACATTTTTATTGTATAATGGTGAACGAGGAGGACTGTCTATGAAACTCACATTTATTGGAGCCGGATTTATGGCTGAATCTTTATTTTCACGTTTTTTTGAACAAGATCCATCATTAGCACTTCACACTTACGTCATGAATTCTTCAAACGATCAACGGTTACAATCTTTA
>JASLJC010000065.1 GCA_030152585.1 Savagea sp. | reverse complement strand
GAAAGGAAGGCCGAAGCGTTATTATTATGCAGGGCGACTTTTAAATGTTCAACAATTGCGTGTTCTGTTAGATGCGGTGAATACATCACCGGTTATTCCGAAAGAAGAACGTCTCGTTTTAATGCGTGAAATTCGACGTTGGACGACAGATGAAAAAGGGGAACGATTAAAAAATGACGTTTGGGTACGTCCCTATCCGACAGAAGGTCATCGTACATTTTCGAGTGATTTAGAAAAGATTCACCGAGCAATTCATGAACGGAAACGTCTCACTTTTTTGTACGGTCATTATACGTTCGTTGAAGGGGAAGTTACTTTTACATTTCGCCATAGTAAACGGACAGGACAACCGAGAAATTATACGATAGAACCGTATGAAATTTATTGGCATCAAAGTCGTTATTATCTCGTCGGAATCCAAGAAGATGGAAAAGTCCGTCATTACAGATTAGACCGAATGCGTGACGTTTCGTTATCAGAAAAAACATTTATCCGAAATGCTTCATTTGAAAAAACGATACGTCATCATTTACTTCATTCTTTTCATATGTATAGTGGCCGTTTCGTTACAATGACATTACGTGTAGACGTTGCACTTTTGAGTGTATTCGTTGATCGATTCGGAATAGAAGAGCCGACGTATACGTACCAAGAAGAAGAGCAAACATTTTTATTTGAACATAAAGTAGTCGGGTCACAAGGCTTACGGATTTGGTTGCTCAGTTTTGGCCATCAAGTTGAAGTCGTTGCACCACGGTCGCTACGCGATGAGATGAAAGAAGAAATACAGAATATGCAACAGTTGTATGATGATTGAATCCTTTTTTGTCAAATTCGTTCTCACATGTTATCATAGGAAAGTATTTGACTAGATATGAGGAAGTGTAGAAATGACGATTAAACGAAATGATCCGTGCCCATGTGGCAGTGGCAAAAAATATAAAAAATGTTGTATGAATGAAGAAACATTATCGATTGAAGAACTTGTCGCAGATGAATTAGATCGAACGATTGAACGGTTTTTTGCGAATCATCCTCCACAAACCGAAGCGCACCTCTTAAAGAAGCGCTTTGCACAGTGGCAAGAAGCAGTCGGCGAATATTACGCAGACCAGATGATTATGGCGCTAGTTTTTGATGAATATGCGTTGAAAAACCGCGATACAGTTTGGCAATCTTATATTGAAAAGCAATATGAAGAACATGTTCGTCCGTCGACGAAAGAAGCGCTTGCTACGTGGAAAACACCACGTGCTGTTATCGCCACGACTGTTGCGTCAGAAGGATATGAATTAACAGCAACAGATGATGCAACAGGTGAGACGTTTACATTGTTACGTCCGTCTGATCGACCGATTGCTGAAAAAATGCGTTTCTTTACAGTCCTTTTACCGAGTGGAACGACAGAAGGCGTTGATATTTCGATGTCGACGTTATTGTTTATTCCAGAAGCATTTAACGACACACTCGATCAATTCGTTGATCGATTACGATCATCAGACGATGTTCAACATACGTTTGCAGAGCAATTTCTTGAATTGTGGAAATCACTCGGAGAAGCCGGTTTTTATGGCGGAGAGTGGAGCGAGTTTGAAAAAAGTATTTTAGAAGAAGTACGTCTATTTTTAACCGAGCGTAACCGTTACAATGAGCAACTTATGCAACTTTTAGAAGATTATATTGTAGCGTATCAACCTTCTGCTCGTAAAAGTGCAACAATTGCAGCAGGTGCAATTCGTTTCGGTCAAGAAAATGGCTATTTCGAACCGATTGATATGACGTGGAAAGAATTAGGAGAACATTTCGATGTATCTCCTTCGACTTTACATCGTTATGCAAAAGAGATGTCGACGTACGCCGCGTCGTTATAAAGAAAACGTACAAATTTGAATTTATCAAATTTGTACGTTTTTTCATGTACACTAAATGAGGTTTTCATATGTACAAAAGAGTAAAAGTGACACACTCACCATATAACGGAGAAAATCGCGTGAAATGGAAAGGAAAAAGAGACGATAAGAAGACAAGAAAAAGTCGCATAATGAAAGTGAGTTCGATATAATAGAAAAACAGAAAGGAAGGCCGATATGAAACGTCTATATACTGTATTTATTTTCAGTATCGTTCTATTATTAGCAGGTTGCAATTTAAATATAAATGAAGATCCGTTACGAACGGAAGTGTCGATCGATAGCGCAGAAGTAGGGGCACACGTTGACGGTTTAACATTGCCTGAAGTTGCTGCATTTCAGTTTGATTCTGTTACGATTGACCAAATCGAAACGCCTGTACAAGGTCGTGTGAGCGTACCAGAAGAAGAAGGATTGTATCCGGTTGTTTTTATCGTTCATGGTGTTCATCCTGATTTTGACCGGCCGAAACGATATGATGCGGGCTTTGACCATGTTCTTACTCATTTAGCTGCCCGTGGAATTGTAGCAGTGTCAATCGATGCAGATGTAATTGCACATGATGAAGCGCGCTATGCGGAACGGCTCACAGCACTCGTTCGTCGTCATGTGACAGAGTGGGAAGCTCGTCAAAAAGGTCAAAAACCATCTCCTCTTCCTGTGAAAGGAAAAATGGACTTTCAAAAAATCGGGTTACTCGGTTATTCAGAAGGTGGAGATGCGATTGTCGATGTGGCGACACGCTTGAAAGAAGAAGGAAGAAAAGTCGAGTCGATTTTAGCTGTAGCACCTATCGTGCAAAAGCAACGGAAGACATGGCCACTTGTCGATATCGGAATTCTCGTACCAGAATATGATTATGTCGCGCCAAATTACGATGGAATCGTCATGTACGATACGATTCCTAATGATCACGATCGATTAAAAGTCGTAACGTTTTTAGAAAAAGCGAACCATACGTACTTTAATCGCGCGATTGAAACGAATGATGTTGTAGAGCACGGTACGAATTACGAGTTAAAGCATCAGTTAGAAAGAGAAAAACAAGAAGAGTTTTTACGCCAATACGCAGCAGATTATTTTTATGGCACATTAAATCGTGCAGAAACGTCATTACTCCGTATTTTAGAAACGCGTCCACAGCCGAATTTAATGTATTGGCACGATGTGACGTTACGCGCACAACTGCCACAGTCGATTTCAATTATGCCGAATAAAAATGAAGCATTCATTGAACGGATGGAAAAAGAAGCGGAAGCAGTAGATGTTGCACTCGTACGAGATGCTGCAGATCCGAAAAAAGATGATATACTCGTCGATACAGTGACGGCGTTGCATTCACCAGTTGAAAGTCGGACATTACTTTCTTTCGTCTGGTCAAAAAAAGGTGCAACAGTCGAGTTGAAGCCCACACGAGATAACTTTATCGGAGCACAAGTCATTTCAATTGATTTTTTAGTCGACCCGTCAAATCGTAACAATCAAAAAGTAGACTTTCAAAACTTTGGAATCGAAATCGAAGATACGCACGGTAATGTGACACGTGCAGCGTTACCAGAAGAACAAAATGCAATGCGTGTTGTAGAAGGTGGCGTTGAAATGATCAAAAGAAAAGGTGGAAAAGAAGAGAAACGTTGGTCGAAAAAAACGCCTCTCGTCAGTGTTCGTATTCCGCTCGATCGTTTTGATACGATTGATTTTGAAAATGTTGCGAAAGTTCGATTTTATTTTAATGGCCACGATAAAGGTGCGATTTATGTAGAAGATATATATATTCAATAAGGAAGGTAAGGTGATCGAGATGACACATTATGAAGAAGAGACGAATTATGAAAGCCGATTAGAAGAAATTGAAGATAAAATTCAATTGATTTTACAACGTCAAGAAACGACAGATATTATGTTTCGAACGTTTGATCAAAAAGTCGATCGTATTTTACAATTGTTGACGATTCAAAGTAGTCGAATCGCATTAGAAAAAACGAAAGAACAACATCACGGAATCGACCCCCGTTTACGCGAAATGATGGAAGAATTACGTATGGATGTTGAGTTGCTAAAGCGTGCTACTGTTTCGGAGTGGGAAAAGTGAAGTTATACGATACATTATTATTCGATGTAGATGATACATTACTCGATTTTGAACGAGGCGCCACGTATGCACTGGAAAAAGTTTTTCATCAATTAGGACTACCTGCTTCATCGTTTGAAGAAGCGCATACGACATTCGAACAAATTAGTAAGCCGCTATGGGAAGAAGTCGAACGTGGAGAACGGACAGTAGAAAGTGTTGCGACGGTACGTTTTCATCAATTGCTCGCTCATTACGGAAAAGAAGGAGATGGCGCAGCGGTCGACCGTTATTTTCGTCAATCGTTGAGTGACTATGATTTTTCTATCGAAGGAGCGCATCAAGTCGTAGCGACATTAGCAGAACATTATCCGTTATATGTCGTATCGAACGGTTTATATGAAACGCAAACTGAGCGTCTACGAGCATCACGTTTACTTCACTATTTTGAAAAACGCTTCACGTCTTCTCAATTTGGTATTTCAAAACCAGACGTTCGATTTTTTGAAGAAGTTGAAAAACGTATACCTTTATTCGATCGAGCCCGTGCACTCATTATTGGAGACTCTTTATCTTCTGATATTGAAGGAGGTCGACGTGCTCAAATCGACACGTGTTGGTACAATCCAAAAGCAACCCCTATTGAAAATGATGCGACGTATGTTATTACGTCGTTAGATGAACTTTTACCGTTATTAATTAAAGAATAAACTAAAAAGTACCTCTTTTAATAGTAGGTACTTTTTAGTCTGAGAATCGATTGTAAAAAGAGCGAATCGTGTAAATGCATCCTATGAAGAATAAAGCAGTAAAAGCACCTGCACTATCGATCAATACGTCTGTATGAGAGCCGTGACGCCCTTCTACAAACGTTTGAATCATTTCATCGATGCAAGCGACGATGACGGTTAAACTAAAAGCTCGGACGTATCGTGAAAAGAAAGGACGCCGAAGTGCATACCACGCGGCTAACGCGATAAAACCGAAATAGACAAAATGACCAAGTTTTCGAAAAAAGAAACGAATAACTTCTTCTTTTGGACGTGTTTCGGTTGAGATAATTTCGCCTTCATAATAAAAGGTAATGGAATCGAAGATCGAAACA
>JASLJC010000053.1 GCA_030152585.1 Savagea sp. | reverse complement strand
GGTGACGAATCCGTCACCCCAACATTTGAAATAGAGCCTTTTTTTATGCACACAACTCTGTACGGATTTGCGGACGCCAGCTCAAATTGCGAGCTCTTCCAATGCCCCAAGTAAGTTCCCGGGAAAAACTTGCTTGGGGATCAGGTAGCGGGCCTCACGTCTTGCATGCAGGCGTGCGGAATTGTGTAGAAACCCCAACAAATATTATTGACTCATACTATTTTATTTCAACTCGTCACTCCGATGACAAAAATTTCAATCTACTCCCTCTATACAGAGGGAGACTCTAAAAGTTCTGCACCATTTAACAAAGCCATATAATTTCAATCCACTCCCTCTATACAGAGTGAGACTGTAGGTTCTCGTATATTACAAGCGCCGTCTCTTATTTCAATCCACTCCCTCTATACAGAGGGAGACACCAAAAAGGAAAATGGATCGCGACGTCCGAATCATTTCAATCCACTCCCTCTATACAGAGGGAGACAAAAGTAAAAGCGACAGTCACTTGTCCAGCGTGTATTTCAATCCACTCCCTCTATACAGAGGGAGACGGTCGGGGAAATGGTGTCCACACCGTATTCTCGATATTTCAATCCACTCCCTCTATACAGAGGGAGACGCGATAATGATGTCGGTGATCGGACGTGTCGATATTTCAATCCACTCCCTCTATACAGAGGGAGACATTTAGACACCAGCAGATCGCACTATCTCACATGAATTTCAATCCACTCCCTCTATACAGAGGGAGACCCACGTTTGATTACCGTGGGTTCTTCTTGGTCCGCATTTCAATCCACTCCCTCTATACAGAGGGAGACATTCACACACTCGTAGCAACTTTCGTAACTGTCATTTCAATCCACTCCCTCTATACAGAGGGAGACCCTCTAGCAATGAAGCCAATCAAATTTATTGGAGAATTTCAATCCACTCCCTCTATACAGAGGGAGACAACTGTAACGCTAGATCAATTAAATGAACTAGAATTTCAATCCACTCCCTCTATACAGAGGGAGACTTTCGCCATTATACATTGGGCGATTACGAGCGACAGATTTCAATCCACTCCCTCTATACAGAGGGAGACGGCGAGATGTAGTTGTTTCACATCTCACATTACTACATATTGTAATTTGTTTTCTATTTTTGTCAAATACGCTTCGTAACTTCACATAAACTTCTTAAATGACGCTGTTTTTTGTGCGAAGGTCCCGGGGTTTTCATGGGCACTAGACGTTCGCAACAGCGCCTATACAAAAAGTGCTTTTAGCGATTTTCCGCTAAAAACACTTTTTAGTTCACGTTGTTCATTTCGTTGTATCTATTTTGGTCGAGCCTGTTCATTAACGACGTTCGTTTGCGTCGTAAATTTCATGATGTACTTCTTTATGTTCGAGAATATCAAAATCGTGGTGACCGAGTTGACGGAAAACGGCTGCATTTAGATCTTCGTCTGTATAGTTTTCTTCAAGACGTGTTAAAACTGTAAATTCACCGACTTTAATATCTCGTCGACCTGGCCAATATTCTAAGTATGAAATTTCTACTGGCATTTGTAACACCTCCTACTTCTCTATTATATCAAAAAACTTTAATTCTGGTAAAACTTTTGTCGTTTTTTACCAAACAGAATTTTTACGAATGGACCATCATTTCGAAGGAATAATACAGTGAAGCTCTGCTTTTCTTCTTATAGATAGTACCATTTCGTATTTTTTATTTTCCCCAAGTTTTGAATTTAAAACGTATTTCTATATAAAAATAGGAAATAGAATATTCTATTTCCTACACCTTTTTTCATTTCACTATTTTTTTACACAACGAAAATAAACGAGCGCTTCTTCTGTATTTACTTCTACTTCTGTATATAAACGATTCAGTCGATCTATGACCGTTTGTTTCGTTTCAAATGGAGGTACGAAGAACCCTCGTAGTTGTGCAACTTGAGCGACAACGTCTGTGCGCCAATTTTCACCTTGAATATAAAATGATCCTGAAAAAGTGCCACCTTTTTTTAATACGCGATACGTTTCACGAAAGGCTGCCTCTTTGTCTGGAAATGCATGAAAACCGTTTAACGATACGACTGCATCGAAAGTTTCGTCTTCAAACGGAAGTGCACTGACGTCCGCTTGTACCGTCGTTGTACGATCAGCTAAACCGTATTGTTGAAGTCTTGTTGTCATTTGCTGTAACATACCGTCAGAATAATCGACACATGTTATATGTGCCTTTGGTCGGTCGATATACTCTCGTAATGAAAACATGCCTGTTCCTACCGGTACTTCTAGCAGGCGTCCTTCAAAGTCGAGCGGAATAGCTGAAAAGACGTGACGAGCTAATTTCCACGTATCTACGCCGCCCCATAACGTATTCAAATAAAGACGGCTCCACCACGTTCGTCCGCTCAATACTTCATCGTAAATCGACTGTGTCGTATTGTATATCGGCTTTTTCATTTTATCTCTCCTATCTTTCTATTGACACCATAACGAAAAAATACATTACAGCTGTTACGATCGCGATAATATAAAAGGCGACCGCTAAACCGTCTGCCAATTTCCAATCAAAACGAGCTTTCCAAAATGGACGCCATTTCATTTGCGCCATGTCACTTTTTGTTCGTTGCCAATTGCCTAATACGTTCAATCCGTAAGCGACGAGGATTAAAAAAAGCTGGCTATAAGGAAATGCAAAAATAAGTGCGAGTCCCAATGCTTTCATCCGTCGTCCTCCTCTCGTTTATCAGTCGTCTCATTTTAAACTTTAAAAAACAGAAAACATGAAAACAGATAATAGTAACATTACGAGTGAAATGACGAAAACGAAAACTAAAAGACCCGGTAATACGACACTGAAAAATCCGCGCCAACCTGAAAATTGATGAATTTCCGCTACCGCATTTACGAGCGTTACGAACGACCAAACGACAATGACGATATAAACGAGCGTAAACAATAGTATCCACGTCGACTGGAATGTCGATAAAAATAACGGATCATCAAATGCTTGACGCCCTAAAATGAGAGCTGTCGGAATCCATAGTGCTAATTGTCCCATCACGAGTGGTAAAACCCCGTAAGCATAAGCACGTCGCGTTTGTTCGTACGTACCGACACCACCTAATATTTTAGCAGCGACTAAATAAATAAGACCTGCTGTAATCCACCAACTAATCCAAGAAGATAACGTTCCGAATATTAATGCACCTAAAATCGTACCAAAATATGAAGATGGCGCTTCACTCGCATTCATTAATGTTGTCGTTAAAAAACTTAAAAAACCTAACAATAAGATAATATACAACGGATGATGCGGTTTTCCATTATCTAAAAAATAACGGACCGTCATTCGAGGTTGAAACCAAATCGTTTTCCAAGGATTCATATCAATCCCTCCTTTTTTTATTATTCCTGTTCACTGTCTATTAAAACATACTTTTACATATTGTTCCCTTCTTTTACGTAAAAAAGCACCTCTAAGAGATGCTTTTATTCATGTATTGGATCACGCCATCCGAATGGATCTTCGAGCGTACCGTTTTGAATACCGATGATCGTATCATATAAACGTTGTGCGACTGGACCAATTTGACCATCGTGAATATACATATGATGTTCTTTCCAATATAATTCTCCAATTGGCGAAATGACAGCGGCCGTTCCCGTTCCAAACGCTTCTTCTAATGTACCATTGCGTGATGCTTCATATAGCTCTTCTATTGATACGCGACGTTCTTCTACCGGCATTTGCCAAGAGTTTAAAAGTTGAATGACCGATTGACGCGTAACGCCGGGTAATATACTACCGTTTAAAGCTGGTGTTACAATTTGACCATCTATTTTAAAGAAGACGTTCATCGCACCGACTTCTTCAATATATTTCTGTTCTCGACCGTCGAGCCATAATACTTGATCATATCCTTTTTCATCTGCTACTTCTTGTGCTTTCATCGCACCTGCATAATTTCCTGCTGTTTTAGCAGCTCCCGTTCCTCCTTTGACAGCACGAACGTACTCGCTTTCTACTGCAATTTTGACCGGACTCATTCCGCCTTCATAATAGGCACCAACAGGAGAAGTCATTACGATAAAGCGATACGTTTTAGACGGAGCTACGCCTAAAAAAGCATCCGTTGCAAACATAACCGGACGAATATATAATGCCATTCCTTCGTGTGGAGGAATCCAATCTCGATCGAGTGATACGAGTTGTTTCATCGCGTCAATTACGAACGCTTCATCAAAGGATGGCATCGATAAACGGTTATTCGAATCGTTCATCCGTTTCATATTTTGATCGGGACGAAAAAGTGCAATTTCACCGTCGCGTCCTTTATACGCTTTTAATCCTTCAAAAACAGTTTGGCCATAATGAAAAACAAGCGAAGCTGGGCTCATTTCAAATGTTCCAAACGGTACGATACGCGCGTCGTACCATCCGCGTCCTTCTTCATAATCCATAACGAACATATGATCAGAAAATGTTCGACCGAATTGTAGTTGTTGCCAATCAGGTTTCTCTTTTGGCGTTGTCGTTTTTTCGATACGAATACGTTGTGTTGTCATCTTAAAACTCCTCCTTCAGAATTTTCTATTTATTCAGTATACCATATTTGAAAATGGGATACAGTTCTTTTTCAAAGAAAGAAATCGTTACGAACGAACTTGTCCTGTCCCACGTGCGATATACTTCGTCGACGTCAACGCTTCTAACCCCATCGGTCCCCGAGCATGTAATTTTTGCGTACTAATACCGATTTCAGCTCCGTAACCGAACTCAAAACCGTCTGTGAAGCGAGTCGAAGCATTATGATAGACGACCGCTGCGTCAACATCGCGTAAAAATCGTTCTGCTCGTTGCGCATCTTCTGTCACAATCGCTTCAGAATGCTTCGTACTGTACGTCGCAATATGAGCGAGTGCTTCATCCAAATCTTCAACCACTTTCAAACGAATCGCTTCGCTTAAAAATTCCGTTTCCCATTCTACGACTCGTTTCGTTTGATCGTTCATCAGTTCTTCGTCATTCGTATAAACAGTTGCACCTTCTCGTTGCAACTGTTCAACAAGTGATGCCCCGTGTTCATTTGCCCATTGACGGTGAAGCAATGACGTTTCAATCGCATTACAAACAGAAGGACGTTGAAGCTTCGCATTTTTTACTAAATGAAAAGCCATTTCTGCTTTTGCGCTTTCATCAATATACATATGACAATTCCCTGCGCCTGTCTCAATAACAGGAACCGTCGACTGTTCCACAACACGCTGAATTAATTGTGCACTTCCTCGTGGAATGAGTACATCTAAATACTGCTTCATTTTGAAAAACTCATCGGCTACTTCATAACGCGTATCTTCGATTAATTGAATCGCCTCTACAGGGATTGTCGTTTGACGTAACGCACGCTGCATCGATTCAACGAGTGCCATATTTGAATGAATAGCTGAAGAACTTCCCCGTAAAATAACTGCATTACTCGTTTTAAACGCAAGTGCCGCCGCATCGACCGTAACATTCGGGCGTGCTTCGTAGACGATACCGACAACACCTAAAGGAACGCGCTGTCGTACGATTTGTAATCCGTTAGCATGTGTCATTTCCTCTATGACGTCACCGAGCGGATTCGGAAGTTCTGCAATGGCATCTACTGCATCAGCTATTTGACTTAACCGATCTTTCGTTAAAAGTAATCGGTCAATAATCGCCTCGTCTGTCCCCTTTTCACGAGCGGCTGTAATATCTCGTTCGTTCGCTTTTAAAATTATCGCTTCATCGTGGCGTAATTGATGCGCGATACCGTGTAATACTTCTTTTTTCGATTGTTCAGTCAATTGTAATAGTTGTACGCTCGCTTCTTTCGCGAGACGTCCTTGTCGTTGCAAATTAGTCATCTTGTTCTCCTCCTATTTGAACCCATTCATTACGATGGATTACTTCTTTTGTTGGTGTTTTCCCTTCGCGATTTTTCAATAACTGTTTTAATTGCGTCGAACTGTATTGAGCAATTCCTTTGCCTAACTTCTCTCCATCACACCAGACGTCAATAATATCACCTTCTTCAAACGGACCGTGAATCGCCGTAATGCCGACGGGTAACAGACTACTTCCTTCTTCAACGAGTGCACGTTTTGCTCCGTCATCAATCGCCAACGATCCTTCAGACTCTGCATGAAATGCTATCCATTGGCGACGCATCGTAAGTGGATCGTGTTCCGTTTTGGCAATATACGTTCCGTCACCTTTACCTGCTGCAATGCGTAAAAACTTCTCTTCGCCTTTTCCATCACCGATGAAAACTTCTACTCCTAACTGTTGTGCTGTTTGTGCTGCTTTTAACTTAGACGTCATGCCACCTGTTCCGACACTCGAGCCTTCTGCATCTGCCATATCGAAAAAGTCATCGGTAATTTCGCCAATCGACTTGAACCGTGTTGCCTCTTCATGTGTCCGTGGATTCGCTGTATAAATCCCGTTAATATCAGTCATAATCCAAAGTGCATCCGCATGAAGAAAACTAGCAACGAGCGCAGATAACATATCATTATCACCAAACGTCAACTCATCGATCGCTACTGTATCATTTTCATTAATAATCGGAATTAATCCGCGTTCTAGTAACTCTGTTAACGTAGAGTACGCATTACGGAAACGTTTTTGGCTTTTAAAATCGCTCCGCGTTAGTAAAACTTGTGCAGGCAATTCATCGTAATGGCTAAACATTTCGATATATGTTCGAATGAGTAAACTTTGACCGACCGCTGCGGCAGCTTGTTTTCCTTTCGTCGTAATCGGCCGAGTCGGATAACCGAGTTTAGGAAAACCAGCAGCGACTGCTCCGCTTGAAACGAGTACAATTTGATACCCTTCTTTTTTTAGTGCGCTCATTGCCGCAACATGTTCTGCCATTTTAAAGTGATCAACGGTACCATCTTCACGTGTTAATGAGCTACTTCCTATTTTAATAACGATTCTTTTATTGTCCATAGAACCCCTCTTCTCTCCTATTCGAAATATGCCGTTTGCGTCGAAAACTGTCTTTTCTAACGAAAAAAAGCTCTCCCATCCTCATTTTGAGGACGGAAAAGCTTTCCGCGGTACCACCACAATTAAATGTCATGCGACATTTCTCTTTCCTTTCGTAACGTGAAAGTGACGCTAGTTTTGCTAGTTGCTCAACGAGTAGGGTACGTTAAACGGTCGTCGTGAAACTTTCAGCGGGTCATTTCACTCTCTAAAAGACGCCGAGCATTAACGTAGGCTCGCTTCAATGCATTCGATCATATATCGTTAAATAGTATCGTACCCGAACGCAAAAATTTGTCAAGCTTTTATGCGCGCGCTAACATCCGGTCTAATGCTTGAATCGCTTCTTTCGACGTTTGTTCGTCTACCGTAATTTGGTTTTGCGGATTCCCTTCAACGATACTTTCTAAGCTCCATAATAAATGAGGCAAATCGATTCGATTCATCGTTGCACACGGACACATGAAAGGATTCAATGAGACGATTTTTTTGTCTGGATGTTGTTGGATGAGACGTTGGACGAGATTCATTTCTGTTCCAATTGCCCATTCGCTTCCAGCCGGTGCATTTTCAATCGTTTCAATAATTTTACGCGTTGAACCGTCTTCATCTGCACGTACTACAACTTCATGAGGACATTCTGGATGAACGATAATTTTCATATCCGGATACATTTTTCGAACATTTTCGACATTAGCTACGGTAAAGTTTTCGTGTACGGAACAATGTCCTTTCCATAAAATTATTTTAACGTTTTGAAGATCACCATCGTACTCGAAACGATCGTGAATCGGATCCCATACAGCCATTTCTTCTAACGGAATACCGAGGTCTGCTGCTGTATTACGTCCTAAATGTTGATCAGGTAAAAAAAGAATACGCTCTTTTTCAGTTAATGCCCATTTCACCATTTCGTGTGCATTCGAGCTCGTTACCGTCGCACCACCGTGGCGTCCGACAAACGCTTTAATTGCAGCCGTTGAGTTAACATATGTTAACGGAATAATCGTCTCTCCAAACGTTTCCATTAATGTCTCCCAAGCACGTTCTGTCTGATCGATATCAGCCATATCAGCCATCGAACAACCTGCTCGCATATCTGGTAAATAAACCGATTGCTGATCTGTCGTCAAAATATCTGCTGTCTCCGCCATAAAATGAACGCCACAAAAGACGATATGTTCTGCTTTTTCATTCGCTTGGCAAAGTTGAGCGAGTTGTAATGAATCTCCACTTACGTCTGCAAATTGAATTACTTCATCTTTTTGATAGTGATGCCCTGGAATAAACAACTTCTCACCGAGCTGTCGTTTAATCTCTTCGACACGTCGCTCCATCTCTTCTGTCGTCATTGTCGTATATTTTTCTGGTAACATACTTCCCGCATCTTTCATGAACTGTTCCATCATCGTCATTCTTTTTACTCCTCACTTTATTCGTTTTTCATTTGTGCACTAATATCAAAAGCGCGAACAGAATGGGTTAAAGCACCAATTGAAAGAATGTCCACACCGGTTTCTGCATAACGACGAACCGTATCGAGTTGAATCATCCCCGATGCTTCTGTCGTAATGGCAGACGGTACATCTTTGACCCACGCCTCAATCTCTTCAGGTGTGCGGTTGTCGAACATAATAATATCTGCCCCTGCTCGCACCGCTTCGTCCATTTGTTCTTTCGTTTCAATTTCGACTTCAATCGGTACAGTATGCCCGACCGATTGCCTTGCGCGTTGGACGGCTTTTTCAATCGAACCACTAAAAGCAATATGATTATCTTTTAACATGACCGCATCGTATAGACCGCGACGATGGTTCACACCTCCGCCTTGTACGACGGCATATTTATCAAACATTCGTAAGCCCGGAGCCGTTTTACGCGTATCTGCAATACGAGCATTCGTTCCTTTCGTCTGTTCGACATAAGCAGCGGTCTTTGTAGCAATACCACACATTCGTTGCACGATATTTAAAACGACACGCTCTCCTGTTAATAACAATTGAACAGGTCCTGTCACTTTTGCTAAAATGTCTCCTTCTTGAACAGCTACACCTTCTTCTATTACATCTACTGTTATCGATGGATCTAATAAAGCGTAACCGACACGTATAACATCACCTCCGCAAAAAATACCTTGGTCTTTTGCAACGAGGGAAATCGTTCCTTTTTCGGAAAGTGGAAAAATAGACGATGCTGAAACGTCACGTTCTCCTATATCTTCTAAAAAAAACAGTCGTAACCGTTCTTCCATTAATAAGCGATTCATCATAAATAAAACTGTCACTCCTTTCTTGCATATGTGCGACTACTGTCTTGACACTTATCTTTACATAATTTTTGAAATATGACAAGCTGTTAAAGACAATCTTTTTAGAGGAGTGGAAAAATGTACAATTTTGACTATGCAGCAACGAGTCCAATCGATGAAGAAGCACTTCAATTGTATGAACAAATCGCACGCCAATTCCCAGGAAATGCAAATAGTATTCATCGCGAAGGAGATCGTGCGAATATGTGGAAACGAAAAAGTGAACATCAATTAGAAGAACTCCTACGTATACGACCTGGTCATTTATTTTTTACAAGTGGAGGAACCGAAAGTAATGAACGAGCTTTACAAATTGCTTTACGTGCGACGAATAAAAAAGAAATTATCGTTGCAGGTGGAGAACATGCTTCTATCCATCATTACGTTGATGAATTACGTCCTTACGGATATACGGTTCATACGATTCCATTTTTAGACAACGGTTTAATCGATATCGACACTCTTCGACAAGTACTGTCACATCAAACAGCGGTCGTCGCTTTACAAGATACGAATCATGAAATTGGAACGATTCAACCTGTCGAACGTGTCGCTTCTTTATTAAAAGATTTAGACGTTTGGTTACATGTCGATGCAGTTCAATCATTTGGTAAACGTCCACTCGATTCAGTCGTGCCACTTGCTCATAGTGTAAGTATATCGAGTCATAAAATATACGGACCAAAAGGGATAGGGGCTTTATATGTGAAGCGAAAAAAAGGAGTTCCTCAAAATATGAAAAGTAAAACGATCGATATCCCAGGGGTTGTCGCTTTTGCTGGTGCAAGTTACAAGCAATTTCAACGAATGGAGAATGATTTGAAGAAAATAGAAGCTTTACGTGACGCGTTTGAAAAAAAGTTAATGGAAACAAATTTGCCTATTGAAATTTTTGGACGTTCCGTTCAACGTTCTCCTTACGTTTGTGGTTTTCGCATTGATCAAATCGAAGGCGCTTACCTTATGCAACAGTTATCACAAAAAGGATTTTATATTTCAACAGGAAGCGCATGTTACGTCGGAATGACAGATGCTGCTATGACGATGCAAGCGATGCGTCAACCATCTTCAATTGCTCGACAATTCGTCCGCATTTCTTTTGGTCGTTCTACGACTTTTCAACAAATTGATGAACTCGTCAAAACGATTGAACTCATCGTAGAAGACGTTTACACTTAAACTATAAGTAAAGGAGGTTGGTCCATGTCTGAAAAAATATTAGGAGATACACGACGCCAACTGTTAGTCGACTTATTACAAAAAGCGACACGACCTCTTCCTGGAAGAGCACTCGGCGAACGAATGAATGTTAGTCGACAAGTAATCGTCGGCGATATTACACTACTGAAAGCGAAAGGTTAT
>JASLJC010000048.1 GCA_030152585.1 Savagea sp. | reverse complement strand
TCAATTTTAAATATAGCTTTACCAGCTTCTAAACTGAATTCTCCTTTATAAATTATCGCATTAGAAAACTTTTGTTCGACTAAATGAGTCGGAGCAATTGTAAATGGGGCAATATTGTTTGTCATAACATCTCTCCTGTTCTAATAACTTCAGTCTTTTCGAAATTATCCGAACGTGTTCTCTATAAAACCATTTCTATCATTGTCATCGCTCTCACTCCTCTGTGATTACAAGTGATTAAGTATACAATACTGTGATCTTCCTTATTTTCCGACCAACCAATTTCAACAACAAAATGGTTAGCTCGTAACCCACAAAAGTAATCATCATTCTTGTGAACTAATACAACCTCATCCATATGAAACCGATTCAATTCTTCTATTTGTTCTTTCGATAACTCTTCGATTGTAAGCGCATTGATAATGATGTCACTTTTTATATTTTCATATTGTCTATTGTATAAATTATTTAAATGCGATTCAATTTTATAAAAGTTATTAGATGTGGACATTATTTTTCCCCTTTCTCAAACCAAATATATTTGATACTTTTTTGAGACCTATTATTCACATAGCTTGCTATTATTATAGCATAAGGAGTTGTCCCATTTCGGACAACTCCTTTCTATTTACACACTTCTTGAAAGGAGAAAAGAAAATGATCATTAAAAAAGAAATTACAACAACACAAGAAATCAAAATTGAGACAATTAAACTAAAGAATTTATTAAAAATGATTGTACAACAAGAAGATGAAAAAAGAACGGAAACATATTTATTCGAAATTCAAAAGACAGATCATTTCACTTTCTTTATTAAAATCGAGTTAAAAAAAGAAGAAGTAGGCATTGTAAAAGAAGAAAATGAAACACCATAAATGGATTTAGCAAATGAAATGATTCAATCTACTCTTGAAGTGGATCAACTCTTCGGCAAACCTGTCATTCAAACAACACAAGAAGACGCAGAAATTGGTCTCACTGAACTTTCTTTAGCTGTTTTATCAAAAGATACGTTTTATGAGTTGGAGGAATCTAAAAGATATTATAACGAAAGCCTAGAACCATTCATTCGAACACTACAATCAAAAAAATGTTTCTCAATTGAACAATTATCAAAACATGACATTAAATTAGAACCCGTTTCAAAAGACGCTCTTGACCCTGACATCGACATAGATTGTTTTTTTAAAGCTGATTCAATTTCTTATAGTTTGAACGAAATCTTTGAAAATCGAGATAAAATTGAAATCACATCGATTTCTAGAGAAACTACTAACAACATCACACTTACATTTTCGAATCAGTCAATCACCTTTAAAGGTAATTTGGAAAAAGACGATGTTTCACAATTTACAGAAGTCATTCAAAAGTTTCTTCAATTAAACCAAAAAGAATTCTGTAAATATTTCGAATTAAACCAAAAGTGATACAGTGCTTTTATTATGACTTATATTATACAAACAAAAAATGTAGGTGTCGTATATTATGACTTAATCGCACTAAGAATATCATTTATTTCAATTTATTATGATTTAATTTACACAAAATACTTAAATGGTGTAATTAATTATGATATAAATTATACTAATGAGAGTGTTATAGGGTTATATATTATGATTTATTTTCACCATCTAACACTATTGTGTGATTTATTATGACATATGTACACTATGTAAATTTTAATGAAGGAGAATGATAAAAATGACAAAAGCAGCATTTGCATTTGATTTAGGAAATGGGTATGTAAAGGCAACGAATGGTAAGCGAACAATTATAGCACCAAGTATGATTGCACGTGAAACAGCAGTAGGAACAAGCACGTTACTTGCTCTTATGAATCAAAATGATAAAGGATATGAAACTTTTGAAAGTCAATTAGATGATGGAGTGAAGTATATTTGGGGAGTAGGTATTGCCGAGGCAGTTGATCCAGAAGCATTAATTCCAACATATACGCACAACAATCGGTATATGCAGAAACGCTTCAAATTACTTTGCACGTTTATTTTGGCAGAACTAGCAAGTGATTTCTCAGATGAAGAATTAATGGATGTAGTAGTAGTTACAGCATTACCTTCAGCCGAAATCGGAACAGATGACGAAGCAAATTATAAGAACTTTTTAGAACAAAAACATGTCGTAACACGAAATGATATACAACGAATGATCAATGTTACAGATGTCCGAATTGTTGAACAGCCTACTGGAACTTTACTTGACATTTTCATGAATGATGAGGGAATGCTTGATGAAGAACTCTTAACAAGCACAATTACAGTCATCGACTTTGGTGCAGGTACAACCATCATGGACACGTTCAAAAACTTCAAACGCTTACGTGAGAAGTCAGAAACTTTTTACGAAGGAATGAATGACTTGCATCGTATTATAGCTAAAGAACTGGAAGTACAACATAATATTAAGGGATTGGATCCGTCCTATGTCGATGAAGGATTTAGACGTGGAGACATGATCGCCGAGCTTTCAGAACGCAAAAAATACGCTTTTGAAGATGTTGCGAAACATGTTATCATGGACTTTGTAGACAAACGTTTATCAGAAATTGATCGCACACTCACTAATCGTGACAATGTAGATAAGTTTGTCATTACTGGTGGAGGAGTCAGTATCGTAAAAGATTACTTCTCAGAAGTTTTTGAAGAATCAAATGTTATTGTGGCATCCAATTCACAACTTGCTAATTTGAAAGGTTACTATAAACTAGCATCCCAATTATAAAGGAGGTTTAGCATGTCAAACACCGAAGTCAGAAAGGTCTTCTTTTATGATAAAGAAGAAGATTCAGACATACAAGAGTGGATTGAGAGTCTCCCTGCACGTTCGCAATCAGAGTATATTCGTAAAGCAATTCGAACGATGATCGCACTAGAAAAAAGCTCTAATGCTAAAATTGAAGAGGCAAATAAACTTGAAGAACGAGTCTCTCATCTTGAAAAAGAGTTAAGCGAAATCAAAACTTACTTAATAAACAATCCCCATGGAGGAGAAAGAAATGATTCACCCGATCAAGGGAATGAAAGAAAATTTGTAGATGCCTCACACATAATAAAAAATTTAGGAAAGTAAATGGAGGGAACTAAAATGGAAAATCCAATCACAAACATTCCAGAAACGATAAAAGTATTGCAGGAACAAATAACAACTTTAAAAAATAGCGAAACACCTTATCAAGCTCAAATCTTCCAAAAAAAATTGGATGAGATCGTACGACAGCTGCACTTTTTAAAAGAAGAAGTAGATGATATAAACAAATAAAAAAAGGGGTAATCGGAAAATAGTGTGGAATCCTCTATTTCCGATTACCCAGTTATTCTTCCATAATCGTGCCCTATCGTATTATAAGGTTGACCAGTCATTTCTGGTTGACCTATTTTTTATTCCATTCTTCTGCCAAAATCCCATATACAATATGGTCTACATAATGGTCATATAACCACTCTGCTTGTCTAATACATCCTTCATTTACAAAATTTAGTCTCTTAGGGATACCCCTACTTTTCTTATTGCCAACAGCAGCTCTGATCTCAACCTTATTTAGGCCCAACTCACCAAATGCATAATCCGTCAATGTTTTAGCCACCGCGGTCATTATTCCATTTCCTTGAAATCCTTCACCGAGCCAATAACCAATATATGCAGTCTTATTTGACCAATTAATGTTATTGTAGCCTGCAACTCCAACAATTTCTCCTTTAAACAAAATAACTGTATTTAAGCTCTTATTTTCAGCAAAGCCTTTTAAACATCCTTTGATAAACTCCGTGGTATCTTCGAGTTTTGTTGTAAAATCCAACCAAGGTAGCCATTCTCTTAAATGGTCTCTTGACTTATCCGTTAATTCAAATACCCTTTCGCTATCTTTTAATTCTATTAATTTTAACGATAAGTCATCATTTATTTTATGTATGAACATTTTGACTCCTCCAATTGTTTTATTCCGTATCTTATCACAAATAGATCGCCCGTTTGTTGAAGAAGATAAAGCAATAAATTAATAACCCTTTTAGTTATTATAACATATACAAATCAGTCAAAATTCCACACGATAATCCGAATACCCAAAAAAACTGGGACAAAACTTCTAAAAATCAAAAAAGACGCATGAAATCAAAAGTTAAAACCTTGATTTCATGCGTTTTCTATTTTGGGGATTCTCATGCTTTTCATTAAATTTCGACTTATATACCAATCCCTTTATTTTCACAATTCAACATCTTTAAATTTTTGTTTTTCATATTGAACAGATTTACAATAGTCTTCATTACTCGATACAAAGAACGGATGACTTCTTTCATATGAATAAACAGATTCTTTTCCTACAATATAATGATCGAGAAACTCGAATCCAGCACTTTCACATATACTTTGTATTCGTTCCGTTACATTGGTGTCTTCAGGACTCGGATCTGTCACACCGCTTGGGTGATTATGAAAAATAGCAATTCCCTTTGCTTCTTCATATGCTAAAATATGTTGCAATATGATCTTGTGATCGACAATCGCACTATTACTCCCTCGAATAAATACTTCTTCAACTGAAACAACAAAGTTTAAATCATCATAGGCGATGACCCCTAAATATTCTTGTGCTTCATGTTGATAACCCAACTTTAAATTTTTCATCACAGCTTGTCTATCTGTTATCATATTCAATCCCAATATTTCTTCTTCTGCATAAAAACTGCTAAACTCACTGTAACCCGTATAATGATTAAATTGTTCAAATTCCATAGTTTCTCTATTAGTTGAAACAATATTTTCAATCGATTCCATATAGTCTCCTTGTGTAGAATATAAAGTGCGCTCCGATTCATCTATTACCATTTCGTCCATAACGTGCAATTGAATATCATTAAAAAATTGTAAAACTTGATTCCATTTCCACTCATCCATTAACTTACTTCTTACAAGAAAAAGATTTACACCTCCTGCTGACAGCCCTTCCTTTAACGGAACTTTTAATTCCTGTTGTAATAACTCGTAGATATCTTTTGCATTCGAATCTAACTCTACAATTGAATGATGAATAGGTATATTTTTAGTATTAACAAATACACATGTAAATTCATTATCTTGTAGATTAGTATCTTTTAAATTACTTGAATAATAGTCTGCAAAATCTTTAGGACTGCTTATCGATTTAAAAGGAGATTTTATATTACATTTTGCATACTCTATAAATTCACGTAAATCTTTTACAACTGAATCATTACTTTTCAGTTTATCCCATAACTCATATTTATTTTTACAGCCGAATTTCTCATATAAATTCGTCATTTTCCTCATCCTTTACCAATGCCAGAACTTCCTTCAATTCTTGTACCTTAGTATCGCAGGGGGAATCCAATATAAATCTCATTAACTCTTCATGATTTGACACTTTAAAATAATCCAACAAAGTATTTGTACTTTTTTTAGACATATCGGTAACTTCCTTTCACAGTCCTAACAAAAACACTCTTTTGAGCTTTTACTTTTCAAGCTGATTAGATTTTAGTCTTTTTGATTGCTTCTCATTATAATGATTAAAATGAATTTCAGTATAATATTCAAAGTCTTCATTCTTTAACCATTCTATACATAATTCTTCAGATGGAAAGGTTTCAGTAAATGCTTCCGCATGGCTATTATCAACACCTGTGGCTAATCCATTTTTGTTTACTGAGTAAAAAAGTCCAATCGGTTCTCTAGTATCGATGACTCGTCTTAAAAAATCAGTATCGACCTTTTCAACTTTTTTGTTTTGGCTATTCATACTATCACCTATATTTCAATTTTTTTATTTTTCAGCTGCTTATTAAACTCTAAATCTTTAAAGTGTACTCCTTTTCCATATAATTCTTCATGTACAATCGTAACAACCCCATCATTTTCCAAAAATTCATCTACAATCCGTTCCAATTGTTCTTCGTCTTCTAATTCCGTCTCAATGGAAATCATCGCTTTTACAAAGTTAATGTAATCATGATTCATTAATTCTTCCAATTGTTCTTTCATCTCTTGATATCTCATTGCCATTCTCCTTTCTAACTTTACAAGTTGACTTCTAATTCTTCATTTTTATCAAGTGTTTTTTGTCCAAGTCGCATTCGATGAATTGCATGGAACATATCAATATAGTGACTTTCAACATACTTCCAATTTGAATTTTTCGGATGATGTTCAAACACGCTGAAGAGGAGCTGCTCATCTTCAAATATTTCGATTGTCGCAAACTCTTCATTATAATCAAGCGTTAAATCACCAAACTCATTAAAAATATCTTTATTCAAATAAAAAAGAGCTAGACGATTAACCTAGCTCTAACTCCTTAACTTTTAATTTATGCGATTCAGCGAATTCTTCAACGCTTGTATAAAATGCTCCATTCTCTTTCAAAATAACACCTTCAAAATCTTTTGGTACGCTCACAACTCCATTGATATTCTCCAAAGGGGGAAAGTCACCTGATTGTATCTCATGTAATAGTTCAGCAACTTCTTCATTTACATCAAAGTCTGACGAATAATCAGCATCTGGATCCAAATAAACGTCTTCTAGTAAATAGATATTCTGATTTCCCACAAGCACTTTCGTTTCACCTATGCTTTTCATACTCATTCAACCCCACATTTCCATTTCATTGTTCATTTCTTTTTGAAAATTTTCTTCAAATAACTTACTTTGAAATTGTTCTTCCCTTACAAAAACTGTTCCATTTTTCTCCAACTGTTCTTCAATGTCGAATTGTACAACGTCTTCCAACAAAAAAACCTCATCATCAAGTATGATATATGGTGCTTCTTCCAAATCGTACATGTTTTTCCACACCGTATAGTCTAATTGTTTTCCATCATTAAATCTTGTAATGGTCATTTCTGCATACGTATATTCATCAACTACTTCATCGAAATCTTGACTAATTTTTACGAAA
>JASLJC010000027.1 GCA_030152585.1 Savagea sp. | reverse complement strand
GCCTCGGATTTTTAGAAGAGACGGGTCCGTTATATAAAATTGAAGTTTCATTGTTAAAAGATGTAGCGACATTGACGATTGATACGAGTGGTCCTGGGTTACATAAAAGAGGATATCGTGTTGCTCAAGGTGGCGCACCATTAAAAGAAACGCTCGCTGCAGGATTAATCCAACTCACGCGTTGGCAACCGAATGGGCGTCCCTTTATCGATCCATTTTGTGGTTCGGGAACAATTGCAATTGAAGCGGCAATGATTGGACAAAATATTGCGCCAGGAACGAATCGTGAATTCGTTTCAGAAGAGTGGCCTTGGATGAAGCAAAAAATTTGGGATAAAGTAGATGAAGAAGCGGATGCATTAGCGAAATACGATGAACCGATTGAAATATACGGTTATGATGTAGACGGTCGCATGATCGATATCGCGCGGCGTAATGCAGAAGCAGCAGGATTCCCTGAAGAACTTATTCATTTTAAACAACAAAGTGTTCGAGACTTATATGTTCAAGGGGAAAATGGTGTCCTCGTTACGAACCCGCCGTATGGAGAACGTCTCGGAGATGTAGAAGATGCGGAAGAACATGCATCGATTTTAGGGAATATTATGCAAAATCATCCTTCATGGTCGACTTATGTCATTACACCATTATCGAACTTTGAAGAACATTACGGGAAACGAGCAACGAAAAAACGTAAATTGTTTAATGGATTTATTCGAACTGATTTTTATCAATATTGGGGCAAGCGAAAGTAAATCGCAAAAAGCCGATGTGAACGATCACTCGTTCCATCGGTTTCTTCTTTTCAACAAGTGAGAAAGTGTAAAATAAAAATGGAAGCAAAACGAAAGGAGGCGCTTTATATGAAGCGCACATTACCATTCCAGTTATCAAAGGAGCAATCGTTTTATGAATCGTTAAATGAGTGGATCGGAGATGTTTTATTCGATGAATTGCCTGAAAAAGGGTTCGAACTTCGAGACGAACAAGTATTTATGGCTTTTCAAATTGAAAAAGCATTAAGAGAAAAAAACGTTTTATTTGCAGAAGCAGGAGTCGGTACCGGAAAAACAATCGGTTACTTACTGCCAACATTAGCATATGCGCGTTATACAGGTAAACCAGCTATTATTGCATGTGCAGATGAAACGTTAATCGATCAACTCGTAAAAGAAGACGGTGATATTGCTAAAATGAGCGAAGCGCTCGGATTAGAAATCGACGTACGTTTAGCGAAGTCACGCGATCAATACGTTTGTTTAAACCGACTCGAAGAGGCTGTTGATTTAGGATATGGTGAATTTGCCGATAGTGTAGAAGATCGGCTCCCCCTTTTCGTTTACGGTTCGGATTCTTTAGCGGAACTTCACCCTTACGGTGACCGAGCAGATTATCCGGAATTAAGTGACGAACAATGGCAAATGATCAACTACCACCCGATTCAACAATGTGGTTCGTGTGAGAAACGGAATCGTTGTGGTCAAACATTGCATCGAAAGTCGTATCGAGAAGCAACTGATTTTATTATTTGTTCTCAAGATTTTTATATGGAGCACATTTGGACGAAAACGTCACGTATTCGTCAAGAACAGTTACCTCTTTTACCTGAATCATCAGTCGTCGTGTTTGATGAAGGACATTTACTTGAATACGCTGCACAACAAGCATTAACGTATGAAGTACAAGGTGAAACGTTAATTACGTTACTCGAACGAGTAATGAAAGAAGGCGTTCGTGAAGAAACGTTAGAGGCTATTGATGCATTAATTGAAACGCATGATGCTTTTTTTGCAAAACTGACGGCAACATTACAACCATCTACCGGTTTTCGTTACGGATTTGAAAAAACAGACCTATTAAAACAACTTGCACATGAAGCGGTTCGTTTGTCAGAGGCTATTTTAGAAGAATTTGTTTTTGACAGTGGCCTGTATACGATTGATTCATACAATTTAAAAATGGTAGAAGAATATTTAGAACAATATATTTACTCGATGACGTTATTAATTGAAAACAAAGAGTCAATCGATTGGGTAGAAGATCGCGAAGGCGAATGGACACTCGTCATTATGCCACGTCTTGTGACGAATATTTTACGCGAACAACTTTTTACAAACGATCAGCCGATCATTTTTTCATCCGCAACGTTATCAACCGAAGGAGATTTCACATACATTGCTTCAAGTTTAGGAATTGATGAAGCAGATTCGTTTACGGTAGATTCACCATTTGATTACGAAGAAGTAATGATTGCATCTGTTATAGAAGGTAACATAGATGAAAAAATTACGTATATCAAATCGTTACTTAAAAGAAAAGAGCCGACACTCATACTGTTTTCAACAGCTGCTGTGATGCAAACATTTGAATCGATGCTACCTGAAGAAGTACGAACGCAAATTGCATTTGAGGGAGAACGAGAATTGGCGAGTATGATTCGCGACTTTACGAACGGTCAGATGAAAATGATGGCGTCCTATAATTTATGGGAAGGCTTAGATTTACCCGAACATCGTTTAACACAAGTTGTTATTTTTGACTTACCGTTTCCATCGAATGATCCGTTATTTGATGCGAAACGAGCACATGCAAAACGTCCGTT
Source organism: Savagea sp. (assembly GCA_030152585.1). Classification (GTDB taxonomy): domain Bacteria; phylum Bacillota; class Bacilli; order Bacillales_A; family Planococcaceae; genus Savagea. The sequence continues at coordinate 1,035 of JASLJC010000027.1, read as the reverse complement.
TGAAGAAGTCGATCTTCCATATATGCAATTACGTTTCCGACAAGGAGTAGGTCGATTAATTCGTTCTTCCCGTGATCGTGGCGAAGTTCATATATTGCTCGATGCAGAACAAGTAAAATATAAAAAAGAAATTGAACGCTTATTGCCAGTTTCTTTTAAAGAAAAAGAAGAAAAGTAGTTGACGCCGACTAGTAAAGTTTGATAGTTTTTAAAGCAGTAGAGAAAGGAGCGCATCATGAAAGAGTTAATTTTGCCGACGACAGCGATGCTTATTATATTAAATGTCGTGAGTGCCTTTACTGCGAGTTACGAAGCGCAAGAGATGATGTGGGTCGTCACGTTGTTCACTTTAACGATTTTCGTTATGTACGGTTATTTTCGACCAGGGCGTCAAAAGTGGAAATGAGTAATAAGTAACGAATGATACGAATAAAAATAAACACTTCTCTTTCAGATGAATAATGAAAGGGGAGTGTTTTTGATTACGTCGGAAAAAGCGTGTATGATAAATAAAAGAAAAGGGGAGATACGATGCAAGTAAAAGGAAATCCAACAGGAGTAGCGTTTGAGCATTTAATTGATGCGTTAATTGACATGAGTGATTCAGTTCAATGGATGATACGTCCAGACGTTCCGAGAGATGATGCGGTGATGGACATTTTACATACGTTTCATCCTCATTTGCTAGGGGCACAAGAGTTGTATGAATGGAACGATGTTGTCGTCACAAGCGGAAAAGCAGCAATTGCTTATATTTATGAAGCGACACCTGAACTCGGAACAGAATTAAAAACGTTAGCGACGAGTTTATATGATTTTCGTCAACCGGCATTACCTGAAGATCTCGTGTTTTATCGTGAAGAAGGTAAAAATGAGCTATTCCGTATGAATAGTGAACGTCAAACGGCAACATTTTCTAACGTAACAGAAGAAGAACGTTTAATAATTGAACCGTTATTACAACATTTACAGTAAAATAGAAAATAACATGAAAAAGGCTTGAGTAAAGTACTCAGGCCTTTTTCATGTTATTTT
>JASLJC010000001.1 GCA_030152585.1 Savagea sp. | reverse complement strand
TAATTCAGTTAACAATACTGAAGAATAATTTTTTTTGACAATCATTAAATAAATATGCTACGTTAAAGATGCACTACTTCGGGGCAAGGTGAAATTCCTTACCGACGGTGATCGAGTAATCGAAAGTCCGTGACCTGCACGTATTTACGTGTGGCTGAGCCAGTGGGATTCTGGCACCGACAGTATAGTCTGGATGGGAGAAGCAGTGTGAAGGCCTCTACAAAGGAGGTCATACGATGAATTTTCATGAACAGATGATGCAACGTGCTTTAGAGCTTGCACGGTCGGCAGAAGGTCAGACGTCACCGAATCCTCTCGTTGGAGCGGTTTGTGTGAAAGATGGCGAGATTGTCGGTTTTGGTGCACATTTGAAAGCAGGGACACCGCATGCGGAAGTTCATGCGTTACAAATGGCAGGAAGTCGTGCAGCAGGTAGTGACTTATACGTCACATTAGAGCCGTGTAGTCATCACGGAAAAACACCGCCATGTGCGGATTTAATTGTACAGAAAAATGTAAAACGCGTCTTTCTAGCGACGCTTGATTCAAATACACTCGTTCAAGGTCGCGGAGTTCAACGACTTCGCGATGCTGGTATAGAAGTCCACGTAGGTTTATTAGAAGACGAGGCCCGCACACTGAATCGCGCATTTTTCCATTACATCCAAACGAAACGCCCATATGTCACGTTGAAAACGGCTGTCACCCTTGATGGCCGAGTCGCCACCTCTACGGGAGACTCACAGTGGATCACTTCTGAAGCAGCCCGCTTCAATGTCCACGAATTACGACACCGACATGATGCCATTTTAGTTGGCAGTGGCACCGTTTTAGATGATAACCCATCCTTAACCACTCGATTGCCCCAAGGTGGTACAGATCCAATTCGTATTGTTTTAGACAGAAGAGGTCGCACACCCGTTGATGCGACAGTATACACAGATGAGCGTGTTCCGACGCTTCTTTTTACGACGCAAAAAAATATACCGCACGCTTCAGCACAAGTCGAGGTCATTTCTCTTGATGCTCGCGAGCCATTTTTAATGCGCGTATTAGAAGAACTCGGCCGTCGCGGTATCATGACGTTGTTCATTGAAGGTGGTCCGAGCATTCATCGTTCATTTATTGACGAAGGACTCGTCGATGAAGCGTATATTTATATCGCACCGAAGTTGATTGGTAACGGTCCGACATTTTTTGACGATCCGAGCCGTTTACTCATGAAGGAAGCGAAACAGTTAGAAATTATCGACGTTACGACATTCGGTCCAGATATTCGGATTTATGCGAAATTTCTGAAAGGAGACGACTAAATGTTTACTGGAATTGTAGAAGATATCGGGGTAATCGAACGGATTACACCAGGAGCACAATCGCTCCGTTTACACGTTCGAAGTGAAAAAGCGTTAGAAGATGCATCTATCGGCGATAGTATTGCGATTAATGGTGTTTGTTTAACCGTATCAGAGATGACAGAGCAGTCATTTGTAGCAGATGTTATTCCCGAGACGATGAAAGCGACGACACTTGGACAATTAAGTGTCGGAAGTTCTGTCAATGTCGAACGAGCAATGCAAGCGAATGACCGTTTCGGAGGACATTTTGTAACAGGTCATGTTGACACAGTCGGCACAATCGTTCGTACGACACGTCGTGATAATGCACGTTATGTTGAAATTGAAACGTCAAAAGAATTTCAATCGTATTATATTACGAAAGGTTCTGTCGCAGTAGACGGTACGTCACTTACTGTCTTCGGTGTAACTGATTCAGGATTTATCATTTCGCTCATTCCGACGACTGAAAAAGATACAGTGCTCGGTCATAAAGATGTCGGCGATACGGTAAATGTTGAATGTGATATGTTTGCAAAATATATCGATCGCTTACTCGAAGCGCGTGAAAGTAAGTCGCAAGGTATTACGATGGATACGTTAGTCGAAAATGGATTCGTTTAAAAAGGGGATAGAAAAATGTATGCAACAGTAGAAGAAGCGATTGTACAGTTACAAGCAGGTCGTCCGATTATCGTCGTAGATGATGAAAATCGTGAAAATGAAGGTGATTTTCTGACGTTAGCCGATCGAACAGATGGTGAACTCGTGAATTTTATGGCGACAGAAGGACGAGGACTCATTTGTTTACCGATGACAAAAGAACGAGCGAAAAAATTAAATTTCCATCCGATGGTTGAACGAAATACAGACCCGTACGGCACTGCATTTACAGTGAGCATCGATCATGCGTCATGTCATACAGGAATTTCGGCTTTTGAGCGTGCACATACGATTCAACGTGCGATTGCACAAGATGCTACGCACGCTGAATTTAAACGTCCGGGTCATATTTTTCCACTCATTGCAAAAGAAGGTGGCGTCTTACGTCGAGCTGGCCATACAGAAGCAGCGGTCGATTTAGCTCGTCTTGCCGGAAGTAAGGAGCCAGCAGGTGTTATTTGTGAGATTATGAACGAAGATGGTACGATGGCGCGTATGCCGGATTTACAACGAGTAGCGAAAAAGCACGACCTCGTCATTTTAACGATTGAAGAGCTCATTCGTTATCGCCGAAAGCAAGAACAACTCATTGAGCGAATTGTCGAAACGAAAATGCCGACGAGTTTTGGAGAGTTCCGTGCTGTGACATACGTCGAGACGTTGACGAATCAAGAGCATATCGCGTTTGTCAAAGGCGAAATCGATTCGTCCAAACCGGTACTTGTCCGCGTACATTCAGAATGTCTTACAGGGGATGTATTCGGTTCAGAACGTTGTGACTGCGGACCTCAACTTCAAGCGGCCCTTCGTCAAATTGAAGAAGAAGGGACAGGCATTTTACTCTACATGCGTCAAGAAGGGCGTGGTATCGGTTTAGTAAACAAAATGCGTGCTTATAAGTTACAAGAAGAAGGGCTCGACACAGTAGAAGCAAACGAGGCACTCGGTTTTCCAGACGATTTACGCGACTACGGTATCGGTGCACAAATTTTAAAAGATCTCGGTGTACGAAAGATGCGATTACTTACAAACAATCCGCGTAAAATTACAAGTTTAACAGGTCATGGATTAGATGTTGTAGAACGTGTAGCGTTGGAAATGCCGGTAAAAGATGCAAACGCACGTTACATGGAAACGAAAAAAGAAAAATTAGGGCATCTGCTCGAAAAATAAAAAGGAGAGATTATCATGGTATTTGAAGGACATTTAGTAGGCGAAGGGTTAAAAGTAGGGATTGTAGTAGGACGTTTTAATGAGTTTATTACGAGTAAATTGCTCGGGGGCGCGCAAGATGCGTTACGTCGTCACGGAGTAAACGTAGAAGATGTAGACATTGCATGGGTACCTGGTGCATTTGAAATTCCGATTGCAGCACAAAAAATGGCACAAATGAAAAAGTACGATGCAATCATTACACTCGGTACGGTCATTCGTGGATCGACACCACATTTTGACTACGTATCGGCAGAAGTAACAAAAGGAGTCGGAAAAGTGAACATGGATGAAGGGATTCCAGTCATTTTCGGTGTGTTGACGACAGATACGATCGAACAAGCGATTGAACGTGCTGGAACGAAAGCAGGAAATAAAGGTTGGGACGCTGCAACAGCTGCGATTGAAATGGCAAATTTACTTCAACAAATGAAATGAGTGAAAGAAAACTACTTGCATTCAAAACGAATATTATAGCTTGATCTAAAAATGCGGAATCAATATAAAAACACCTTTAAGTGAAATGAACATTTGTGTACGATGACAATACTTAAAGGTGTTTTTCGTGTCTGAGAAAATAAAAAAGAGAGTGATTTTGCAGAAGTTAAAAAGAAAGTTGTTGAAGTGCTCGTTGTCGCTATATGCTGAACAGTGAGTGAACTTAAAAATAGTGAAGAAAAATGAAGGAAAATCGAATGTTGAAAAGTAAAGTTTTTATAAATCTTCGCTTTTAGTAGAAAAAATGAAGAAAATCATAAAAAAATAAAGAAATTCATTGCATATTACCGAAAGATTCGATACGATATTTTTTGTGATTCAGAACTATGAAAATCAATAGAAAAAGAGGCGTTTCATTTATGAAAGAATTCTTTCGTTTAGATGCATTGAAAACAGATGCGAAGACAGAAGTAATTGCAGGTCTTACGACATTTGTCACAATGGCGTATATTATCGTCGTCAACCCTGCGATATTATCAGCTGCAGGTGTTCCGTTTGACCAAGTGTTTATCGCGACGATTGCTTCTGCAGTTGTCGGTACACTGATTATGGCGTTATTTGCAAATTACCCAATCGCCATCGCTCCCGGTATGGGAATGAACGCATATTTTGCAACAGCTGTCGCTTCGCACGGTGTTACTTACCAAACGGTTATGGGAGCTGTGTTTTTAGCAAGTGTTATTTTCTTATTGCTGACGTTTACGAAATTCCGTGAAATGTTAATTGAAGCAATTCCCGAGCCATTAAAAGTCGGAATTACAGCAGGTATCGGTTTGTTCGTTGCTTTTTTAGGACTTCGCATGTCAGGAATCGTCGTACCGAATGAAGGAACGTATGTCGCTTTCGGTGACGTAACGAATCCGACGACTGCCGTAGCGATTATCGGTTTGTTTATTACACTTATTCTCGTTACACGAAAAGTACGAGGGGCACTCTTCCTTGGAATGTTTATAACAGGAATTATTACGTATTTCATGGGAATGTTACAACTAGACGGTGTTGCATCACTTCCACCGATGCCTGTCTTCTTTGATATGGATATTACAGGTGTGTTCACACATGGTTTATACGCTGTCGTTATTGCCTTTTTATTAATTACCGTTTTTGATACGACTGGTACGATGATCGGTGTGGCAGAACAAGGTGGTTTTATGAAAGATGGGAAATTGCCACGAGCACACGTTGCACTTACAGCAGACGCAGTCGCTTCAACTGTCGGTGCATCACTCGGTTCTACACCTTCTAGTGCATATGTTGAGTCATCAGCAGGCGTCGCAGCGGGAGGACGTTCAGGGTTAACATCACTCGTCGTCGCTGGATTTTTCTTCGTCGCTCTATTTTTCTCACCGATTGTGGAAGCAGTGTCAGCTGTACCTGCGATTACAGCACCTGCTTTAATTATTGTAGGAAGTTATATGATGGCGAGTTTAACACGTATTGAATGGAATACATTTGATGAGGCATTTCCAACTTTTGCAGTCATTTTAACGATGCCTCTTACGTCAAGTATCGCAACCGGTATTGCCATTGGGTTCATTACGTATCCTTTATTAAAAGTAGTCGGCGGAAAAGGACGCGAAGTACATCCGATCATTTATTTCTTCGGTATTGTGTTCGCGCTTCAAATGATTTTCTTCCCCGCGTAATTGTTTCAGATCACCGAGTAATCGTTCACTTCAAGCGAACTGTTACTCGGTTTTTTATTTTTTGAGACACGTCATTCTGCATGCCAGATCAAGTGGAAAGCGAGTTTTACATACATATGAAATCGTGTAGAATTATAAAATCGATTTTGACGCATAAATACCGAATCAAATTTTCCATTAGCTCAAGAAAGTACAATAGTTGTCAAGAAGTTCCACAAAATGATGAAAGTGGTTGCTATTAGGAAAATAGACCTGTATACTGGATAGTAGAAGAGTGCACATGTGCATTCTATTATACAAAAGGGGAGATTTGAAAATGGCTAAAAAAGAAAAAGAATTAACGAAAAAACAATTAAAGAAACAAGAAGCAAAAAAAGCTGAAAAGAAAAAAGCGAAAAAGAAAGCTGCTAAAAAAGCAAACAAGAAAAACAACAAGAACAAAAAGAAAACGAACAAGAAAAAGAAAAAATAAGTAAATGTGTACTCAAAAAGAGCCTCCATTCAGGAGGCTCTTTTTAACGTTTCATTTTTCGTTTTTCGTCGTATCGATATGTTCTTCTGTTTCCCAAAGTTGTTCTAAATAATTTTGTTGTTCGAGGTTTTGATCACGTTGTTGTCTTTCTTCTTCTTTTTTCGGAAGCGGTAGACCGTTTGCATGAGCATCAATCATAGACTGAAGATGTTCTTTTTCTTCTTCGCTTACAACATAGTAATAAATTCGATTTCGTAATTCGCCATCTCCGACAACTTCATATGTTTCCATATCGTAATGTTGCCATTTATCTTGATAATTTTGGAACATCGACGTCATTTGTTTTACAGAAATATTCGTTTTTAAATTATCTCCTACAATTTCGAGAAGTTCTGGAATTTTAAACAATGTTTTCGGCGTATCTGCTTTTTCTAAAATCGCTTGGATTACTTCGCGTTGTCGTTCGTTTCGTCCGAGGTCACCTTTTGGGTCCATTTTTCGCATACGTGCGTAATGTAAAGCACGTTCGCCGTCTAAATGAAGGGGTCCTTTGTCGTATGTATAACGTGTCGTTCCGATTTCATCACGCTGTTCAAAAGCAAACGGATTGTTTACTTCAATTCCTCCGAAAGCATCTACAACTTGTCGTAAGCCGTTCATATTAATCTGTACGACGTAATCAATCGGTGTTTCTAAATATTGTTCTACTGTATGTAATGTCATTTCTGTTCGTCCGTAAGCGAACGAATGGTTAAGTTTATCAGAAAAATCTTTCCCCGCCATCGGAACGTACATATCTCTTGGTAAATTGAAGGTGAAAATTGATTCGGTTTGTGGATTCACTGAAACGAAAATAACAGAATCTGCTCGTCCCGGATCCCCTGGTCGATCTCCAATTCCGAGTAACAATGCATTAAAAGGTTCTGTAATCGGTGTTAAAGGAGGGCGTTCTTGTTCAAAATCGACTGATATTTTTTGAGCTGTTTTTTTATAATGATTGTAAGCATATGCACTTGTCGCTGCAATGACAGTTAAAATAGCAATGCTTACGATCCATATCCATTTTTTCATATTGAAACTTCCTTACTCTTTAAATTTAGTTCACAAATGAACGAAAAAATCCGTTTAGTATTGATGCCGTTCATATAGACGCAAAAGGCGTAGAAAAGGTTTTAAAAAGATGACGGTTTATTTGACATAGACGTGAAAAAAGGAGCGCTACCGCTCCTTTTATTGTTCTCGTGCGCGTAATGTCGTTTTATCTTTCATATAAGGTGTCATGTCGTCGAGTAATGAAGAAATATTGTCGTGAACGAATAATGTATTTCGTGCTTCTTTCGTTAAAAACCCTCGTTCGACCATTTCGTCTAAAAAAGTGAGCAATGCATCGTAGTAACCGTCTGTATTGACAAGTCCTATCGGTTTTTCATGCATATTGATTTTTTGCCATGTCCATACTTCAAGCAATTCTTCTAACGTACCAATTCCTCCAGGTAATGCGATAAATGCTTGAGAACGATCAAACATTTCGAGCTTTCGTTCGTGCATTGTAGACGTCATAATGACGAGGCTCGCTTCATGTAATGTAATTTCGTGGTCAACGAGCACATCGGGCATGACACCTGTGACGTGACCGCCTGCGCGTAAAGCACTTCTTGCAACTTCTCCCATTAATCCGATCGTTGCCCCGCCGTAAACGAGGCCGTAACCACGTGTAGCAATCGACGTCCCGAGTTGACGTGCTGCTTCCATGTAAGCGGGATTTTTTCCTTGTTGGGAACCACAATAGACCGCAATATTCATATGATCATTCCTTTAATCTTTTCTTTTAAGTGTACCATACGTTTAAATTATCGGGAATCGGGAATTTTTAAGTTTAAAGGAGAGATGTCACATGGAACAATATCGATCAATGGAACATATTATGGAAAGTCGTCGTGCAACACGTCAATTTGATCCAAATTTTCATTTAACAGAAATGGATATTCATCAGTTGTTGGAAGTTGCAGTGAAAACGCCGTCATCGAGTAACTTACAGCCGTGGAAAGTACACGTCGTTTTAGATGAGGCTGAAAAAGCGAAAATTCGTCCGATTGCATTAGATCAACCTCAAGTTGAGGAAGCAGCAGCGCTTGTTACGATTTGTGCAGATGTTCAATTACCTGAAAATATCGAACGTGTCAACCGTCAATTATATGAAACAAAGAGTATTGACGAAGAGACGTTCCAACAAAAATTAGAAAATGATCGTCGTTATTATGCGACGAAAAATCGACAAGATGTGCGCGAAATAGCGCATTTTGATACAGGTTTATTTTCAATGTCTATCGTTTTACTTGCGCAATCGAAAGGAATTGATTCTTGTATTATGGGAGGGTTCGACCGTCATGCATACCAACAGTTATTCGATTTAGAGGAGCGATATGAACCGGTTGTGATGATTGCATTAGGAAAACGTCGATCATCTCCTCACCCAACGGTTCGTTTCCCTGTACAAGATATTTTATTATGAGCGGAATCGTTGCATTTTCTTTATACCGATAGGAGTATAGAGGAAAAGGAGGGATACGATGACTGAAAAAGTAGAAAACGTTTCAACATCACCGACACGTCACGAACAAATCGTAACGGATGATGGCCGAACAATTGACGTGTATTATTGTAATAGTTGTGGGTATGCCTATTATGGGTATGAGCCGTTAAGTTGTTCAAAGTGCGAAAGTGATGCACCGAGTTGTGAGTGTTGGTCCCCACCGCCTTATTAAAAACGATAAGCTATTTTTCTTAATTTTGTTTAAAAAATTGAGGAAAATAGCTTTTTTATATGGAAATTCGTTCCTTCCTTTTATTTATTGTATGCTAGCAATAGAAAGAAAGACAAAGGAGGGAAATCGTTGAAAAAACGAATGATGATTTGTGTCGTCGTCGTCGTTTTATTGGTCGGTTTATACAATGTTTTTCGATATTTTGAACGTCCGTTTCAATGTGAGCAAGAAGAAGGAAAAACACCGATTGAACGATTTATACAAACGACATTAGAAAAAGACGGCAAAATTGAAACAAACGATCAAGCTGAAAAAGGACAGTTTTTGTCGGAATCACTCGGTTTATGGATGACGTATCTCGTAAGAAGAGAAGCACCGTGTGCTTATGAGACGTCGTATCGTGTGTTACGTGAGCAATTTTTATTACCGACGTCTACTATTTCATGGGAAATCCAAAAGGGAGAACGTTCACCCGTTAATGCGTCGATTGATGATTTGCGTATTATTCAAAGTTTATACGAAGCGTCTGAAAAATTTGATCA
>JASLJC010000076.1 GCA_030152585.1 Savagea sp. | reverse complement strand
ATGATTTATACAGGAGCACCTCAAAATACACGTCGTAAGCCGTTAGAAGAATTAAATATTGAAGCAGGTTATGAGCATATGAAAGCGCACGATTTATCGAATATCGTAGTTCATGCGCCATACATTATTAATATTGCGAATACGAAAAAAGAAGCAACGTTTCGTTTAGGCGTCGACTTTTTACAAAGTGAGATCGAGCGAACTGAAGCACTAGGTGCCCGGCAAATTGTCTTACATCCAGGTGCTCACGTGCAAGCAGGAGCAGATGTCGGAATCGATCGCATTATTGAAGGACTGAATGAAGTGATTCGTCCAGAACAAAATGTACAAATCGCACTCGAAACGATGGCTGGAAAAGGGACAGAAATCGGTCGTTCTTTTGATGAGATTGCTCGTATTATAGATGGTGTTCATCATAATGATAAATTGTCTGTTTGTTTTGATACGTGTCACGTTCACGATGCAGGGTATGATATCGTGCATAATTTCGAAAGCGTACTAACAGAATTTGATAAAATAGTGGGACTCGATCGAATTCAAGTGTTGCATATTAACGATAGCAAAAACGTCTGCGGTGCTGGAAAAGACCGTCATGAAAATATCGGTTTCGGCCATATCGGTTTTGACCCACTCGCTTGGGTTGTGCATTTAGACGAATTTAAAAACATACCTAAAATCTTAGAAACGCCATACGTCGGTGAAGAAAAAGCGAATAAAAAAGCACCTTATGCAATTGAGATCGATATGTTAACGACGAAACAATTTGATCCATCACGCATTGAGGCATTACGTTCATAAAATAGAAAGAAGAAAAACGAGGCGAGAATAACTTTTCTTGCTTCGTTTTTTCGTTTATGAAACGAGTAGGACGGTTTGTCAAATCAAATCTATTCAGCTCATATTTCTAAATGTGTCTATTTTTTGAAAGTAAAGCATAACGCTCGCAATTTTTCAACAATGAATTATAATCGTAATGATTACAGTTTAGAACGAGGAGATATTTGCATGGAAAAGCAAACGATGATTGCATTAGAAAACGTAGCATTTCGATATGCAGAACAAAAAGTATTAGAAGACGTTTCATTTGAAGTAGAAGAAGGACAGTTTTGGGCATTAATTGGCCCGAATGGTTCGGGGAAGAGTACATTAATTCGATTAATATTAGGATTAGAAGAGCCTTCAGAAGGGACTGTTCGTTTATTCGGAACGTTAGCGACTAAATTTAAACAACGTGAACGAATCGGCTATGTTTCTCAAAAGTCGAATGCTTTTAATTCTAGTTTTCCTGCAACGGTATTAGAAGTAGTACGCAGCGGTTTAACGAGAGAAAAAGGATTGTTTCGACGTTTTAATGCGGAAGCAACGAAACGAGCAATGACCGCGTTAGAAACTGTAGATATGCAAACTTATGCAAGCCGTAATATTGGAGATTTATCGGGTGGTCAACAACAACGCGTATTTATAGCACGAGCGCTCGTCGGTGGACCGCAATTACTCATTATGGACGAACCGACAGTCGGTATTGATGAACAAAATGTCCGTTCTTTTTATGAATTATTGCAACGATTAAATGAAAAACACGGATTAGCGATATTACTTGTCACTCATGAAATTGATCTCGTAACAAGTCTTGCCTCTCACGTTGCTTGCTTGAATCGAACGATACACTTTCATGGAGAAGCGGAAGCTTACAACGCTTTAGACGATGCAACTTACTCTGCATGGTATGGTCATCCTGTTCGTCGAGTACATGAAGTAGAAGGGGGCGACTGTCAATGCAAATGATAGAGGCACTATTTCGTTATGAATTTTTACAATATGCTGTATTGTCTGGTTTACTAATTGGATTAATTGCTCCGATGATCGGTTTATTTATCGTCGTTCGTCGCTTGGCATTAATTGCAGATGCACTTAGTCATGTTGCATTAGCTGGAATTGCAGGAAGTCTCTTTTTAAGTCAACAAGTTGTAGCACTTGCGACGTTGAATCCGATTTATTTAGGGATTGGTTCAGCAGTTGGTGGGTCTTTACTGATTGAAAAGTTAAGAAAAACGTATAAAGATTTCGAAGAATTAGCGATTCCTGTCATTTTATCTACCGGTATCGGATTAGGTGCAGTTTTTATCTCGCTTGCGAATGGTTTTGGAACCGATTTGGTGAGTTATTTATTTGGATCAGTATCAGCAGTGAGTTTTGATGATTTTTTAATCGTATTGGTCATTGCGATTGTCTCGATTAGTTTTATTTGGTTATTTTATGATGAAATGTTTGCCTTGAGCTTCGATCCTGAATATGCGCGTGTATCCGGTGTACGAGGACGTTCATTACAACCACTATTTATGATTTTAACAGCTTTTGTTATCGGTGCTTCGATGCGAATTGTCGGGATTTTACTCGTCTCTTCTTTAATGACTATTCCAGTTGCAATAGCGATGCGTTGGAAAAAAAGCTTCCGTACGACACTCTGGCTTTCCGTTTTATTTGGAGAACTTTCTGTTATAATAGGCTTAGTTATTGCCTTTTACGGTGACATTGCACCAGGTGGAACGATCGTTATGACGAGTATCGTTTTATTGTTACTCACTCTAATTTGGCAAAAAGTTATCGTATGGAAAAAGAGACAAATGTAAAAGGGGAGTGCTTCGATGAATGTAGAGCGAGCGTTAGTCATATTACAACAAAATCAGTTGAAAAAAACGAAAAATCGTGAACAAATTTTGCAATACTTATATGAAAGTGATCGATACGTGTCTGCTTTAGAAGTGCGTAATCACTTAGCCGCAACGAATCCAGGGGTAAGTTATGATACGGTTTATCGTAACTTAGCAACGTTTGCAGATTTAAACATTGTAGAAGCGACGGAATTGAATGGAGAACAACATTTTCGAATGCATTGTAATCCTGACAGCCATCATCATCATTTTATTTGCACCGTATGTGGAAAAACTGAATCGATAGAATATTGTCCGATGGATGCTTTTTCAATCGTTTTAAAAGGTCATATCGTCGAAGGACATAAATTTGAGATATATGGAAAATGTCCACACTGTGTTTTTGCTTCTTAAACGATTAGAAGATATAAGTCGGAACTGTTTCCATTTTATAAAATAAGAAAGAGAGTGTCTTGGAATACGCGTATCGTAATACGGGTGCTTCAAGACACTCTCTTTTTAATAGACGACGCGTGCATGATCTAAAAAATGTTGTAGCGGTTCAATTGTAAAATGGTTCGTATCGTCATGAAATACGAGCTCGCCTCGTTCATCTGTTTCGATTAAATAGATCATATTTTCGGAAGCGATGACCGAACGAATTCGATAATATTTTTGTTGATATTGAAAAACTGCTTCGTACTCGTCATTTTCATTTAATGCAGCAGATAGTTTTTTTCGTAAATTCGTTAAATCATCTAAACTAACAGCAGTCATCAAAAGCACCGCTCCTTTCTATACGTATAACAGCGTTGGGTATAATTACCCTTTTTTAATAGTATGAACGGTTTTTTTCGAAAAATCAATAAAAAAGCGTAAATGTTAAGAGAAAAGTCGTAATTAAAAGTAAAGAGAAATAAACTTTAGGAAGAGTTGTCTATAAAAAAGGAAACAATATATAGGGATAAAGCAACCTTTTATTATAAAAAAAGTATAATTATACAAAGAAATAAAAAAGAAAAACGATGAACATATGTAAAGTAGAAAGGTCGAATGACTTAAAGAATGGAAAATTATACATTTATCTAGTCTTCAAGAGATTGTAAAGTTACGACCGAAGTAAAAGTAATGTATTTTAGATTTCATAGGTGTAGAAAATAGTGAGAACTTTCATTGAATAGTAAAAAGACACTTGAATTTTTAAGCTTTTCAAGTGTCTTTTATGATGTGCAAAATGTTCTTTAGATTTCTTTCATGACTATAGAATCGGAATCGTAGGAAAAAGTTCATGTAAGGCACGTTCTGCTTCTTTCCAATTCGAAACTCGGATAATCGAACGTGGTGTTTCAAGTTGATTCCAAGGTGCATCGAACAATAAAACAGGAATGTTTAATGTTTCAGCGATTGTTATCGCATTATCATATTTATCTTCTAAAAAAGCATCGATTTGTAAAGAACGCGCCGTTTCGACTTTATCGTGACTTCCGACAAAGTGAACGGAATCTATAGGCAATGTGTGGCGTTGCAACCAATTTGTAGTGACCTGCTTTGAATGTTCGCCACGGGCTGTAATATAGTGAAGTGTTGCAAATCTTTGCCAACGTGGCAATATCGTTAACACATCATCGCGTGGTGGTGATTGTTCGTATATCGTTTCTTCGTTTTGATCGTACCATTGAGCAAAATGTACAGGGTCGACATCAAAGTTTTTCGTTAAGTCATACTCTTTAATATCTTCTAAAGTGAGCGATGTACGAAAAGCATCGTTAATGAACGGTATTAAAGCAGACGGACATGTAACGGTTCCGTCAATATCTACTCCTAGACGAATTTTATTCATTGTCTTCTTTTTCAGCGCGTTGTTTTGCGTAATATTCTTCTGCTAGTTTATCGATTTCTTTTTTCAATTCGTCGACTAAATCGTCTTCAGGTACTTTTCGAACAATTTCCCCTTTCATGAAGAGTAAACCTTCCCCACGTCCACCTGCAATACCAATATCTGCTTCACGTGCCTCTCCTGGACCGTTCACAGCACAGCCGAGTACAGCAACTTTAATTGGTGCTTTAATGGTAGAAATATACTCTTCTACTTCATTTGCAACAGAAATTAAGTCGATTTCAATACGTCCACAAGTCGGACATGAAATAAGTGTGGCAGCATTAGATGATAAGTGGAATACTTTTAATAATTCACGTGCGACTTTAATTTCTTCCACGGGATCTGCTGATAATGAAATACGCATCGTATTTCCAAGGCCTTCCGATAATAAAGCACCAAGACCAGCTGCTGATTTTACTGTACCAGCAAACAATGTACCTGATTCTGTAATACCTAAATGTAACGGATAATCAAAAGCCGCCGCTGCTTTTTTATACGCTTCAACGGCTAATTGAACATCTGAAGCTTTGAGTGAGACGATAATATCGTGAAAGTCGAGGTCTTCCAAAATTTTAATATGGTGTAAAGCACTCTCGACCATACCGTCTGCTGTCGGGTAGCCGTATTTTTTAAGAATATGTTTTTCTAAAGAACCGGCATTAACCCCAATTCGAATAGGAATCCCTTTTTCTTTTGCGGCATTGACGACAGCTTCTACTTTTTCGCGACGACCAATGTTTCCTGGATTAATTCGAATTTTGTCTGCACCTTGTTCAATCGCAATTAGAGCGAGTTTATAATCAAAATGAATATCGACGACGAGTGGAATATCGATTTGTGCTTTAATTGCACCGATAGAACGAGCTGCTTCTTCGTTCGGACAAGCGACGCGGACGAGTTGACATCCTGCTTCTTCGAGTCGTTTAATTTGAGCAACTGTCGCGTCGACATCTTCTGTTTTTGTTGTCGTCATACTTTGAATAAATAGTTCATCACTACCTCCGATTGTTACATTACCAACTTTTACGGGGCGTGTATTTTTACGGTGAGTCATTTTTGTCATTTCGTTCTCTCCTTCATATTGACATATCTCTAGTTTATCAATCGAATAGGAGGAATGACAAGCGACTTCTCTTTATTATTTAAATAAAATGTAAAAAAGTATAGTTGAGACGCTTCATGGATATAAGTTTGAAAAATTCGTGACAGAAAAATGGGCGATTGTAAAGGTTGTGTAAATTTTCGGTATACACTATTTACATTCTATTGAACGAAGGATGATAATGAAGGTATAGACAACGTTTTGAAAAGTGTTAATGAAGTTATCATTTTGAGGAGGTCGTAACATTCAATGGAAATCGATTGGCAACAGATGATTTTCCAATTTATTGGAGGTCTAGGGATTTTCTTATTTTCGATTAAGTATATGGGGGATGCTTTGCAAAAAGCAGCAGGAGATCGATTACGTTCGATTTTAGATAAATATACGACGAACCCGTTAATGGGGATTTTAGTCGGTATTGTCGTGACGATACTCATTCAGTCTAGTTCTGGAACGACGGTTATTACAGTCGGACTCGTCAGTGCAGGATTTATGACATTACGTCAAGCGATCGGTGTCATTATGGGAGCAAATATCGGAACGACAGCGACAGCGTTTATTATCGGATTAGATGTTGGAACGTATGCTTTACCGATTATGGCAGTCGGTGCCTTTTTAATTTTCTTTATACGCAAAACGTCGATTCGAAATTTTGGGGAAGTAGTATTCGGGTTCGGGGGGCTATTTTTAGGGCTTGAAATGATGAGTGATGGGATGAAACCACTTCGAACATTAGAAGCATTTACAGATATGACGCTCGCTTTAAGTGCCCATCCGTTACTCGGTGTTGTAGCCGGTACTGTTTTCACATTAATCGTTCAAAGTTCGAGTGCGACAGTCGGAATTTTACAAGGACTTTATTCAGAAGGACTCGTCGATTTACATGCTGCACTTCCGATTTTATTTGGAGATAATATCGGTACGACTATTACAGCTATTTTAGCGGCAATTGGTGCATCTGTTGCAGCACGTCGAGCAGCAGCAACTCACGTGTTATTTAACGTGTTAGGAGCAGTCGTCTTTTTACTTTTACTTGCCCCATTTACGATGTATGTCGAATGGTTGTCAACCTTATTAAATCTAGAACCTAAAATGGAAATTGCTTTTGCCCACGGTTCATTTAACGTAGCGAATACGATCATTCAGTTACCGTTGATCGGTGTGTGGGCGTACATCGTCACGAAAATGATTCCCGGAGAAGACGTGATGATTGAATATCGACCAAAACATTTAGATCCACGTTTTATTGAACAGTCACCTTCTGTTGCGATCGGACAGGCGAAAGAAGAAGTCATTCGTACAGGTGAACTCGCTGTCCAGGGACTTGAAGAAGCGTTTGAATATGTGAAAACGGGCGATAAAAAACATGCTGAAACAGCAAGTCAAATAGAAGATGCGATCAATAGTCTCGATAGAGAAATTACAAACTATCTCGTAGATATTTCATCTAAAAGTATTTCGCCCATTGAATCGAATCGTCATATGTTGCTAATGGATAGTATTCGAGATATCGAACGAATTGGCGATCATTTCGAAAATATTATAGAACTAACAGATATTCAAGTATTGAATCGTCTCTCGTTGACAGATGAGGCATTAGAAGATTTAACGAAAATGTTTACGTTAACGATTAAAACAGTCGATAATGCTATTCAAGCATTGAACTTAAATGATAAAGAATTAGCAAGAGAAGCAGCAGAACAAGAAGATTTAATCGATAAAATGGAACGTAAATATCGAAAGCGTCATATTTTACGATTAAACGATGGAACGTGTAGTGCGCAAGCAGGTATCGTTTTCGTAGATGTTATTTCAAATTTAGAACGAATTGGCGATCACGCAGTAAATATCGCAGAGGCTGTACTCGGCAATCGAGTGTAGTGTGACAAGAAGAAAAGTTTAAAAAGAAAAACAAAGGGAAAAGAAGCGATAAGACGTTCAACTCAACGTTTATCGTTTCTTTTTCTTTTGAAATAAAGTCGAATGAAAACGAGCGTTTTCGTTGAATGACCGTCACAAATTTGATACAGTTTACATTGTAGGATGAAATATGAACTATTTAGGGAGGAATTTTATAATGACTTACAAATTACCAGAATTACCATATGCTTACGACGCATTAGAACCACACATTGATGCACGTACAATGGAAATCCACCACACAAAACACCATAACACATACGTTACAAACTTAAACAAAGCACTCGAAGGTCACGAAGATCTCGTAGGTGATAAAACAGTAGAACAATTAATTTCAGACATGGACGCTATTCCAGCGGACATTCGTACAGCTGTACGTAACAACGGTGGTGGACATGCTAACCACTCTATGTTCTGGGAAATCTTATCACCAAACGGTGGAGGAAAACCAGAAGGTAAATTAGCAGAAGCAATCGATAAAAAATTCGGTAGCTTTGAAGCATTCCAAGAAGAATTCGCAGCGGCAGCAGCAGGACGCTTCGGTTCAGGTTGGGCATGGTTAATTGCAAATAATAGAGAAGTAGAAGTTGTAAGTACACCAAACCAAGATTCACCAATTATGGATGGTCAAACACCGATTATGGGTCTTGACGTTTGGGAGCACGCATACTACTTAAACTACCAAAACCGTCGTCCAGAATATATTAAAGCATTCTGGAACGTTGTAAATTGGGAAGAAGTAGCAAAACGTTTCGAAAACGCATAATCGATAAAAATGAAACTTAGCACATACTGGACACGTCCAAGTATGTGCTACTTTTTTGTTTCTATACATAAAAAAGAATATATTAAAAATTAAGAAGTGAAACAGTTTGCAACGGTTCATTTCATGGTAGAATATGTAGAAGAAAGTGAGGGATCT
>JASLJC010000104.1 GCA_030152585.1 Savagea sp. | reverse complement strand
GTTTTCGTTCCGTGAAGGACACCAACTGAACGCTCACGCATAACCGCTGCGTGTTTCGTTTTCGTTCCTCCTGCTTCAACACCGTACAAATGGACAGGATCTTGTAAAAAGGCATCAAACAATCCGATTGCGTTACTTCCTCCACCAACGACTGCAACGAGTGCTGTCGGAAGTTTTCCATAAGTCGTTAACATTTGGTTTTTCGTTTCTGCTCCGATAATCGATTGGAAATATCGAACGATCGCCGGAAAAGGAGCAGGACCGAGTGCACTTCCGATGACGTAATGTGTTGTATCTACTGTTTCTGCCCAAATGCGTAAGGCTTCTGTAACAGCATGTTTTAACGTCCCGTCTTTCCCACCTACTCCTACCACCTTGGCGCCGAGTAGTTGCATACGAAAGACATTCATCTCTTGTCGTTTCATATCTTTTTCGCCCATAAAAATCGTACAACGTAAGCCGTATTTAGCACAAGCTGTCGCAGTCGCCACACCGTGTTGGCCAGCACCGGTTTCTGCTAAAATATGCGTTTTTCCAAGTCGCTTTGCTAGTAAGACTTGCCCAATCGCGTTATTAATTTTATGTGCTCCTGTATGATTTAAATCTTCCCGTTTTAATAAAATACGTGGCCCACCTAGTTGACGTAAACGATGTGCTTCATACAAGCTCGTCGGACGACCGACATAAGTTTGTAGCTCTTTTAAAAAGAGTTGACGGAACTTTTCATCTTTTTGAATGTCTTCAAAAGCTTCAGTTAATTGTTGTAATGCGGGGATAAATGTTTCAGGTACATAAGCGCCGCCAAATGCATTTTTTGAAAGTGCATCAAATAAATGTTGCACACGAGATGCTTCTTTTTGACCATTTCGTTCAAGACTACTAGATAGGTCGATAAAATCTGGTGCGTATCGCGCTACAATTTCGTTTACATTTTCAGGAGTTATTCCGCCTGCAATACCGAGAGGAAGACTCGTTTTAATCGACGTGTACGTCGCATGTTGTCCTTGCCCGTGACTCTTATCTAGCAAAACCGCAGCGGCTTTTTCATGAGCTAAAGAAGCATCTTTCACTGCATGAATGAAAGGTCGATCGACGATTTCGTCTACATCATACAGTTGAATATAATCGAACGGAATATCTGTATAGTGCGCGACGTATTCTGAAGCGCTTAAAAACACGCCGACAATTTGTATATTAGGACGGACGTAAGGTAGCAATTCCAAAATTTTTCTTTTGGATACGTAACGTGAACTTTCTTTCGTACAAACGAACCCGATATAATCGACAGGGTAACGGTTCATGAGTAATACATCTTCTTTTGTTTGAATACCACAAATTTTAACTTGCATTTACTCGTCCTCCTTTAAAATACGAAATGTCGGTAATAATTGTTCAGGTGATTCACTCAACATGAAAGCCGAACCAATTAATAAACCATCTGGTCGAGTAGACAATGATAAAACGTCTTCTTTCGTACGAAAACCACTTTCACTTATATAAGGGCGCGGCATATGTTCGCTTAATCGATTCGTCGGTTCAAAATCAACGGTAAACGTTGATAAATCTCGATTATTGATACCATAAATAACATCTTCTGCATAAGGACGCATACGCTCTAATTCATCTTTCGTATGCACTTCAATCAATATGTCCATTTGTAATTGTTTCGCTCGCTGAATGAGACGGAACGCTTCGTCATCTGTTACAAATCGGGCGATAATTAAAATAACCGTTGCTCCGTAAAAGCGAGCACGTTCGACTTGCTTTTCAGATATGAAAAAATCTTTTGCTAAAATCGGCAAGCGAGTGACAGCCGCTGCGCGTTGTAAGTCATGATTACTGCCAGAAAAATACGTTTCATCTGTTAAAACTGAAATGGCGCACGCACCTCCACGTTCATACGCTTCTACTTGCTTTTCCACATGTAATGTCTCGCAGATAATGCCACGTGACGGAGAAGCACGTTTAATTTCAGCGATTACTTCTATCCTTTTTGATTGAAGTAATGTATCGCGTAATGAAGGTCCAGTATGACGAGGAACATCATAAGAACCGATTGTAGCAAGTTCTTTCAATTTCGTTTGTCGGATTTTATTTAACATGACGATGCCTCCTTCAACTGTAAAAGTAAAGCATACGCATGTCCACTTGTTATAATAGACTGAGCGCGATCGATTCCCTCTTCTAATGTAGCTACCGTACCGTATGTTAAAAAGCCGAGTGCACTATTGAGTACGACGATATCTCGACGTGCTCCTTTCTCTTCTCCACGTAATAAGCGGATTAAAATATTGCAATTTTCTTCCGGTGAACGTCCTAAAAGTGGGGTAAGAGGCGCACTTTTGAAACCATAATCCGATGCGTAGAAAAATCCTTTCTCTATTTGTAATCCATCATAAAAAATGTAATCGTTCCTTCCAACTAAGCCTGCTTCGTCCATTCCTGTTTCATTCGTTAACACTAAAAATCGTCGGCGTCCGAGTGTTTGTAATACTTTGGCGTAATGAGGTAATAATGCCCGTTTTGTTACACCAACATATTGTGACTGTAACGGAAATGGATTCGTAAGAGGTCCGATATCGTTAAATACCGTCGGTCGTTTATAATGTTCCCTTGCTTTTTTGACTCGCCGCATGAGCGGTTGCATATGAGGCGCATGTAAAAAAGTAAGACCGAATCGTTCGATTTGCTGATGCGCTTCCTCTAATGTCGTTACTGTTGAAATGCCGAGTGCCCGTAAAACATCCGAACTCCCTGATTGACTAGATATCGCGCTATTTCCATTTTTAGCGATAGGAACTCCACCTGCTGCGAGTATGAACGCAGCGGTTGTACTAATATTAAACGTACCGATTCCATCTCCTCCTGTACCACAATTATCAAAGTAATTACCATTTTCACTTCGGATTAAAGGGGTAAGTAACGTTTGAACATCTCGTTCAAATTGTAATGTCGGTAACTTTTGAAGTTGGATATTGAATGTCTCTTCATAAATGGTCATGATCTCTTCTCTCCTTCGCTCTTCTCTTCTCGTTGTATGCCGAACGTTTCAAATAATGCCCGTTTCTGTTTAATTTCTGCTCGTTCACTTTCGTATGTCGATTGTGCTGTAATCCCAGCTCCTGCTTCATAATGAATCAACGATTGTTCAGCTACTGCCATTCGAATAAGTAACGACAGATGGACGACATCTTTCCCTATTAAACCGACCGCTCCACCGAAATATTGTCGATTATTTTTTTGAACGTCACGAATAAATGGAATCGCTTTTTCACGAGGTGTTCCAATTAACGTATCTGCCGGAAATAAAGCATCCCATTGCGTTTGATTCAATGTTGGAAATTGCACTGTCGTACTATAATGGTAAACGTGATGAAATGTTCGAATAACCCGTTCATGGCGACAAGCAGTAGACGCTAACCGTTGTAAAACGCTTTTGACGAGCATTTCATGTTCTATGATTTCTTTTTCTTCTTCTAATTTTTCGATTTGACCTTTAGGAGCTGTACCTGCAAGAAGTTCTGTTATCCATTGGTCTCCTCGTTGAGCGATAATCGTTTCAGGTGAAGCGCCGAGTATCGTCTGTTTTCCTGTTTCAATGTAAAAGTGTGTCGATTGTTTTTCGATCGTTCGAAGGTATTCATAAATTGCATAGCTACTTCCTTCATACGCATAAGTTGCTCGTTCTGATAAAACGACTTGTTTGCTTACTTTTTGCGCCTGTTCGAAAGTTTGTCGGTCGATACGATCTTCCCGGACGAATGTTTGTTGAAATGGACGGGTTTGATGAACGATCGGTCGCTTTTTTAAAATTTGTTGCGGTCGGATGAACGTAACGTCTGGCGCATCATACATTTTAGGTAAATGACGCGTTGCTGGATCTGTTATGAGAACGATATACGGTATAGCAGAAGAAACGATATGAGAAATTATCGTATCATCTGTCTGTTTCGTCTGTCTCCCGTTTATATACCAACAGCCATTTCTTTTTTCGATTTGTTCATCGACGTGGGAACCATAAAATGGTTTTTCTTTCGGTCTTTCATAAATAAAATACACGCTTTTCTACTCTCCTCTTGTTGAGAAAACGACAAAAAGCCCCCATTTTGCGTATGCAAAATGAGGGCGTCACAAAAAAGAGCGCGGTGCCACCTCAAAGAGGGCTAATTTGCCTGTAACGGAGGCTCCGGCTCATTCATTTCATTTTCATTGAAATTTAAGAGCTCTTTTAAGTCCATTCAATCGTACGTTCAGACGTATTTTCACCAACCATACGCTCTCTCTACTGTACCGTACGTTTACTATTCTTAAATATTCGATTTCTCAACTATTCTCTTCTCTACTCGTCTCTAAGGTACCCGCTACCGAGTACGCCTTTACTATAGCGAATGTTTTTAAAGTTGTCAACCTATTCTGAAAAATATTACAAACGATCGGATTGTAATAATGTAACGCACGTTTCTAAAATTTCAACATTGTTTAAAATGACGATGTGAAGCGCTTCACGTGCACGTGTCATATTTTGATGGATCATCCGCGCAGCGGAATAATTACTCGTAAACTCACTATCGACGAGTCGACCGTTCGTATTGTAACGTACCGCTTCGCCGATGATAATGATGACTTTATCAAACTCTTGTCCAATTACTTGATGTGAATTTCGTTCGAAATTTAAAGACATTTGTTGAATATCTGTCCCATTCGCTTGGGGCACGGTATAATCGATAAATTTCCAACCGGTTCGTTCTTTCAGTTTGACAAATTGCTCTGCATCTTCGATTGTTGTAAAATATTGAAATTCTATATTGTCATACGTTTCAATAGGTCCCGGGTGTTTTCGATTAAACAATTTTTTCACAAAGGAAATGATTTCTCTGTTAGACCGAATACGCCCTGTTAATTTTAAAGGTCGCTCGTATGTCGTTCGTTGTGCGAATGTCTCTTCATTTTTAAACATCGCTTCATCTCGTCCAATATATTGTGTCGGATCGTACGAAAATAGTAAATTAATCGCGTTCACTTCAGCGTAAGCAAGCAATCGATGAACATCTTCCGGATGCATCCGCTGCGCTTCATCGATAATAACAATATCTGCTTCATATAAGTCATCCCAATTAATCGTATAAATAGAATCAATTCGAAATCCGACTTCTTGTAACCGTCGATGTCCTTTATTTAATAAACCACAATGAATAATATGTACGTGTTTTTTCTCGTGAAAATCATAATGTTTCGCAATATCATATGTGAGTAATGTCTTCCCCGTACCAGCTTCTCCTTCGATTGCTAAAATACGTCCTTTCTTCCCCGTACCAATGTGTTCTAATACAATGTCTTTAAACTGTTGTTGTTGACTCGTTAAAAAATAATGAGCATTTAAAAATGGTCCAATCTGGTTAAAGGGAGATACTAAATATTTTGTCGGAGAAAAAAGTTCTTGAATATCTGCATCGAGTAAATGACGTTGACGATTTAAAATCGTAATTAGTTCTTCTAGTGGTACACGTTCATACCGTTCGCCATTTAATCGATACAATGCTCGTTCGGTACTAACAAATGTAAATAAATAAAGGTCGCGATCTAAACTATTTAAATAATACCGATTTTGACGAAGTTGACGTTCCATTTTTTCTCCGGTATTTTGCCATTTCAATTCAATGTTGACGACACATTCGTCTGAAACACGAAGTAAGTCGAATTCTTTACTAATTTGTTCAATTCGAAATCCGACGAAGAAGTGATGTAACGGCGTAATCGTCCCTTTTTCATAAATGGCATCAACGAGTATTTTTAAATCTTCGAGTTCGTGACGTTTTATGTCGATTTCAAACGTTTCAATCATTCGTTGAAGTAACGAAGGAGATAACGTTTCTTTGGCGACGATGAGAGAGCGTAAATTAATCGCTTTCATACAGTGTCTCCTTTCCTCGTACAGTTCGTAAAATGAGACGAAAAGTGCGTTCTTCTACGTCTAATATATCAAATTTCTCTACAAGTTGCACGATGTTCTATATCGAAAGTCATAGAACAGATAAAACGCGTATGAAATGTAAAAATCATTCCCTACGCGTTCATACCTATACAATTTAAGTAAATGGCCATAAAATGCCGTTTGCTTCGGTCGTTTTGCGAATCATATAACGGAGCCGTTCAAATAATGTTATTTCTTCGTCATATGAATCTCGAAGGGCGACGGCTTCTGAGACATAATTTGTAATTAAGCCATATATGCCAAGTGTCATGTAATCTTCCATCGTTTTTCGGTCATTTACAGTCCAGACAAAAAGTTGTTTCTCTTTTTCGCTGAGTGCTTTCATAAAAGAAGGTCGGATCGAAAAGTCTTCGATACTAACATACGGCGCAGGTGTTTTCGGAACACCTCCGATATTTAAAGCATAAATGTCACTCGTCTGAATACGTCCATCGAGTCGTTCTAATTCCCGAAGGAGTTCGTGGTTTAACGATTGAACGATGTAAGTACCGAGAACGTCATATTGATCGAGTAGATGGAGAAGTTGAGCCGCGAGTTCTTCTGATTCGTGCCCATACGTTTTGACTTCAACGAGCAGTGGAATGTCGAGTTGTTTTGCTCGCTCTATATAAGATGTAAAACTCGGTAATGTCGCTTTGAAACGTCCGTTTGATAACGGTAATCCTACGAGTTCATCGTACGTAGATTCGCCAATCGATTGCTCAAGGTTACCTAAGCGACGTAATGTTTCATCATGATAGACGACAAACTGACCATCTTTCGTTTGTTGTATGTCCATTTCTACATAATCTGCACCTGCTTCAGCTGCTTTTTCTAAACTCGGTATCGTATTTTCTAACGCAGCGGCTGCATACCCTCGATGTGCAACAATTTTCGTAATTGGTTGGTAAACCGTGGCGGTTAATGTATTGTAATGAATCCACGTCATGATACATAAGCCGACTATACTACCGATGATGACAAAGGATGGATGACGCACCCATTTTCTTTTTTGAAAAATGACGCGGTCAGGTTTCGCTCCTTCTTCTCGTTCCATTACTGTTACTGCTTCTGTTAACAACGGTTGGACAAGAGCACCGATAATGAAAAGAACACCTTGAATGAAAGCTAATGTAAAAGCCGCAAGAAGCGGTAATGGCATTGCGAGTCCTTTTTCTAATACGTAAATCGGTAATAATAATAGACCGATGAAAAGAATCGTCACTCCGCTAACTGTTACTAATAAGCTAAACAACGTCGTTACGATTCGTACGACTTTTCCTTTCGTTGCGTGCCAACTTTTACGTAGAGCTCCGAGAATCGTTTCGGTTGGTTCCGTTACAAAATAATAAACACTAAAAATAAAACGTACATTCCCTAATAAAATAACGGTAAGAAACGTGAAAAATATCATTTTTCCAGATGTCGTATTCATTAATTCATCCGTAATGAATCGGGGAATATGAAGTTGTTCTGTCCACGTCGATGAAAGTCCAAGAGAAGCGACAGGTAATAAGATTAAAAAATAAAATGTGAAAACAAGCGCGTGCATACTGAAAAAGTAAGGTATCTTTTTCCATAACGTATAAACGACATGCCGCGTTCGTACAGATTGTCCTATTCGATCGTAATGTGCTAATAAAAAGTAATAACCGAATTCAAAGAAGATGAAAAAAGTGAGTAGAAACAATAATAGTGTAACGAATAACAAAGCAATCGGTTGTGTAAGTAAATATCCGATATTCGCATTCGTTATACTCGATAATCCTGCGGCTTTCAACATTTGATAAAACAAAAATGTCAGGAGTGGAACAGCCATTAACCAACGAATACTTTGTAAAAATAAAAAGCCGAATAAATAAGCGCGAGGGTTATTGTAAATACGCTTCATACTTAATTGAATAATATGTAATTGGCGCATTTAATCGTCCTTTCGCTTACGGTATGTTTTATACATTTGAACGTAAGAAGATAATAATGTGAGTCTTTCCATTCGATGATCATAAAATTTTTGAACAATCATAAGTAGCATCATCCATACGAGCACAGCGGTCACAAGATGGCGAAATGACCAATTTTCAAGTAAATCTGTCGTAATGACAGAAATAATACCGATTAAACTTGAAAAAATCGTTAATAAAAAAGAGGTATCGCTCTTTTTCGCACGTTCCGCTTCCAGTACACTTAGTAATACATCCATTTCAAGGTCTGTTGCCTTTTTGAGATCTCCGTTAGGAAACGGAATTTCATGTCCTAGTTCTTGAAAGAGTTGTTCGATTTCTTCTTCTAGTCGTGGCACATCATATGACAAAGAACGAATCGCTTCTTGTGAGAGTGTTGTCCGACGTTTAAAAAAATGTTGTGTTTTTTGAATATGACGTTTCATTAGCTCATACCTTTCTTTTTAGTTTACATAATATTATTATTGTCAAAATAAACACGGGTTTTAACCTTTTTCATTAAAAGAAAAGAAAAACACGACTTGTGTCTTTCTTTTCTTAAAGTAATGTTATTTCAGGTCGTTTGTTGTTTCGTACGTTATTCCTTCTTCTTTTCCGTATATACGGTCGTAACGTAGTTTAAATAATTCAAAGGCATGTGTAACGACGACTTTTAGTAAAGCATATCCCGGTATCCCGAGTAAAACACCGGCTACTCCAAAGAGTGAACCCGATGTGAGTAAGACGAATATAATCGTAATAGGATGAATTTTAAGCGATTTTCCCATAACTTGCGGGGAGATAAATTTGCTATCAATTAATTGGACAACTGTCCAAACGACTGCTAATTTAATGAGCATAAAAGGACTCGTCACAAGTGCGATTATCGCAGCGGGTGTAATAGCAATCATTGCTCCGAGATATGGAACGACAGAGGTAAACATGGCGAGTACACCGAGTAGTAACGGATATTTCATTCCAATTACTAAAAAACCAATCGATACCATAATCCCTATACAAACCGCTACTATAATTTGCCCTTGTATATAAGCACTTAATTGGCGGTCAGAGTCGCGTAACATTTTTTGAGCATCATCGCGCATACGCGGTGGTAATAATTGTACAGTAAAGCGTGGTAATTTTTCTCCATCTTTTAATAAATAAAATAAAATGAAAGGAACTGTCGCTAATGAAAGGACGAGCCCTGTTAATGCGCCGATGAAACTCGTCACACCTGTTGCGATGCTACCGAGTGCATTTCCTGTCATTTGTCCAAGTGATTTTAACGTATCGCCTTCAAAAAATTGAGCTACGTTAATGTTTAGATCATTGTAATACGGCGCAAATAATGCCGAGTGTTGAAAGTATGCGTCAATATTGAGGACGAATTGTTTAAAGTAACTTGGAAATTCTTCGACTAAGTTGATCGTTTGATATTTGAGGACGGGGAATATGAGAAATACGAGCAATACTAAAAATCCGATACCACCTAAAAATATCGTTAAAATGCCCCAACCTCTTTTCATTCCCCATTTTTCAAGTAAACGTAAAATCGGTCTTAATAAATAATAAAGGATTCCTGCTAATACGATAGGTAAGACGACAATAGAGAAAAAGACACGAATGGGTTTAAAAATAAAGGAAACATTTGTGAAAATCATGACGATCAAACCGAATGCGATGAGCAAGCCGAGTACGTAGTAAGTCGTTTTTCCCCCAAGTAGTCGTATTAAAGGTGATGATGAACGTTGCATTGAAAATCCCTCCCTTTTAAAATGCAGTGTAGCTATTCCTGTTGTAAAAATTGTTCAATCGTTTGCCGATTTGTTGACGTATCAATTTGAAGGACCTTTTCGTTTGTTTGTTCATTGCGCTGATATGTTCCTTCTATTGGTATACGTAACGTTTCGATTGTTTCATGTTTTTGAAGCAAAAATGCGACAATTTTAGATAACTGGCTCTTTGATGGAATATCGGTTGCGACGAGTTCAGAAAGTGCACCTAATGTTTTAGGTAATTGCAGTATCATTTTCCAATCACTCGCTTCTTCACGCATCGCTCGAACAATTTGTTGTTGACGATCGATACGGCCAAATTCTCCATCCTCCTCTTCGTAATGACGTGCATATTGTATAATTTCTCGCCCGTGCCAAACGTCTTTTGCCAGCGCAGCGGGTAGTGTAGTCATTTCCTTTTTTTCGGTCATTGAAACACCGTTTGGAAATGCTATATCAATGAGTCGCTCAAAGTCATTCGTATAGGCTAAAACGTAATGGTGGATCGGAAGGTTAAACATACCAGTCAATGTATCTTTTACTGCTTGTGCTCCACCGATTGTATAGGCTGACTGTAGCGAGCTCGTTTCATAGCCGGGTACGGTCGCTTCAATATTTTTCATAAATGAAAGAAGGCGAATCGTTTCATTCGTTCGGTCCCACGAAAGAACGAAAATGACAGCCGGACGGTCTATTTGTTTTTTTCGTTTTTCAATTCCTAAAAATAGTATATTTTCTACCCCTGGATTTGTCGGTAAGACGACATCTCCTTCAAATTGTTCGACCTCGATCGAATTTGTACGAAGGGTGTCACGTCCTTTTTCATATTGTTGTATCGTATATGCTCCGAGCGCCGTAATACTAATTAAAAAAAGAAGACTTCCGAAACGTAACGTTCGGTTTTTCTTTTTGAGTTGTCGAGTCATAATGAGAGTGACGCCTCCTTTTACAGTCGTTATGATGTTAGACGTTTCGAAATAGATGAAGTTGCTTTTCTCTATCATACGAGTAATTTCTTTTTTTGAAAAGAGGGACTCGCTCCTCAAAGGATTTGAGGTAACTTCACCTTTTTTCCTTTTTTCCTAAAAAAGAATACTCGCTTTTTCGGACTTTTTCTTCATTATCGTGTATAATAAGCGCATTGCAATTTAAAGGAGAATGTCCATGTTAGCAGTACAAAATGTAGGTCTTCGTTTCGGAGATCGTAAATTATTTGAAGATGTCAATATTCAATTTAACCCTGGGAATTGTTACGGGTTAATCGGTGCAAATGGTGCCGGTAAGTCAACGTTTTTAAAAATTTTATCAGGTGAACTTGAGCCGCAAGAAGGTTCAGTTATTAAAAATAAAGAAGATCGTCTCGCCGTTTTAAAACAAGACCATTTCGCTTATGACGAAGAGACAGTGCTTGATACGGTCATTATGGGATATGAACAATTGTATGATGTGATGAAAGAAAAAGAAGCCATTTATGCTAAAGGCGAAGCAATGACTGAAGATGATGGGATGCGCGCAGCGGAGCTTGAAGGTGAATTTGCAGAAATGAACGGTTGGGAAGCAGAGTCAGAAGCTGCTATTCTTTTACAAGGTCTCGGTATTGGAGAAGAATTCCATTACGTTCAAATGAAAGAATTAACGGGTTCGCAAAAAGTGAAAGTATTACTCGCACAAGCTTTATTCGGTAATCCTGATATTTTACTTCTCGATGAGCCGACAAACCATTTAGACTTAGCAGCGATTCAATGGTTAAATGATTTCTTAATGAATTTCGAAAATACGGTAATCGTCGTATCTCACGATCGTCATTTCTTAAATACTGTCTGTACGCATATTGCAGATTTAGATTTTGGTAAAATTCAACTTTACGCTGGAAACTACGATTTCTGGTACGAGTCAAGCCAGTTAGCTTTAAAATTATCACAAGAACAAAACAAGAAAAAAGAAGATAAAATTAAAGAATTGAAAGACTTTATCGCACGTTTCAGCGCGAACGCATCAAAATCTAAACAAGCGACGAGCCGTAAAAAAACGCTCGATAAAATTGAACTCGATGACATTAAACCGTCTAGTCGCCGTTACCCATACGTCAACTTCAAAATGAATCGCGAAATTGGAAATGATGTCGTCGCGTTAGATGGTGTTTCTTATCAAGATGAAGAAGGCAATACGTTATTAAAAGACGTACGCTTTACACTCGATAAAAACGACAAAGTCATTTTACTCGGTAACCCACTTGCAAAAACAGCACTTCTCGATATTTTAGCTGGCGAAATCGAGCCAACAGAAGGTACTGTTAAATGGGGTGTAACGACAACGAAATCATATATTCCGCTTGATCATGGTGAATTTTTCACAGATACAGAAGGAACACTCGTCGATTGGTTACGTCAGTTTTCACCTGAAGATGAAACCGAAACATTCCTTCGCGGATTTTTAGGTCGTATGTTATTCTCAGGAGAAGAAGCGAAAAAAGCACCTGCTGTTTTATCAGGAGGAGAAAAAGTACGTTGTATGTTGTCTAAAACGATGCTCTCAGGCGCAAACGTTTTACTTTTAGATGAACCGACGAACCACTTAGACTTAGAATCTATTCAAGCAGTGAACAACGGCTTAGTAGATTTCAAAGGAGCGATGTTCTTCACATCACATGACCATCAATTCATTAATACAATCGCCAACCGAATTATTGAAATACGAGAAGACGGTACGATTTTCGATAAGATGATGACATTTGATGAATATGTAGAACAAAAATTAGACAACTAATCGTAAGTAATATGTGATAAATAAAATGCCCCATTGCTCTGAAATGTGCAACGGGGTATTTTTAAGTTCTTTTTAAGGTTACTCATTTGTCATCTAAAAAAAGAGCTCATATAAAAAAGATGACCGAGAATACTCTCGATCATCTTCCAATTCAGTATGAATTAAAGTTTTGTAACGTTTGCAGCTTGTGGACCGCGGTCGCCTTCAACAACTTCGAATTCTACTTCTTGTCCGTCTTCTAACGTTTTGAAGCCTTCTCCTTCGATAGCTGAGAAGTGTACGAAAACGTCGTCTTCGCCTTCAACTTCGATGAAGCCGTAACCTTTTTCTGAGTTGAACCATTTAACTGTACCTTGTTTCATGTAAAAAACCTCCAAATAATAAAATGCTAGTAATACATGAACTTGTCGCAAAAAGAAAAATTCACATATTATAAAAAGTACCGACAACGTCGATCACTTTTTATAATATGTGAATACGTTAACTTCGGTGTTACTATTGTGAGCCGTGCTTCTTTCACCTCGTTCATTACCTTAACTATAGCACAGCTCGTTTAAAAGTCAATCTTTTTTCAAAACTAATTTTACTTTTCAGAAACATTTATCCTCTTTTTCACGAATTCCTACTTCTTTTTCTAAGTCGAGCGGATACGGTTGACCTTCTTTCATAAAAATTAAACCATGATACGTTTGAAGGTCATCATCGCAATCTTCACAAAAACATTGTTCGGTCTCTGTCCAAAACGCAATGAAGCTTTTTTGACGTGCTTCTACATGTTCATATTGTGCTTTCATCGATTGGACGGTTTGACGTAAATAACAAAGAGCATCTTCTAATACATCAAACGCTGTACGATCTTCAATTTGTTGTTCCCAATCTTCAAACATCCACCACGGTTCATAGTCTGCTCGCATATAAATAACTTCATACATTGAAACCGCCTCCTTTTAAATATCTTATCAAATCTCATCAAAACAACAAAGGAATACGCATACTCGCTTTTTTCATACACGTTCTGTAAAAAATAACGTATACTAGATAATGAAACTTTTATCAGTCACGAAACGTATGTATAACAAAAGGAGGCGAGTGTATGATGATGCAGCGATTTAAAGATTTTGTCATTCGACACGCGATTGCACTCCCATTTAGTATCGTCGCAATGGTAATGGCTCTTACTTTAACAAATGGTGGATTTTTTATTACGATGGGCTCATGGGGTTTAACTTATTGGTTAACGATTGTAGCAGGGCATTATATTCAAACGGGTAAACATGCTAAAAAAGCGAGAATGTCTCGTGTAGAATATAAAGAAATCCAACGCCAATTGGATGAAGCACGCCAGAAAAAAAGACAACTATTATCTGCTTATCGGAATGTCAAAACATCGTATTCATTTAAACGACTGACTGAAATCCAACAACTCGTCGGACGTATCATTCAAGTCGTTGAAAAAGATCCGAATAAATTTTATCATGTCGATACATTTTTCTATGCACATTTAGATACAGTTGTAGCGATTATGACGCGTTATGCTGAACTTTCTTCTGAACCTGTTCGTAGTGATGAAATGCAAATTACACTACAAGAAACGCGTGATAAATTACTCGATGTTACACAATTGCTAGAAAATGATTTACAACGTGCGCGTGCAGTCGATTTAGAGATGTTAAATCTCGATCTCGATTACTTAGACGTCTCGTTAGAAAAACGAAAACGTCTTCAACATAAGGGGGACTCTTAAATGACAAACAATGACCAGCCAAAAAATGAAACCTTGCAGTTTCAATCAGTAGATGATTTATTAGGACAATCAACAACACCTGAACCATTAGAACAACAAATGCAGCACTTATCGATCCAAGAAAAAGAAGAACGACCGCCGTCAACATTACAACAACTTTCTGAAAATGATCAATTGAAAGCTAAAAAAATTGCAGATGCTATTCCGTTAAACGATGCAAGCGCAATGGTAACGTACGGAGCAAATGCCCAAAATGAGTTATCTAAGTTTTCACATCAAATGTTAAATCAAGTACAAGCGAATGAAATTGGACCAATCGGTGATACATTAAATGAATTGATGTCAAAGTTATCATTTGTCGATGTTGAAGAACTAAATCCAAACCAACAACGAGGATTTTTCCAAAAGATTTTTAAAAAAGCACAAAAGACGATACGTGAAACGATGTCTAAATATGAAAAGCTCGGCACGCAAATCGATAAAATTACCGTTCAACTTAATCACTCTAAAGAAGGACTTCTTCAAGACGTCCGTCAACTAGACCAATTATATGAACAAAATAAAGCATACTTCCAAGCATTAAACATTTACATTGCCGCTGCTGAAATGAAACGCGATGAAATCAAGAATGAGATCTTACCAAAGTTAAAACAAAAAGCAGATATGTCAGGTAGTCAAATGGATATTCAAGTAATGAACGATATGGTGCAATTTTTAGATCGATTAGATAAACGTTTATATGACTTACAATTATCTCGTCAAATAACGATTCAAACAGCACCTCAAATTCGGATGATCCAACAGACAAACCAAAC
>JASLJC010000008.1 GCA_030152585.1 Savagea sp. | reverse complement strand
CTTCTTTACAAGTTCGTCCGTTTGATTTTGCACGTCGAGCAGATCCAGGCCAAGTATTAAACTTTATTCAAAATGAGCACCCACAAACGATAGCGTTAATTTTATCGTATTTAGAGCCAGAACAAGCGGGAATGATTTTATCTTCTTTACCGCAAGATGTTCAAGCCGATATTGCAAAACGTATTGCGACGATGGAATCAACATCTCCAGAAGTTATTAGCGAAATTGAATCGGTGTTAGAACGTAAATTATCATCAACTGTCACTCAAGACTTTACAGAGACAGGTGGAGTGGACGCTGTCGTAGAAGTGTTAAATGGTGTCGACCGTACGACAGAAAAAACAATTCTCGATACGCTTGAAATTCAAGATCCAGAACTTGCTGAAGATATCCGTCAACGTATGTTCGTATTCGAAGACATCGTTACGCTTGATAATCGCTCAATTCAACGTATTATTCGAGATTGTGAAAATGAAGATCTCATTTTAGCAATGAAGGCATCAAGTGAAGAAGTAAAAGAGATTTTATTTAGTAACATGTCTTCACGTATGGCAGAAACGATGCAAGATGAGATGGAAGTAATGGGACCTGTTCGTTTACGTGATGTAGAAGAAGCGCAAACACGTATTGTCGGAACGATTCGTCGTTTAGAAGATGCAGGTGAAATTATTATTGCCCGTGGTGGAGGAGATGACGTCATTGTCTAATATTTTCAGACGCCGCCAGTATGAACCGATAGAAAAGGAAGGGGTGCGAACGATTGAAGTTCGTACCTTTCCGACTGTTGAGGAAGTAGAAGAAGAGGGTCGAGAGATTGATCCTTATGCAGTAAAAGAACAACAATTGAGTGAAAAAGAAAATACAATCGTTCGACGTGAACGAGAAGTGAATGAACGGATCGCTCAAATTGAAAACGAACGACGACGTGCGTTAGAAGAAGTAGAAAATAGTCGTCAATCATGGTTGACAGAAAAAGAACAATTGCAAAAAGAAGCCTATGCAGAAGGTTTTCAAAAAGGACAAAATGAAGGATTTGCAGAAGCGCAAAAAGCGATGCAAGAGCAAATCGAACGTGCAAATGAAATTGCCCGATTATCCAAACAAAACGGAGACGCTCATATTGCAGCACAAGAACGAGTTATTTTAGATTTAGCAATGGCGACAGCACGGCGAATTATCGGTGCAGAGTTAAAAGGGGACGAAGAAACATATTTAGCGATCGTGAAACGTGCAATTAAAGAAGCGCGTGAAACAGAAGAAATTAAATTATATATTTCACCGAAATATTTTGATCTCGTTTCTCAAAATCGTGATGAACTTGAAACACTATTTCCACCTGACATTCCTTTTTTAATTTTTGCAAATGAAGATTTTGAAGCGACAGAATGTTATGTCGAAACGAATCATGGACGAATCGAAGTAACGATCGACACACAATTAAAAGAGTTGAAAAATACACTCGTTTCTATTTTAGAGAGTGGGGATGAGTCGTGAAAAAAGCAGTAGATTTATTGCCACTTATTCCGAAAATTGAAACTTTTAAAAAATATGGTCGAGTTGTTCGAGTCGTTGGACTAATGATTGAATCAGCAGGTCCGGCTAGCTCTGTCGGTGATATTTGTTATATCTGGTTAAACCGTTCTGAAGAAGAAGAGCAGTCGTATATATTAGCAGAAGTTGTAGGATTTAAAGAAGAACGAGTTATTTTAATGCCCTATACAGATATTCAAGAAATTGCATCAGGATGTCTTGTAGAAGGAACCGGAAAGCCGTTAGAGGTTCAAGTTGGTGCAAATTTGATAGGCCAAGTATTAGACTCTTTAGGCCGTCCGATTGATGGTAGTCCTTTACCAAAAGGATTACAAACCGTTCGAACGGAACAAGATCCACCGAATGCCT
This sequence comes from Savagea sp., assembly GCA_030152585.1. Classification (GTDB taxonomy): domain Bacteria; phylum Bacillota; class Bacilli; order Bacillales_A; family Planococcaceae; genus Savagea. The sequence continues at coordinate 11,015 of JASLJC010000008.1, read as the reverse complement.
TACGTCGTCCCCCAATTAATGATAAATTATCGGTCGGTGTGAAAGCAATTGATGGCATGTTGACTGTCGGAAGTGGTCAACGTGTCGGTATATTTGCAGGGTCCGGAGTAGGGAAAAGTACATTACTCGGTATGATTGCTCGAAACACAGAGGCGGATATAAACGTCATTGCATTAATAGGAGAACGTGGTCGTGAAGTTCGTGAATTTATCGAGCGAGATTTAGGACCAGAAGGGTTGAAAAAAACGATTGTTGTAGCAGCGACATCTGATGAGCCAGCCCTTATGCGAATTAAAGGGGCATTTACTGCAACTGCAATTGCAGAATATTTCCGGGATAAAGGAAAAAATGTCATGCTCATGATGGATTCTGTTACACGTGTAGCAATGGCCCAGCGTGAAATAGGTTTAGCTGTTGGAGAACCACCAGCGACAAGAGGATACACACCTTCTGTTTTCGCTATTTTACCGAAATTGCTAGAGCGAACCGGTACGAATGAAAATGGAACGATTACTGCTTTTTATACCGTTCTTGTAGATGGAGACGACATGAATGAACCGATTGCAGATGCTGTTCGCGGTATTTTAGATGGTCACATCGTATTAGATCGTGCATTAGCTAATAAAGGTCAATATCCGGCGATTAATGTACTAAAAAGTGTAAGTCGTCTCATGAATCATATCGCAGAGCCGGAACATGTTGAGGCAGCAAATAAGTTGCGCCAACTGTATTATAAATATGCAGAATCTGAAGATTTAATTAATATCGGTGCGTATAAAAAGGGGACATCTCCTGAAATTGATCAAGCAATTGAATACGAGCCGCTCATTACTAACTTTTTAAAGCAAGGTTTTTTAGACGATATTTCAGCAGAAGAAACGATTCAAGAATTAATTGAGCTTGCATCGGGAGGGAATAAGATGTGAAACCTTTCGCTTATCGCTTTGAACATATTAAAGATTTTCAAGAACGTAAAAAGCAAGAAACAGAAAGTGTCTATCAACAGGCTGTGGAGCAGTTTGAGAAAGATGCAACACGCCTTTATCACCTATTAAAAGAAAAAGAAAATTTAATTGCGCAACAAGCCGTTGAAATGCAAGAAGGTTTTTCTATTGAAGCGATTCATCATCATACTCGATACTTGAAATATTTAGAAGAGCAAATCGCTATCGTTCAAAAAGAAGTCGTCCAGTCACGTGCTAAAATGGATTGGTTTGAAGAGCGACTTTTAGAAGATACGATTGAAGTAAAAAAGTATGAAAAAATGAAAGAAAAAGACTATGAACGTTATAAAGAAGAGCTAAAACATATCGAAGCTGCGCAATTAGATGAAATTTCTACAATTCAATTTAGTCGTAAAGAACAAGGATGGTGATCGTATGGCGAAAGATACGAACGAAAAAAATAATGAAGTAGAAGAAATAGAAGAAGAGAAAAAAACTTCTAGTTTAACGAAGCTCTTGTTATGGGTCATCGTTCCACTTTTATTCGTAGCGGCTGTGTTACTCATCGTCGCCAAAGTAGCAGATGTAAATGTATTTGACTATGCTAAAAAAGCGATTGCCCCGATTACGAAAACAGAAGATGGTCCGACGCACGGTATCGATGAAGAGGCGTATGTTGAATTACAAGCGGATTATCAAGAACAAGAACGACAAATTGAAAAATTAAAAGAAGAAATTGCGAAATTAGAAGAAGAAAATGATAAAATAGAAGAAGAGAAGAAATTAGAAGAAGAAAAGTCGAAAAATGAAGTAGTAGAATCAGAAGGTTCTAAAAAAGACTTAAAAGATATCGTACGAACGTATGAGACGATGTCCTCTCAAAAAGCTGCTGACATTTTAGTGAAAATGGAAGATGCTCAAACACTTCAAATTTTAAAAAATATGAAAGCTGATACGGTAGCATCTATTTTAGAAAAAATGGAACCGGAACAAGCAGCAAAATATACAGCGTTAATGACGAAATAATTTGAAGGGAGGTGAAAATATGAACGTGAACGTTATGGTGCAACAAGCACCGAAAATGAGTGTAGGTAATGTATCAAAATCAGTGGCGAAAATAAATCAACAATCTAAATTTGGAGATGTATTTTCTAAAATTAGTCAACAAAACAATCCAAAAGCTGTTGCTAAGCAGGAAACAAACCCTTTACAAAAGTTAACTGAAGAAGCGATGCAAGTACAAACGAAAGAAGAATTACATCAATTACTTCAACAACTCGTAACAGAAGAAGAATTTGTAGAAATTACAGACATCTTGCAAAACATGCCGTACATGTATAACTTAAATGATCTCATTCAAACTTTAGAAGAAACTGAAATGTTTGAATCAATTGAGGTTTTATTACAAGAGATGTTTGAGAAGCTTGAAAATGTCTCGTTTACAGATACGGAAAAAGTAGTAGCACTTCAACAATTAGCAGAAGAAGTGATTTTGTTAGAAGGATCGCAACGAGTCACGAGAGAGCAACTAACGAGTATAACCGTTTTACATCGATTGTTACAAGAAGGCTTACAAAAAGTAGATCAATTACCAATACATGAAAAGTTATTGGAAAGCATGCAAAATTTAACGCGTCAATTATCAGATTTGAAGCCAGAGCACTTAGCCCAAATCGTGCAAAAAACGTCAACACACTCATTAGAAAGTTCAAAAACGAATCAATTATTACAGCAAATACAACAGCGAGAACAACTCGTTACGGAACAAAATCGAGCTTCGCAAATGAAAGTAGAATCGATGACGAATAGTTCTGCAACATTAAGTGCCAAAGAAGGGCAACCAGACCTCGTTCAACAACGTTTTCAATTGAATTTAACGAATGTACCAGAAGGCAGTCGTGCTGAAAAGATGATTCAAGAGTTACAATCGATGATGAAACGAGCAAACTTCGGACGTGTAGGCGGTATGAATCGAATTACTGTTCAAGTTTATCCAGAACAACTCGGTCAAATTCGAATTGAATTACAAGAAAACAAAGGAATGTTAACAGCCCGTATTTTAGCATCTGTCGCTATGACAAAAGACTTGTTAGAACGTCAAATGCACCAATTACGTCAAGAATTAGGTCAGCATACACAAGTTGAACGAATTGAAATCGTTCAAATGTTGCAAGAAACACCACGTCAAGAACGTGAACAGATGTTCCAACAACAACGTCAAGCATTCCAACAAGGTAAGAATGAAAAAGACAAACAGTCAGACGATGAGGAAGAATTGTCTTTCGATGAGTTTTTAGCCCAATTAGAGGAGGTCGATCGCTATGCCAACGAATAACATTTCGGGTGAACAAAATCCGATTACAGAGGACATGTATTTGATGAATAAAAAGCGTGACCAACGTGTGACGGGACCGGATTCGATGGGAAAAGACGCGTTTATGAAAATTTTAATCGCTCAATTACAAAATCAAGATCCGACGAATCCGATGAAAGATAATGAATTTATCGCACAGATGGCACAATTCTCTGCTTTAGAACAGACGATGAACTTAGCAATGGCATTTGAAAAGTTCGCTGAAGCTCAAAGTGAAACACAGTTAATTCAATACAATCAATTTGTTGGGAAAACGATTCAATGGCACGAATTAACAGACGATGTGGACGAAAATGGAAAACCAATTATTGAAGAAGGTAAAAACACAATTGAATCTGTACGCTTTGTAAATGGAAGTGTCGTCTTTACATTAGATACAGGAAAAGAGATTACACCAGGAAATATATCAGAAATTATCGGCAGTCAAACACAGTCTGGCGGCAACAGTCTTGTTAATGCTAGTATGTTAATCGGTCGTTCTGTTACTTATCTGTCAGATGATGAAGAAATAACTTCTACTGTCGAATCTGTTAAGTTGAAAGATGGCCATGTAACATATGTGTTATCAAATGGTGAAGAAATTCGAGAAACTGATTTTGTAGCAATTATGAAGTAGGTGAGTGGTTGTGATGAATATTCAGTGGCATCGCATTCCATCCAATACGAATACAGTTGTTCAAAAAGCACCGCCGACTTCCGTCGTTAAAGAGCAACAGATGCGGTCGTTCAAAGAAGAGTTACGTCATCAAATAGAATCGATGTCGCAATTAAAGGTGAGTAAACATGCAGCAAAAAGGTTAGCGACACGAGCTCTTCACATTTCTCCCGGGATGTGGGAACGAATTGAACATAAAGTAGATGAAGCGCGTCAAAAAGGTGTCAACGATTCCCTCGTTTTAACACCAGACGTAGCGATGATCGTCAGTGCAAAAAATCATACTGTGATTACAGCGATGGGGCGAGAAGAAGCACAAGATCAAATATTTACAAATATTGACGGTACAATCGTTTTAAACTAGACAGGACCTTCACAGGATGTCTCCTTTTGCCGATAGACAGACGCAAAAGATAAATATAAATTAATAGAGGAGAATGAAATTATGTTACGATCGATGTATTCAGGTATTTCAGGACTCAAAAACTTCCAGACGAAATTAGACGTCATTGGTAACAACGTTGCAAACGTAAACACACACGGGTTTAAAAAAGGTCGCGTCATTTTTAAAGATCTTTATTCACAAACCGTCGCAGGTGCATCAGGTCCATCGAATGGACAAGGTGGGGTAAACCCAAAGCAAGTCGGGTTAGGAGCGCAACTTGGAGCGATAGACACGATTCATGGTGGAGGTTCAACGCAATTTACAGGGAATACGCTTGACATAGCGATTGAAGGAGATGGATTTTTTGAAGTAGGTACAGACGGTGCAGACCAAAAATATTATACACGTGCTGGTAACTTTTATATGGATAAAGAAGGTCACATTGTCAATGCGGACGGTTTGTACTTAAAAGATACAAATGGAGCAAAAATTCAAGTAGACTTGAAAGCAGAAACGATGGCAATTGGAAACAACGGTATCGTCAGTCAAGTAGTAGATGGAGAGTTACAAGAGATTGCTACAATTCGTTTAGTGAAGTTTAACAACCCAGGTGGGCTTGAAAAAATGGGTGGTAACTATTATTTACAATCACCGAACTCAGGAGATCCATTAGAAACAGCACCTCAACAACAAGGAGCTGGTAAATTGCAATCCGGTTCCCTCGAAATGTCAAACGTTGATTTAAGTGAAGAATTCACAGAGATGATTGTCGCTCAACGTGGTTTCCAAGCAAACACACGAATCATCACGACATCAGATGAAATTTTACAAGAGCTTGTGAACTTGAAACGTTAATTTTGATGCGTAAAGGAGGGTCGGGCCGACGACGTTACGCTCGGCCCCTTACATAAATGATTCAATTGACAAAATTAAATGGTCAAATATTCACTTTAAATGCATTGTACATAGAACGTATCGAATCATTTCCTGATACGACAATTACGCTAACGTCAGGAAGAAAATATGTTGTCTTAGATCCAGCCGATGTAGTGAATGAGCGGATCGTTCGCTTTTATCAATCGGTCCAACTACTATCAAATCCGCACTTACGAGGTGAAGAGGATGAAGAATAAAGCATTAACGATTACATTAATTGCATTAGTTGCCTTAACATTAATCGGTGTCGTCGTGCTCGTACTCGTCATGCAAATGAATAAAGGTAATGGAGAGCCGAAAGAGCCGTCTATCGATCAAGTATTAGAACAATCTGTAGATATTGAGGAAATTACGACAAACTTAGCTGATGGTAAAGGTTTCATTCGTTTAGAGCTAAAAATTCAAACAGATAATAAAAAAGCAGCTGATGAACTTGAAAAACGTGAGTTCCAAGTTCGGAATATCGTTATTCAAGAAACGTCAGATATGACAGCAGCAGATTTTGAAGGAAAAGCCGGAAAGCAAGCATTTGAAGAATCGATTCGAGCACAAATTAACCCATTAATGCAAGAAGGGGAAGTAACGAAAGTGTACATCGTATCGTATGTTATTCAATAAACGTAACAGAAATGTATAGGAGGTGACCATATGTCCGGAGATGTACTATCACAAAATGAAATTGACGCCTTACTGTCAGCTATTTCAACTGGAGAAATGGATGCAGATGAAATAAAAAAAGAAGATGAAGGCCAAAAAGTGAAGGATTATGATTTTAAACGTGCACTTCGTTTCTCAAAAGACCAAATTCGAAGTTTAACACGAATTCACGAAAACTTTGCTCGTCTTTTAACGACTTATTTCTCGGCGCAATTAAGGACATATGTACAAATTAATGTCGCATCCGTAGACCAGATCCCGTTTGAAGAGTTTATCCGTTCAATCCCGAACATGACACTCATTAACATATTCGAAGTTCCTCCATTAGAAGGAAATATTTTAATGGAAGTGAACCCGAATATTGCGTATACGATGTTAGATTTACTCGTTGGAGGGGTCGGAGCGACTCCAAGTAATACTGGTGACTTAACTGAAATTGAAACGAAAATTATGACGAATTTATTCGAACGTTCTTTCGATAGTTTAAGAGAAGCGTGGTCTGGTTTAGCAGATATTGACCCGTATTTAGCGGAGATGGAAGTCAATCCGCAGTTCTTACAGATGATTTCACCGAACGAGACGGTCGTCGTCATATCGTTTAATATTATGATTGGTGAGTCGAGTGGAATGATTAACATCTGTATTCCACACGTCGTATTAGAGCCGATTGAACCGAACTTATCGGTTCGTTACTGGATGCAGTCAAATAAGAAAGAACCAACACCAGAACAAAGTGCTCAATTACGTAAAAGTTTAAGTAAAGCTCAATTACCTGTTACTGCTGAATTAGGAAAAAGTCATATGACGATTCACGACTTTTTATATTTACAACGCGGTGATATTTTGAGTTTAGATACAGCGGTCGACGATTTATTAACTGTAAATGTCGGTCCGATCCCGAAATTTAAAGCACAACCCGGAAAAGCGCGCAATCGCTTAGCCGTTCAAATTATTGAAACGATTAATGGAGGCGATGAAGATGATGAGTGATGATATTCTTTCACAAGAAGAGATTGAAGCACTACTCAGTGGAGAAGTAGTGGACGATGAAGGAAGTAATGATGCAAGTGGAGACGCCTCATCCTCTGATGGAACAGATATTTCAGATCACTTAAGTGACATGGAAGCCGATACGTTAGGTGAAATTGGAAATATGTCATTTGGTAGTGCTGCGACAGCATTATCGTCTTTACTCGGACAAAAAGTAGAGATTACGACCCCGACGACGTCGATCGTAACGAGTGATCAGTTAAAAGAGGAGTTTGTGCAACCATATGTTGCTGTAAAAGTTGAATATACAGAAGGATTAAGCGGTGCAAACTTACTCGTTATTAAACAGAGTGACGCAGCGATTATTGCAGATTTAATGCTCGGTTCAGATGGATTAAATCCGGATGAGGAACTTGGAGAAATTCATTTAAGCGCTGTACAAGAAGCGATGAACCAAATGATGGGATCTGCCGCAACGTCGATGTCAACAATTTTTAATAAAAAAGTAGATATTTCACCTCCAATGACCGATTTAATGGACGTACAAGAGGAAAAAGGGTTAGAATATTTACCGAACGAGAGTCCTTTAATAAAAGTATCGTTCAATTTAAAAGTGGGAGAATTAATTGATTCAGATATTATGCAATTGTTCCCAATTGACTTCGGTAAGGAATTAGTCGCAGAATTAGAGCGTGCAATGAGTGGTGGAGGAGAAGAAGAAGCTCCAGCAGCACCAACTGAAGCGCCTGCTGTAGAACAAGCGCCTGCACCAGAGGCAGAGCCAGAGATACAACAGCAAGCACCTGTACAACAAGCACCACCACAGATGCAACAAGCGCCGCCACAACAGCAACAGATGGCACCACCGCCGCCGCAACCGGCACCACAAGTAAATGTACAACAAGCACAGTTTGCATCGTTCGATCCGCCACAATTATCGACCGAAGAAACGAACAATTTAAATTTACTTATGGATATTCCACTCGAAGTTACGGTAGAATTAGGACGAACGACTCGTTCCGTTCAAGAAATCTTAGAAATGTCTGGTGGTTCAATTATTGAATTAGACAAGCTAGCAGGAGAGCCTGTCGATATTTTAGTAAACAATCGCCACATAGCAAAAGGTGAAGTCGTCGTAATTGACGAGAACTTTGGAGTACGTATTACTGACATCTTAAGTCAGGCAGAACGTCTTCACAATTTAAAATGACATAGGAGGCTATATTAATGGGAAAGAAAATTTTAATTGTTGACGATGCAGCATTTATGCGCATGATGATCAAAGACATTTTAACAAAAAATGGGTATGAAGTCGTAGGAGAGGCAGAAAATGGTGTAGAGGCTGTAGAGAAATATGCCGAATTAGAACCAGATCTCGTAACGATGGATATTACGATGCCAGAGATGGATGGTATCGCAGCATTGAAAGCTATTAAAGAGAAAGATAGTAATGCAACGATTATTATGTGTTCAGCAATGGGACAACAAGCGATGGTAATTGATGCTATTCAAGCAGGAGCAAAAGACTTTATTGTAAAACCATTCCAAGCAGATCGTGTAATCGAAGCAATTGAAAAAGCGTTAAGCTAAAACGATGATGTTCAAAAAAGTTAAGCGTATTTTGTTCGCTTCACTTCTTTTGTTCGGGATGAGCACCTTTCCTATTATCTTACAAGCGATTGCGGCAGAGCCGTCAATTGTGGATTGCTTAGAAGATGAGGAAGGGTGCCGTTCTACTAAAGAGGAGAAGAACGAACAAAACAATAAAGAAGTTGAAGAAAATGAAGAACAATGGGTCGGAGAACAACGCAGTACTATTACGTTTTGGACATATGTAAAATTAATTTTGTCCTTTTTATTCGTTATCGGTTTATTGTATGCGTTGTTACAGTTCGTAAATAAACGAAATCAGCAAATGTCCAAACATCGGTTTATGAAAAATTTAGGCGGTGTACCATTAGGGCAAAATAAATCGGTTCAAGTAATCTCTATCGGTGAACAATATTTTATTATCGGTGTAGGAGAAGATGTTCAACTTATTAAAGAAATCACTTCTACGGAAGAAAAAGAACGGCTGACACAACTCGTCGAAGAAGGGCGCTTGTATGAGAATGAGAAAGACCCTGTCGGTTATTTTAAATCTTTAATAAAGTTAAAGAAAGAACAACCGAATGCAGCGAATACGACGACTTCTTTTCAACAACTTTTTCAAAGTGAAATGGATAAAGCAAAAAAAGAACGTCAACAAAAAATGGATGAACTCGTAGAAAAGGAGCGAGAACGAAATGAATGAGTTTTTACAGTCATTTTCTGGTACAGATCCAGGTACGGTTTCGACGGCTGTTCGTTTGCTATTAATGTTAACCGTTTTATCACTCGCTCCTGCTATATTAATTTTAATGACTTCATTTGCTCGAATCGTCATCGTATTATCGTTTGTTCGAACGGCATTAGCGACACAACAAATGCCACCAAACCAAGTGTTAGTAGGACTAGCTTTATTTTTAACATTTTTTATTATGGCTCCTACGTTCCAACAAGTAAATGACGAGGCGTTAACGCCATTGTTTAACGAGGAAATAACGTTAGATGAAGCGTATGATAAAGCAAGTGTTCCGATGAAAGAGTTCATGGGAAAACATACGAGGCAAAAAGATTTGGAGTTGTTTTTAAATTACAATAACGCAGAAAAGCCAGAAACATTAGAAGAAATACCATTGACAATGCTCGTTCCGGCTTTTGCATTAAGTGAGATTAAAACGGCTTTTCAGATGGGATTTATGATATTTATTCCGTTTCTCGTTATTGATATGATCGTTGCGAGTGTTTTAATGTCAATGGGAATGATGATGTTACCACCGGTTATGATTTCATTACCGTTTAAAATACTATTATTCGTATTAGTAGATGGTTGGTATCTCATTATTCAATCATTGTTAGAAAGCTTTTAGGAGGCGTTAGTTAATGTCAGCAGATACGGTAGTCGCCATTGCAGAAAGAGCCATTAGTGTAATATTGTTAGCTTCTGGGCCACTTTTAATCATCGCATTAGTTACAGGGCTTTCGGTCAGTGTCTTTCAAGCAACGACTCAAATTCAAGAACAAACGTTAGCTTTCGTTCCGAAAATTGTAGCAGTACTTGTAGCGATTGTTATTTTTGGTCCGTGGATGATTGCACAAGTGACAGGATTTGGTACTGAGATTTTTTCTAACTTATCACGGTACATCGGGTGACGGAAATGGAACAATTGAATCAGTTTCTTCCGTCTATTTTATTATTACTGCTCGTTTTTACTCGTGTCGGAGCATTTTTCGTTACGGTACCTTTATTTTCTTACCGAACGATACCCGTTGTACAGCGTTTAGCGATCGCATTAGGTTTAGCGCTCGTCATTACGTCTGTATTAGAGGCGCCTGACGAATTGATAATAAATGGAATGTACGTTTTTTTAATTATAAAAGAAGCAACAGTCGGTCTGTTAATAGGGATGATTGCTTTTATGATTATGTCCGCTATTCAAATAGCAGGAGGTTTCGTCGATTTTCAAATGGGATTTGCGATTGCCAACGTAATTGACCCTCAAACTGGAGCACAATCTCCTTTATTAGGACAATTTTTTAATGTGTTAGCTTTTTTACTGTTACTGTCATTAGACGGACACCATTTATTGTTAGATGGTATTTTTTATAGTTATCAATTTTTACCTGTTGAACAGTTAACATTACATACAGGTGACGGTCGCATGGCTGAATTTATCGTAAAGACTTTTGTCGTAACATTTGCGATTGCTTTTCAGATGGCAGTACCTGTTGTCGCTACGCTTTTTTTAGTCGACTTAGCACTAGGGATTACAGCCCGTACCGTACCACAACTGAACATTTTCGTTGTAGGTTTTCCGATTAAAATCGGTGTCAGCTTTCTCGTATTAACTTCAATGGCAGCTGTTTTACTAATGTTAGTGAGAAAATTGTTTGAGATGATGGCCGTTAGTATGCGAGATTTAATGATTATTTTAGGGGGCGGCTAACGTGCGTTTAGTACTTGATTTACAATTCTTCGCAGGTGAAAAAACA
>JASLJC010000136.1 GCA_030152585.1 Savagea sp. | reverse complement strand
AGCTCGGCTCATTGAGTCTCTAACCGGTATAACGTATGAAGGAGCGCTTATTATTTTTGCAGTGTCTGTGCTCGTTTATGTCATCATTGGTGGGTTCCGAGCAGTCGCTTTAACAGATGCTGTACAAGGCTCGGTAATGGTTATCGGAACGATCGTTTTACTCGTTGGAACGATTATCGCAGGAGGGGGCGTCTCTCAAATTATGTCATCTCTCGTTGCAGAAAACCCGAATTACATTACACCTTTTGGAGCAGACGGTTCGCTAACTCCTTTATACGTATCGACGTTTTGGATTTTAATCGGTCTCGGTGTCGTCGGACTTCCACAAATTGCTGTGCGAGCGATGAGCTATAAAGATTCGCGCAGCATGCATCGTGCCATTATTATCGGAACGATTGCTATCGGAACGATTATGTTCGGCATGCATTTAATTGGTGTCTTTGCTCGTCCGGTTTTGCCAGGAATTGAAATTGGAGACAAAGTGATGCCTCTTTTATCCCTTGAAGTATTGCCTCCTCTCGTAGCAGGTTTCGTTTTAGCTGCTCCGATGGCGGCGACGATGTCGACTGTAAACGCCTTACTTATCTTAATTAGCTCTACAGTCGTAAAAGATATTTATTTAAATTATATCCGTCCCGATGCTTCAATGGATCGTGTGAAAAAAATAAGTTTCATTACGACAACAATTATCGGTATTGCCGTTGTATTCGTTGCAATGAATCCACCTGACTTAATCGTTTGGATTAACTTATTCGCTTTCGGTGGACTAGAATCTGCTTTTGTTTGGACTGTCGTTTTCGGGTTGTATTGGGATAAAGCCAATCGTTACGGCGCTATTTTCTCGATGATTGTCGGTATGGTTTCCTATATGATCATTCACCTTTACTTCCCGAATGCTTTCGGTATGCATACTGTTACATTACCGATTGTCTTCTCACTCATCGCTTTCGTTTTAGGAAGTCTTGCGACATATCGAAAAGTTCAACACGAACCGTTTTGGTTAAATACGACACGTTAAAACTTTTATACAAGGAGCTCTATATTAGACGAGGGAATCGAAAGCGTCGTTTTTTCGATTCTCTCGTTTTATCATTTTAGCTAGATTCTTACATAGATATAGATTGAATTGCCGACATTTTTCAATCCTCCAACAAAACTTTATTTACTTTTTAAAATCGCACATTTTACATCTCGTTTCTACAAAATATGATATGAAAACTTTAATCACTACTTAAGAATACAAAAACGATTCCTCATCGATTTTTACCTTCTCATTGCAATAATTTTAATTTACGAACGTTATATCGTTATCACTCTTATATAATTCGTCTTTTAGCAATAATTCGTCTTTTATTAAAAGATATTTTATATTTTTTATCCCATTTCATTAAAAAATGCGCTATACTAAAGGAAGTAACGTACTAAATATAAACAAAGAGGTGTAGGTATGAGCAATCGACAAACGACATACAACTTTAACGCAGGTCCTTCTGCATTACCGACAGTTGTATTAGAACGCGCTCAAGAGCAATTAACGAACTACGAAAACACAGGAATGTCTATTATGGAAATGAGTCACCGTGGTGCTGTATATGAGGAAGTACACAATACAGCTATCGCAAGAATGCGTAAAATTTTCAATATTCCTGAAAATTACGAAGTATTATTCCTTCAAGGTGGAGCAAGTCTACAATTCGCGATGATTCCGATGAACTTTTTAAACGAAGGAGAACAAGCAGGTTATGTAACAAGTGGTTCTTGGTCTGAAAAAGCTTTAAAAGAAGCAGTAATGATGGGCGACACATATGAAGTCGCGACATCAAAAGAGAACCAATTTAAACATATTCCAATGGATTGGAACGTAGAAGAAGGAACACGTTACGTTCACATTACATCAAACAATACGATTTATGGAACACAGTACAAAGAGTTTCCACAAATCGATGCACCTTTAATCGCAGATATGTCAAGCGACATTATGTCACGTCCTGTTGACATCGAAAAGTTTGCAATGATCTATGCAGGTGCACAAAAAAACTTAGGTCCTTCTGGCGTAACAGTTGCAATTATTCGTAAAGACTTTTTAGAAACAGCGAAAAAAGAAAATCCGACAGTTTTAAAATATGCTACTCACGTAGAGAAAAATTCACTTTACCACACACCGCCTACATTTGGTATTTATATGTTAGGTGAAGTATTAAAATGGATTGAAGAAGAAGGCGGACTCGAAGCGATCCATGCACGTAACGAACAAAAAGCAGCACTCATTTATAATGCGATTGACGAATCAGATGGTTTTTATACAGGTCATGCTGAAAAAGAGAGCCGTTCTTTAATGAATATTACATTCCGTTTAGCAGATGAAGCACTCGAGAAACAGTTTTTAGAAGAAGCAAAAGAAGCTGGTTTTGTCGGTTTAAATGGTCACCGTTCTGTCGGTGGTTGCCGTGCTTCTGCTTACAATGCTGTCCCAATGGCCGCTTGTCAAGCGCTCGCTGATTTTATGGAAGCATTTCGCGCAAAACATCAATAATAAATAAGTATCATTAAAAAAGTCGTTCACGCTTACCTTTCGTAAGCGAGGACGACTTTTTCTAATTAATTTTCTTGCTCTGCTTTTTCTGGATAACAATGAGGGCATCCGGTAAAAATACCTTCAAAACGTTCTGTGTAGTCCATATCGACATCAACCGTTTGAGGTAATTGCTCAATATCGCATGCTTCTGTTATTGTATCACGTCGATGAACGAGTCGTTTTGTCGTCACATCAACGATAAACTTTGAGACGTGTGTCATAAAGCACCTCCTTTTTCTATTATACGCTTTTTCGTCTTGTTTTCACACGATGGAAACGTTTCTACTATTTAAAATTCGTGTATAGTAGTAGTAATCAAAAAGAAATGAGTGGATACAATGGATATGAAACAATTATGTCAATTAAAACCTGAACAATTACGTCGAACGATTGACCCTAAACAGTTCGATTTTGAAACGACAGCCGAAGTACCTGCACTTTCTTCTATTTTAGGTCAACCCCGTGGAACGAAAGTGATGCAATTTGCATTGCACATGAAACAAGACGGATACAATATTTATGTCGCAGGACCATCTGGCACAGGAAAAACGACGTTTACTCGCTCGATTATTGAAGATTTCGCTAAACAAAAAACGACATTATATGATTGGTGTTACGTTTACAATTTCGACGAGCCGACAAAACCACGTGTGTTAAAATTACAACGAGGTCGAGGTCGTCTTTTAAAAGACGATATGGAAACACTTTTAAAAAATTTGAATCAAGATATTCCGCGTGCTTTCGAAGAAGAAAGTTATACATCAGAACGAGAACAACTGATTGCAACACACGAAGCGGTTACGACACAATTAGCAAAAGAGATGGAACAGCATGCGAAGAAAGCCGGATTTTTATTACAGGCGATTCGCGGTGGTCTTGCTACAGTACCGATAAAAAAAGGAAAACCGTTAACAGAAGAAGAGTTTGCAATGCTCGATCAAGAAGAAATAGATATCATTGAACAAAAAAGTAATCAAGTACAACCAATGATTCAATCATATATGGATCAAATTCGAGAAATCGAATTAACGATGACAGAACAACTTGATGCACTAGATAAACAAGTCGCACTTGGCGCAGCGGGTTATCATTTAAATAAATTAAAGGAATCTTACGCCGATGAGACAGCTGTTCTTGAATATATTGAAAAAGTACAAGAAGATATTTTAAAAAACATTGATACCTTCGTTCAATATGAAGAAACGAAAGAAGAAGCTCTCGTTCAATTGTTAACACAAAGTCGACAAACAGAAGCACATCACGAAAAATATGAAGTGAATCTTTTCATTCATCACGAAAAGACAGAAGGTGCTCCCGTCGTCATCGCCGAAAACCCAACCTATTACAATGTCGTTGGAAAAGTAGAGTATGAAAGCCGTATGGGTGTCATGAGTACCGATTTCACACATATTCGACCAGGCTATTTACACCAAGCAAATGGTGGTTATTTAATCATTCAAGTACTTGATATTTTAACGAATAATTATGCTTGGGAAGGATTAAAGCGAGCATTACTTCATAAAGAATTAACGATTGAAAACATTGCAGAATCTGCAGGTCTCATGGCGACTACATCTTTACAACCTGAACCGATCCCTCTTGATGTAAAAGTAATTTTTATCGGTAACTCTTATTTATATCAACTATTGTATGAACAAGATGAAGATTTCCGAAAACTATTCAAAATGAAAGTCGATTTTGATATTGACATGCAAGCAACTTACGACAATATGAACAAATTAGCTCGTTTTATCCATACACGTAGTGAACGAGATGGCTTATTGCACTTCACAAAAGATGCGGTTGCTGCACTCGTTGAGTATAGTATGCGTATTTCAGATCATCAACAAAAGATGTCTACTCAATTTAACGAACAAGTAGAAATCATTTATGAAGCAAATACGTGGGCGACATTAGATGGTGCAACGCTCGTTAATAAAACATATGTAGAACAAGCGATTGAAGAACGTCATTATCGAAATCGACTGTATGAAGAAAAAGTACAAGAACAAATCGAAGACGGTACGATTTTCATCGATACAGAAGGAGACATGATTGGACAAGTAAACGGTCTTGCAGTGTATGATTTAGGTCAATATCGATTCGGTAAACCTTCTCGTATTACAGCAACTACTTTTTCAGGTAATCGTGGAATTGTCAATATTGAAAGAGAAAGTAAGTTAAGTGGAAATATTCACAATAAAGGAATGTATATTTTAGAAGGGTATGTAGGAGAAACTTTTGCTCAAAAAGAACCTCTTTCTTTAACTGCACATATCGCTTTCGAACAATCCTATGGTGGAGTTGACGGAGATAGTGCTTCTAGTACAGAATTGTATGCTTTACTTTCTAGCTTGGCGAAAGTTCCTCTTCAACAAGGCATTGCCGTGACAGGATCTGTCAATCAAAAAGGAGAAATTCAACCAATCGGTGGCGTCAATGAAAAAATAGAAGGATTTTTTGACCTTTGTCAATCTCGTCATCTCACAGGTTCACAAGGTGTTATGATTCCTTATGCCAATATACAAAATTTAATGTTACGCGAAGATATCGTAGATGCCGTTCAAAAAGGGAAATTCCACATTTATGCGGTTCAAACGATTGAACAAGGAATTGAAATTTTAACTAATTTACCTGCTGGTCGACAAGAAGACGGTTCATTTTTAGAAGGTTCGGTTTATGCAAAAGTACAAAAACGACTGGCACAGTTTGCTGCATTATCACGTTCAAAAAAACAAGACCATTAAATGATGAAAGGACATCTAACATGCGTTTTCTCATTATTGGAGATACACAAAATGTTGTCACACTCGATTCAGCACTCGGTATTCATATCCAATCGCAATATGAACGAGCACATAAACACGAACCATTTGATGCTATCGTACATGTTGGCGACCTCGTAAATGACGGAGCATCTAAAAAGCAATGGAAACAGATTCGACGCGCGATACAGCGATGGAACCATTTAAAAGTACCGATCATTTGTGCGACGGGGAATCACGATTTCGATACATTACAATCGTCCAATCGATCTTTAAACAGTTTCCAACAATATATTGGGCATTTATTAGCGAGCCAGTCTGCATTTACGACTTCGTTTGAACGAAATCGGACAGAAAATAGTTTTTATGATACGGGAACGTTCGCTTTTCTTTCACTCGAATTAGCACCGAGACGCGAAGTGATGGAATGGGCAGATCGCATCGCTCGTCACTTAACGATTCCTTTATTCGTTGTAACCCATAGTTATTTATGTCACACGGGGAAACGAGTAACGAAAGGAGATCAGTGTCGACACTACCCTCTTCGCTACAAACCGACGAAAGATGGACTCGATGGGGAGATGTTATGGCAACACTATTTTAAACATTGGGATACATTACGAGGTGTTTTCTCTGGCCATCATGTTGACCAATTTACAGCAGAGCGTTTGGATTTAAATGAAGCGAACCGCCCCGTTTTTCAAGCATTTCAAAACTGGCAAAAAGATAAATTTGGCGGAGGAGGAAATGCGCGTATTTGTACTTTTTCCGACGAAAGCATATCCTCTACTTTTCTTTATCCGCTGCGCGAACATTCAACATAAGCATATACACATAAAACCTAGCATCTATTGAGGTAAATTCAATAGATGCTAGGTTTTTAGTTATCTAATAACTCTCATTTATTCTTCTCGTAATCGTTTTAATGCTTCTCTTTCAAATGCAGGTAAGTCATCTGGATTTCGACTTGAAACGAGTTGATTTTGACAAACGAACACTTCTTCATC
>JASLJC010000051.1 GCA_030152585.1 Savagea sp. | reverse complement strand
AGGAAATAAAGATACTTACCATAATGGAGATCAAATTGGTATTAAAATGGATTGGAACATTACTCCAGGAACGACAGTTCAATCAGGAGATTATTTCGAAGTTTCTTATCCACACTTCTTAAATGTTGCGAATCAAACACTCCAAATGGATCACGGTGTTTGTGAACCAGCAAACGGTGTAATGACTTGTACATTTGACGACCGAGTCAATGGTCAAGACAACCTTTCAGGTGGCTTTGAATTCGGAGCACAATTAAAGTTCCAAGAAAACTCTGGGAAACATAATGAAACAATTTACATCAATGGAGTTGCAGTTGGTCAAGTAGAAGTCGATGCAGGAGACGGTTCGACTGGAAACACTGGCGGGACGACAGGACGTGACTTAGGTAAATGGGGAACACGTTCGATGGAAGATCCTTCAATCATTAATTGGACAGTTGAATTGAACGGTGATTTAACATACGACATGATCAACTTTACAGATACTCCAGGTCATGGCCATCACATTCTTCCTGAAACTGTTTCAGTAGGAATTAACGGTCAGACAGTTGATTATAAAAATAGTCAACACGTTGATAGTCATTCAGTTACGGAGAATTCAATTTCAATGCAGTTACGTACGTATCGTTTAGACTATCCCGTTCAAAAGTACAATGCAACGATTTACTACAGCACAAAAATTACAGATGAAAATGTCGCAGGTTGGAGCAACTCCGCAACAATTACACCGCATGGTGGACAGTCACAAAGTACTTCAACATTCGTTGAAAAATTCGGTGGCGCTTGGTCACAAGGTGAACTTGCGAAGTATCGCGGTTCATTTACAGTTGTTAAAATAGATGAAGCAGGAACACCTTTACAAGGTGCAACGTTCGATTTGAAAGATAATGAAGGCAATGTCGTCCAAACATTTACAACAGATGAAAATGTACAAGCGACAATCGCTGACATTACTGGTGGTCACTACACATTAGTAGAAACAAAAGCACCAGTAGGCTATGTGTTAAATGAAGAAGCAATGGACGTTATGCTTAAGTTTGACCAAGAAAAAAGCTTTACAAAAGAAGTAGTGAACAAAAAAGAACAAACAACAGAACCTTCCGAGCCGAAAGAACCAACAGTACCGGAAAACGTATGTGAAAACTTCACGGTGAATACAGAAAACGGTTCAAAGGTGACGATCACAGATAAAGAAACAAAAGAAGTCATTTCAGAAGGTACAGTGACAGACGGTACATTCGTTACTAAAAACCCACTTGAGCCAGGAAAAGACTACACAGTAGCAGTTGAAAAAGAAGGTTACGAAACAGCAACAAAAGATGTAACAGGTTCAGAAGACAACTGTGAAGTAACGGTAGAATTAACAAAAGTACCAGCTAAAAACGTATGTGAAAACTTCATAGTCACTGTAAAAGATGGAGAAAAATTAGTAAACGATGCAAAAGTAACGATTAAACAAGGTGACAAAATCGTAGCATCAGGAACGACAGGTGGAAAAGCAGCAGCAGGTAACAATATGCCAGATGGACAGTATATTAAAGCGACACCACTTGAGCCAGGAAAAGACTACACAGTAATAGTTGAAAAAGACGGTTATGAAACAGTAACAAAGCCAGTTCAAGTAGATGAAAACTGTAAAGTTGAAATCAACTTAACACCAGAGAAAAACGTATGTGAAAACTTCACGGTGAACACAGAAAACGGTTCAAAGGTGACGATCACAGATGAAGCAGGAAATGTAGTAGAAGAAGGTACAGTGGAAGAAGGAACATTTGTTACTAAACAACCGCTTGAGCCAGGAAAAGACTACACAGTAACAGTTGAAAAAGACGGTTACGAAAAAGAAACAGTAGAAGTAAAAGGTTCAGAAGAGAACTGTGAAATTACAGTTGACTTAACAGAAGTACCAGTTAAAGACGTATGTGAAAACTTCACGGTGAACACAGAAAACGGTTCAACAGTGACGATCACAGATGAAGCAGGAAATGTAGTAGAAGAAGGTACAGTGGAAGAAGGAACATTTGTTACTAAACAACCGCTTCAGCCAGGAAAAGACTACACAGTAACAGTTGAAAAAGACGGTTACGAAAAAGAAACAGTAGAAGTAAAAGGTTCAGAAGAGAACTGTGAAATTACAGTTGACTTAACAGAAGTACCAGCTAAAAACGTATGTGAAGACTTCACAGTAAACGTGAAAAAAGACGGTGAAATTGTCGAAGATGCAACGGTTCAAATCGTTGATGAAAACGGCAACGTCGTATCAGAAGGTACAACAGATGCAAACGGTCAATTTGTTACAGAAGAACCACTTACACCAGGTAACTGGTATGAAGTGATTATCAATGGAGACCACATTCAAGTTGTTAAAGGTTCAGAAGACAATTGTGAAACAACGATTGATTTAGTAGAAAAACCAACAACACCAACAGAACCAACGGAACCAGTTGAGCCAACAGAACCAACAGAGCCAGTAGAACCAGAAGACGGTGAAGAAAAACCTTCAATCGAAGAGAAACCAACAACACCGACAGAGCCAACGAAACCAGTTGAGCCAACAGAACCAGAAAAACCAACAACAGGTGGTGGCGGTGGTAATACACCAACAGACCCAACGCCAGTAGAACCAGAAAACGGTGAAGAAAAACCTTCAATCGAAGAGAAACCAACAACACCGACAGAGCCAACGAAACCAGTTGAGCCAACAGAACCAGAAAAACCAACAACAGGTGGCGGTGGCGGTGGTAATACATCAACAGACCCAACACCAGTAGAACCAGAAGATGGAACAGAACTTCCATCAATTGAAGAAAAACCAGTAACACCAGAAGATGGAACAGAACTTCCGTCAATTGAAGAAAAACCAGTAACACCAGAAGATGGAACAGAACTTCCATCAGTTGAAGAAAAACCAGTAACACCAGAAGAAGAATTAGTAGCAGGCGTTACAGAAAATAACGACAAAGCGGAAACAACGAAAAACGACGGTGAAGTATTAGGAGAAAAAGAAACGAATCAAAAACCAATGCTTCCACAAACAGGTCAATCGATCGATTATATGCTTATCGTATTTGCTATGATGTTTATTGCAGCAGGTGCATATTTAACACGTCGTACCGCATAATCAAAACGATCCACTTTCTTTAGAGAGTGGGTCGTTTTTTTGTTCTATACTAACGGGTATATAAAACGGCACGTTTTAAATTGGACTATGGTAAAATGAATGAAACGAGTAGAGGAGCCAAAACAATGAAAAAGTGGATGATAGCGTTCATCGTCAGTTTATGTTTAGTCGTTGGATTGAGTGGGTGTTCCAAAGAAGATGATAAAGGTCTTGTAGATAAAAAAATGACGACCGTTGATATTACGATTCCGAAACAATTAGTAGAACAAGGTGATTTTCGAGAAAAAGAAGAGATGAAAGGTGTTCGTTATAATGATGACGGATCCGTATCATTTACTGTTCCACGTGCGAAATATGAGCAGTCGTTAAAAGAAATGCGTCACAATATAAAAGAGATGTTACAAGAAATGAGCGATGGGGAAGATTTTCCATCTATTCAAGAAATCAAAGTCAATTCAGCATTTGATCATTATACGATTATCGTTGATCGCGAAGCATATGAAAATAGTTTAGAAAGCTTTAGTTTGCTCGGCATCGGTTATGCTGCTTTATTAGAACAAGCTTATGCGGGTAAAACAGAAGAAGCATTATCGGTTCAATTAGATGTTCAAGACGTTTCGACGAACGAAGTGTTCCATACGTTAACGATACCTCAAGATTGGAACGAAGCAGAAACGAAATAAACTATAAAACATCTTCTCCTTTTATTATGTTAGAAGGAGGGGATGTTTTTTCGTATGAAAGAGAAGTTCGTCGAGAAATTATTGTATAATAGAAGAGTAAAGAAAGGGGAATGAAAAATGGTGAAACAAATAGCAGTAATTGAAGGGGATGGCATCGGTCCAGAAGTGATACGCGAAGGGGTTAAAGTGTTGAATACACTCCAAATGCTGGATTCAACGTTTCAACTCGAGTATACATATTTTCCATGGGGATGTGATTACTATGTTGAAAATGGCAAAATGATGGCAGATGACGGGATCGAACAACTTCGGTCATTCGATGCGATTTATTTAGGAGCGGTCGGACGTCCAGACGTACCTGATCATATTTCACTGTGGGATTTACTTTTAATTATTCGGAAAGCATTTGATCAATACGTCAACTTACGTCCTGTGAAATTAATAAAAGGAGCACCGACAGTCATTCAACATGGTACGACAGAAAATATTGATATGATTTTCGTTCGTGAAAATACAGAAGGTGAATATTCAGGTGCCGGTGACTGGTTATATAAAGGAAAGCCGAATGAAGTTGTATTACAAACGGGTGTGTTTTCACGCCACGGAACAGAGCGTGTCATTCGATATGCATTCGAGCTAGCGGACCGACTAGGAAAAACGGTGACGAGTATTAGTAAAGCCAATGCATTAAATTATTCAATGGTTTTTTGGGATGAAATTTTTGAAGAAGTAAGTCAGCAATATCCACATATTCCGACGGCTTCTTATTTAGTCGACGCGGCAGCGATGCATATGTTAAATGATCCTGGACGATTCGAAGTCGTCGTCACGTCTAATTTATTTGGCGATATTTTAACAGATATCGGAGCAGCATTAGCGGGAGGGATGGGACTTGCAGCAGGTGCCAACTTAGATCCAGAACGACGTTATCCTTCGATGTTTGAACCCGTCCACGGCTCAGCGCCTGACATTATGGGTCAAAATAAAGCAAATCCACTCGCAGCCATTTGGTCGGCAAGTCAAATGTGTGATCATTTTGGAAGAACCGATCACGGTAAACGGATTATTCAGGCGATTGAAGATGTCCTCGTCGAAGGCGAGTACGTCACAGGAGATATGGGAGGAACGAAAACGACAGAAGAAGTAGGAGATCGTGTCGTTCATTTTTTGAAAAAAAGATATCAGAAGTAGTATATGAACTGCGAGTTGTTACACTATAAAGAAAAACCGAGCCACCTTTACGAGGGGACTCGGTTTTCGTTCTTTTCCGTTATAATTGGAAACGTTGAATTTCATCTTGTAAATCTTCTGCCAGTTTTGCGAGCGCTTCTGTACTCGACGTAATTTCTTGCATTGCAGCGAGTTGTTCTTCTGTTGCAGCACCTGTTTCTTGTGCACCGTTTGCTGATTGTTCTGCTAAGTCGCGTAAGTTGTTCGAGTTCGTCGTTACGCTTTCTGTCATCGCCTGAATTTCTTCAATTGCTGCTGAAATCGTCGAAATGACATCATTGACTGTTCGGACAGACGATTCAATTTCGTTAAAGACGACGAGCGAGTCTTGTGTACGTGTTAAACCGTCGGACACTTTCGCTTGTCCGGCTAAAATCGATTCGACTGCTTGTTGAGAAGCATTTGACACGTCTGCGATCATTTCTTCAATTTTAGCAGCAGATTGGTGCGATTCTTCTGCTAAATGACGGACTTCGTTGGCAACGACGGCAAATCCTGCGCCGTGTTCTCCCGCACGTGCTGCTTCAATCGCTGCGTTTAAAGCGAGTAAGTTCGTCTGTTCTGAAATATTCGTAATGAGGGATGATACTTCTTGAATTTCGGCTGATTTTTTCGCCATATTTTCCATCATATTTGTAGACTGTTGAATCGTTGCGTCAATTTCTGTCATATGTGTTGAGACGTCACGAATGACGTTCATACCGTTTTGTACGGAGTCACTCATATCAGCTGCTGATGTTAACATTTCTTCGTTACTACGGGAAATGTCTTCGATTCCATGTGAGACTTCGTTTACCGCTTGTGCGGTTTGTTCGATATACCCTGCTTGACGTTCACTATTTTCCATATTTTGTTCAGCTGAACTTGCAACAATTTCGCTCGACGCTAAACTTTCCTCCGAGCTCGCAGATAATTGTTCTGATTGTGCAGCGAGTTCATTGGATGAATCACGCATACGATACAATAAATTTTTCCAACTCGTTAACATTTCGTTGAACGATGTACTCATTTGAGCAATTTCATCGTTTCCTTTGATCGGAAGTGGTGATAAACGTAAGTTTCCGTTTGCCATTTCATGCATATGGTTTGTTAACGTACGAATAGGATTTGCAATATTACGGCCGACAACATATGCAATCGTTAAACCGACAATTGCTGAACCGATAATTAAGATGGCATTCCAAAAGATAGCGGTCTGTGTCGACTTCGTTAACTGTTGATCTGTTTCATTCAAAATTTGAACCGATTCCGTTTTAATCGCTTCTGTTTGGTCCATGATCGCTTCGTAGCGTTTGTTCATATTTTGACCGACACGTTGAATATCTTCTACACCACCAGTACGAGCTGTTTCTAACATCGTCAAAGTTAATTGTTCATATTCATCGACTTGGGCTTGTAATGTTTCAAGTTGTTCGACTGCACCGTCAATTTCCATTTCTTCTGTGAGTGCTTTTAATTGCGTCAGTGTTTCTTCCCGTAACGCTTCTTTTTCATGTACGAGATCGATGAAGCTTTCATTTTTGAAAATGATGAAACCTCGAATATCAGTTGCAATTTGTCCTTGAATGACGAGAATTTCATCGAGTAAGTTAATTTGGTTCACTTCATGTTCGAGTAGTTCAGAATATTCTGCAGTCGTATTTTTCATCGTAAAGTAGTTTAAACCACCGACGATGAGTATGAGCGCAATTAATGTTCCGAACGCATAGAAAAATTTACGTTGAATGTGACTATTCATCTTTATCCGTCCTTTCTCATGTGTAATGGATACTACTAATATAACATGTAATTGTGATGAAAGTATTAGAGCGATGGGTTTTTAAGTAAAATGATAGTGTAAAAAAGGATAAAATTTTAAAAAGATGAATAAATTATAATAGAAGTCGATTTATTTTTAATAAAAAAATAAAAGGAAAGAAGAAAAAAAGTAAAAAAACACTTTTCATTAAAATATGAAAAGTGTTTGACAATTTAAAAGAGTAAGTGGGCAATTCCAGCAGCGATCGGTAAAGCGACTAACGTACGGATGACGAAAATGACGACAAGTTCCCAAAAGTTCACAGGGATTTTTGATCCTAAGAGAAGTCCTCCTACTTCAGCCATGAAAATTAATTGAGTTACTGCAATAACAGCGACAACGAATAATGTAATCGGCTCTGTAATGAATCCTGCTGCTAAAATAGCCGGTAAAAACATATCGGCAAATCCGACGACCATTAGTTGTCCTGCTTCTGCAGCTTGTGGAATTTGAAGTAACGCCAGTAACGGTTCGAAAGGCTTTCCTAAAATTGTGAAAACAGGTGTATATTCTGCGATGATTAACGCTGTCGTTCCGAATGCCATGACGACAGGAATAACACCGAACCACATATCGAGCACGTTTTTCGTTCCATCTCCGATGAAGCGACTAATCGAACGGTTTTGTTCTGCTTTTTCTAATGCACGTTCTGTTCCGAGTGTGAAGGCAGTATAACCCTCTGGAATTGTTTCTGCATCTTTTGTCGGTTTCGATCCATCAATATAGACATCTTTTTTCTGTGCGAGTGGATAAATCCGTGGCATAATGAAAGCGAGGATAAATCCGATTAATGCGACTGTACCGTAAAAGGGTAAAAAGTAATCTTCTAATCCAACTGTTTTTAAAATAACAATCGTAAATGTAATAGAGACGACAGAGAAAGTCGTTCCGATAATGGCTGCTTCTTTTTGTGTGTAATGTCCTTCTTCATATTGACGACTCGTCAGTAAAACACCGATCGTTCCATCTCCGATCCAAGACGTCAGTGCGTCGACAGAAGAACGACCCGGTAATTTGAATAAAGGACGCATAATTTTAACCATTAACGTTCCGAAAAATTCAAGCAAACCGAAATTCAAAAGCAACGGTAGTAAAAAGCCAGCGAATAAAAATACAGTAAATAGCATCGTTACGAGTCCTTCTTTTGAAAGTAATAGACCACCCGTATCACCGCTCCAAATCGCTTCAGGTCCTATTTTGAAAAAGACGAGGAAAGCGAAAACAGCAGCGAGTATACGTGTTCCAACCCAAAATGGTGTAACGTTGAACAAGCTATTTAACGTTTTATATTTTGTCGGTTTTCCGCTACGTATTAAAAAGAAAATACCGATAATCGCTGAAATCGTCATGACAATTGTTCCAATTAAAGGCATATAAGATTGTATAACATTCATTAATAAATCCGCAAAATGTGCGACGGGAATACTTGTCGAACCGTCTGAAAACTTCATCGGAATCATAAATAATGTAATCCCGAGTAAAGATGGTACGATAAATAATAACCACGTCGAAAGTGGGAATTTCTTCTTCATCATCATCACTCCAAATAACGTATAAATTCTGTATAAAGATACATTATAGAGTATAAACACTTATTTTCATACAACTTTTCACTAAATGGTAAAAAAGAACTACTTAATCGTAAAGGAAGTAACAAAAAAGGAAAGAAAAACGGAAAAAAAGATAAAAATTTTAAAAAGAGGTGCACGATTGGATAAAAAATTAGAAAAATTAATTCATGCAATGTATACGTATGGGCAACTCGTCGGTAAAGGACAAGTGGAAGAAGTAGACACGATGGAGCAATTGTTAGAAAAAGTACAACCCGTCATTCAAGAATGGGAAAAGAAAGAAACATTTGAACAATTCGTCGAAAATGCTTTTGCGTCGTATGAAAAGACCCGTCTCGAACAGAAGAAAGCAAACTACTTACAATTTGACAATGAAGTGCGAACATATGAGGGAAATCGTACATTACTGTGGATTCACGTTTCAATTCCAGGAGAAGAAGAAGTACATATGGGGTACTTTAATTTAGAAGATGTTATTGAAGGAAATATTTACGTCGGGAATTTTCCGGAGTTGACGGACAATTTAGCGAAATGCCAGCAACATTTCAAAGACCATGTAAACGTTGATCATTTAACGGATTTAACGTGGCTTGAAGGAGAGCGACTCCAAGTAAAAATCGATCGACAGTCTATTTAAAGAAAGGAAGAGTTTCATGTCTTACGAGATGACCAAAAAAGGATATGAGGCGTTGAAGCGGAAACTGCAGCGACTCGAAACGGAAGAACTTCAAAAAGTCCAACAAAAAGTAGAAGCAGCCCGTGCATTTTGCGATTTTTCGGAAGATCCGATGTATCAAGCATTCGTCGATGAATCGACAGATGTACGTGATGAAATTCAGTCGTTAAAACATCAGCTTAAACGAGCGATCATTGTAGAAGAAGTGACGCCGACAGAAGTAACGATAGGTGTCCGTGTCACACTAGTAGAAAAAGGCGAAGAAGAACAAGAACAATACGTACTCGTTTCTCCATTAGAAGCGAACATTGACGAAGGGCTCATTTCGACAGAAAGTCCGCTCGGGCGTGCGATGTTAGGTAAAAAAGAAGGAGAAGAAGTACATCTTGAAATGAACGAGACGTCGCTTATTTTTGTGATTGAACGAATCGAGCGTTTTTGAAAGCGCTTGACAATTAATAACACTCTCTTATAATGAAGGTGTAATTCAAATAGAGTGAACTAGGGGTGTCCTGTAGACAGGACTGAGAGGGAAATTGTCGATTTCCTAACCCTTTGGACCTGATCTGGCTCATACCAGCGTGGGGAAGTATTCAAATTCGAGTTTGTAGGAGAAGTAGTCTCCTTTTCGAGCCGGGTCCAGTATGCCGTTTTTTAAAAATGGCGAGGACTCGGCTTTTTTAATAAACAAAAATACAAAAATACTCCAACTTGGTGGCGAGTCAATTAGTTTACTCGAAAACAATACGAGGAGACGATTGACATGGCAACGAAAGACAATTTAGACAATATTCATATTCATCCACAATTTCCAGCGAGTCAAAAAGTGTATGTAGAAGGGAGTCGTCCGGATATTCGTGTACCGATGCGTGAAATTGAGTTATCGCCGACTGAAACAGACGGAGGCGAAATTCCGAATGAACCGTTTCGCGTTTATGATACGAGTGGTGCTTACACGGACCCAGAGCATGTCGTAGCAATCGATAAAGGATTACCGGATATTCGACGTCCGTGGATTTTAGACCGTGAAGACGTAGAAGAATACGAAGGGCGCGTAGTAAAGCCAGAAGATAACGGATATATGGCAGGCAGCCCGAAAAACGATACACCATTTCCGAAAAATAATCGCCGTCCGTTACGTGCAAAACGTGGAAAAACAGTGACGCAAATGCATTATGCAAAGCGTGGTATTATTACGCCAGAAATGGAGTTCGTCGCAATACGTGAAGGAGTAGAGCCGGAGTTCGTTCGTAATGAAATTGCATTAGGACGTGCGATTTTACCAGCGAACATTAATCACCCAGAAGCAGAACCGATGATTATCGGACGAAATTTCCACGTGAAAGTGAATGCGAATATTGGGAACTCAGCGGTTACATCATCGATTAGTGAAGAAGTAGAAAAAATGACGTGGGCGACACGTTGGGGCGCAGATACGATTATGGATTTATCAACAGGTAAAAATATCCATACGACACGCGAATGGATCATTCGGAATGCACCTGTTCCCGTCGGTACAGTACCGATTTATCAAGCACTCGAAAAAGTAAATGGAGATGTAGGTGCTTTAACGTGGGAAATTTATCGTGATACGTTAATCGAACAAGCAGAGCAAGGTGTCGATTACTTTACGATTCACGCTGGTGTATTGTTACGTTACGTTCCGTTAACAGCAGAGCGTGTTACAGGTATCGTTTCACGTGGGGGTTCTATTATGGCGCAATGGTGTATGTTACACCATGAAGAAAACTTTTTATATACGAACTTCCGCGAAATTTGTGAAATTATGGCGGAATACGACATTTCATTTTCACTCGGTGACGGATTACGTCCAGGATCGATTGCCGATGCGAATGACGAAGCGCAATTTGCAGAATTGAAAACGTTAGGGGAATTAACGCGTATTGCTTGGGAGTATGACGTACAGGTGATGGTAGAAGGTCCAGGACACGTACCGATGAATAAAATTAAAGAAAATATGGACAAGCAACTCGAAATGTGTGATGAAGCACCATTTTATACATTAGGCCCATTGACGACAGACATTGCGCCAGCTTATGACCATATTACATCCGCAATCGGTGCAGCAATGATCGGCTGGATGGGGACAGCGATGCTTTGCTACGTTACGCCGAAAGAACATTTAGGATTACCGAACAAAGACGACGTTCGCGAAGGGGTTATTACGTATAAATTAGCAGCACACGCAGCGGATTTAGCGAAAGGACATCCGACTGCTCAAAAACGAGACGACGCTTTATCGAAAGCACGTTTCGAATTCCGTTGGCGCGACCAATTTAACTTAAGTTTAGACCCAGAACGCGCGATGGAATACCACGACGAAACATTGCCAGCAGAAGGAGCGAAAGTGGCGCATTTCTGTTCGATGTGTGGACCGAAGTTTTGTAGTATGCGTATTTCACAAGACGTCCGAAAATATGCAGAACGCGAAAAAATCGAAGAAGGTATGAAACAAAAAGCAGAAGAATTCCGCCAAAAAGGTGGTCAATTGTACCAATAAACGATTCAAATGGCTCGTGTGTATATGTACTACAACGTTTAGCAGATAAACGGAAGGAGTTCAAAAGATGTCAGAAGTGCAACAATTAATTTCATCGATTGAGCAACATGAACGTCAGATTGAACAACTTGAACGAAAACTCCGCACGATCCAACAAACGTGCGACCATGTATTTATCGACAATCGAACGTATAAAAAGTGTTCAAAATGCCATTTAGCAAAAAGTGTTCATTATTAATCGACAGGAAAACGACGTCTCACAGCAAGACGTCGTTTTGAAAAAATAAAGAAGCAGGAAGACGTTGACGAATGTTTTGAACGATTCGTTGACGTCTTTTTTTAATCGCACCGACCGTTACCCCTTCTTCCTCGGCTAATTGTTCATACGTTTTTCCGTATAAGTAAAGTGAAAATAAAAGAGATTGTTCCTCTTCTGTGAGCAATTGTTTCAATAAAAATAGAGTGTCGTCTCTCGTTTCACTCGCATATTGTGCTAACGTCTGTTGTTCGACTCCGATCGTTACATTATGTTTTGCTTGGCGCTTCAACTCATCTAACATCGCACCTCGGACCGATACGTAAGCGAATGCAGAAAAAGTACCTTTCGTCTCGTCGAATTTTTCATACGCTTGCCAAAGCGCAATCCGTCCGACTTGTAAAAAATCATCTTCATTTCGGTAAATGTGTAACCGGTGCATCATTTTGTAAAGCATCGGTTCATATTGGGATAACACTTGTTCAAATGTCATCTCTATCCTCCATCAAGCGACTGTGCACAATCGAAAATTCCTAGGTGACTTCAGAATAAAACAAATGACAAATAGAGACGAATCGGTTAAAAGGAAAAAAAGGAAGAGTGTTTTTTAAAAACGTCTGCCTATATTTTAAAAATGTGTCCTATTCATATTGAAAAAAGGAGAAAATATTTTATACTGTTGGTGAAAGGGGGAGGAGCATGTCACTGATCTATAAAATTTATGCGATACTTCCTTCATTCATCGAACCAAATCGTTCCGAAATTGTAACGAAAGATGGACGCTATTTTTCGAAAAGAACACCACGTGAATGGATGGATCGCTTATGTTTACATACTTTTTCTACAGTAGAAGGAAGGCGTAAAGTGACAAAACGTTTAACAGGATTTACGAAAAAGTTGCCGATCATCATTGAACCGTGTAAAGTCGGTGCTTTTCCAACACATTCATTCGATGACCCGAACAATATGTTTATATTTCAACATACTTTTCAATTAAAGAAGACGTCAGATGAAACGCGGGTCATATTTCCAAATGGCGATTGGATCCTCGTCGACCGTTCACCGTATGTTTTACAAATGCAGCACCAACGTCTCCATATTTTATTGTCGTATTGCGAACAGTGGAAAAAAGAGACGCATTATATAGAAGAAGATTTTCGTCGTTTATATCATTAAAAAGAGTCCCTTCTTCTTTATGAAATATAAAAAGAAGAAGGGGAACGAGTTGTAAGCGGATACAATTAGTAAAAGAATTTTGAATTGACAAAAAACTTTGTAAATAGTGTTGACTTTCCGAAATGGACGGGCTATGATAGCTTCTAATCCACTTGAATAATTTGATTTGTCACACAATTCAGTTGAATCAAATAATAATGAAAACTGTGGAACTGCTAGGATGAGGAGAGATTGTATGAAAGATGATAAAAAAGAAGTCGTCGATCCGCAACCTTTGCGCAGTGACATGATTACGAAAGGAATCGATCGTGCACCGCATCGGAGTTTGTTATATGCGACGGGCGTTAAATTAGAAGATATGAACAAGCCGTTTATCGGCGTTTGTAACTCTTATATAGATATTATCCCAGGACATATGCATTTAAATGTCTTTGCGGAAGTCGTTAAAGAAGAAATACGACGTGCAGGCGGTGTGCCGTTCGAATTTAATACAATAGGCGTCGATGATGGAATTGCGATGGGACATATCGGAATGCGTTATTCGTTACCGAGTCGTGAACTTATTGCAGATTCCGCAGAGACAGTCATTAATGCGCACTGGTTTGACGGTGTATTTTACATCCCGAACTGTGACAAAATTACGCCAGGTATGCTGATGGCGGCAGTTCGAACGAATGTACCTTCTATCGTCGTAACAGGCGGTCCGATGGAAGGTGGCGTATCATCAAAAGGTGATCCCCTCTCTCTTGCTTCTGTTTTTGAAGGTGTCGGCTCTTACAAAGAAGGTAAAATGTCAGAAGAAGAATTACTCGACATTGAACAAAATGCTTGTCCGACATGCGGTTCTTGTTCAGGGATGTTTACAGCGAACTCGATGAACACTTTAACAGAGATGCTCGGTATGACATTACCTGGCAACGGTACGATCGTCGCAACGAGTGATGAACGTCATCGTCTCATTCGAGAAGGTGTACAACATTTAATGCGCATGGTGAAAGAAGATATTAAACCACGTGATATTATTACGAAAGAAGCAATCGATGATGCTTTCGCACTCGATATGGCGATGGGCGGTTCAACGAATACAGTTCTTCATACGCTTGCTATCGCACACGAAGCAGAAATTGACTACGATGTAGAAGACATTAACAAAGTAGCAGAACGTATTCCGTACTTAGCGAAAATTAGTCCGGCCTCTCACTACTCGATGCATGACGTTCATTTAGCAGGAGGCGTCAGCGCCATTATTAAAGAACTCGCATCGATTGACGGCGCAATTCATAAAGATCGTATGACAGTTACAGGTAAAACGATTTATGAAAATGTCCAACATGCGGAAATTAAAAACGATGAAGTCATTCGTCGAAAAGAAAATCCGTACAGTCCAGTCGGAGGGCTTTCCGTATTGTTCGGAAATCTTGCACCGAAAGGCGGCGTCATTAAAGTTGGAGGTGTCGATCCTTCTATTCGAACATTTACAGGCGAAGCAATCGTTTGTAATTCACAAGAAGAAGCGATTGAAATCATTGACAACGGAACAGTTCGTGCGGGACATGTCGTCGTCATTCGTTACGAAGGACCAAAAGGCGGACCCGGTATGCCTGAAATGTTAGCACCGACATCTTCAATTGTCGGACGAGGACTTGGAAAAGATGTCGCTCTTATTACAGATGGACGTTTCTCCGGTGCTTCGCGTGGTATTTCAGTCGGTCATATTTCACCTGAAGCAGCAGAAGGCGGTCCGATCGCTCTCGTTGAAAATGGAGATACGATTACGATTGATTTAACGAATCGAACGATTGAATTCGACGTCTCAGAAGAACAATTAGCTAAACGTCGTGCGGCTTTACAACCGTTTGAACCGAAAGTGAAAAAAGGCTATTTAGCACGCTATTCGAAACTTGTGACAAATGCAAGTACCGGCGGCGTTATGAAAATTTAATACGATGCAGTGAAGAGGGAAAAGAACGTAGAGCCCGTACTTTCAGAGAGTTAGCGGTAGGTGTGAGCTAACAGTACGCTACGATCGACATCTCCTCTGAGCAGATTTATTGAAAGGTTACGATTAGATAAATCCGGGCTACGGCTCGTTAACGTAAAATTTATACATTGTCGTTCTGTATAAATTTGAAAAAAGGTAGCGCATGTCGCTACGAAGTAGGGTGGTACCATGAAGCTTTTTCATCCCTATGTAGAGTAATTACTTTACGTAGGGAGGGAAGGGCTTTTTTTTATACCGAACGAACAACGAAAAAGGAGGAGTTTTGCATATGAAGACGAAAGAACAGACGAAACAACAAGCGATGCCAACAGAGACGAAGGACGGTTCAATGGTTTTAATTGAAGCATTACAAGCCCAAGGTGTCGAAGTCATTTTCGGCTATCCGGGAGGGGCTGTTCTCCCGATTTATGACGCACTTTACAAAAATCCAATTCGTCATATTTTGACACGACATGAACAAGGAGCGATTCACGCAGCGGAAGGTTATGCGCGTGTATCTGGGAAAGTCGGCGTCGTCATTGGAACGAGTGGTCCTGGTGCGACGAACTTAATTACCGGAATTACAGACGCGATGCTCGATTCATTACCGCTCGTTGTATTTACAGGACAAGTGTCGAGTACCGTCATTGGAACAGATGCTTTCCAAGAAGCTGATATTGTAGGAATTACGCAACCGATTACGAAACATAATTATCAAGTACAAGACGTAGCAGATTTTCCGCGTATCGTAAAAGAAGCGTTCCACATTGCATCAACAGGAAGACCCGGACCTGTTGTAGTCGACATTCCAAAAGACGTAGCAACAGAACTCTTTACAGCACCTGAAACATATGATGTCGACATTGATTTGCCAGGATATCAGCCAACGACTGTGCCGAATTATCTTCAAATTCAGAAAGCTTTACAATTACTACAAGAAGCGGAGCGTCCGTTAATTCTCGTCGGAGCTGGTGTACTTCATGCACAGGCGACAGAGCAGCTCCTCACTTTTGCACAACAGTACAATATTCCTGTCGTGTCGACGTTACTCGGACTCGGTGTAATACGAGGAGATCACGATTTATTCCTCGGAATGGCGGGAATGCACGGATATTACAGTGCGAACCAAGCGATTCAACAATGTGATGTATTATTCAACTTCGGATCTCGATTTGATGACCGATTAACTGGGGATTTAGAAGTGTTTGCAAAAGGGGCAAAAGTCGTTCACGTTGATATTGACCCAGCCGAACTCGGTAAAAACGTTAAAACAGAAGTACCGATCGTCGCCGATGCTAAAATGGCACTCGAAGCGTTATTAAAAGAAGAAGTACAAACGAAAGATACGACGCCGTGGGTGCAACACGTTCAACAAATGCGTAAAGACTATCCACTTTGGTATACCGAGCAAGAAGATGGCACGATGTTACCGCAACAAGCACTTGAGATGATTCATGAGATTACAAAAGGGGATGCCATCGTGACGACAGATGTCGGACAGCACCAAATGTGGGCAGCTCAATATTATAAATTGAATAATCCGAATCATTGGGTAACTTCTGGTGGACTTGGTACGATGGGCTTCGGTTTCCCAGCAGCAATCGGAGCACAAATTGCGAAGCCAGATGCGCGTGTTATTTCGATTGTCGGAGATGCCGGCTTCCAAATGACCGCCCAAGAATTATCTTTATTACAAGAATTTCGTTATCCCGTAAAAGTTATTATCTTGAACAACAATTCACTCGGAATGGTTCGTCAATGGCAAGAAATCTTTTACGAAGAGCGATATTCGGAATCACTCGTTCAAGTACAGCCTGACTTCGTGAAATTAGCGGAAGCTTATAATATTCCAGGCTACCGTGTGGACACGGTAGAAGAAGCACGAAAAGTATTTGAAGAGACGTTGACGAATGATGAACCTGTTTTAATCGACTGTCGCGTTCGTCAACTCGAAAAAGTGTATCCGATGGTAGCACCTGGCGCTGGATTAGATGACATGATTGGGGTGAAACGTTTATGAAACGAGTAATAACAGTAAAAGTAATGAACCGCAGCGGTGTACTAAATCGCGTTACCGGTTTGTTAATGAAACGACAGTTTAATATCGAAAGTATTACCGTAGGACATACAGATGAAGAAAGTATTTCGAAAATGACATTCATCGTTAATGTACCAAATGAACGTCAAATGGAACAAATCGTCAAACAGCTTCAAAAGCAAATTGACGTGTTAACTGTAAAAGACGTCACGGATCGTTCGATCGTCATGCGTGAACTCGCATTTATTAAACTCATTTCACCACCGCACAAACGAGGCGAAATGAACAGTTTAATCGCGCCGTTTCGAGCTTCAATCGTAGACTCTAGTAAAAATACAGTGACGTATCAAGTGACGGGTGAACCCGGAAAAATTGAAGCGTTTATTGAAATTGTTCGTCCATACGGCATTAAAGAATTAACGCGTACCGGAGCGACAGCAATCGTTCGCGAGATGCAACAATCACTCGACGAGCCGAAGTTGTCACTTTTACAATAAAAAAACTATTAGGGGGAATTTACAATGGCTAAAATGTATTACAACCAAGATATCGACCAAAACGCATTAGAAGGAAAAACAGTTGCAATTATCGGATACGGATCACAAGGACACGCTCACGCACAAAACTTAAAGGAATCAGGTGTCAACGTAGTAGTAGGTGTTCGTCCAGGTGGCTCATTTGACAAAGCGAAAGAAGACGGATTAGATGTAATGTCTGTAAAAGAAGCAGCACAAAAAGCGAACATGATCATGATTTTACTTCCAGATGAGCTTCAGAAAAAAGTGTACGAAGAAGAAATTAAAGATCAGTTAGAAGAAGGCGACGCACTTATTTTCGCACACGGCTTTAATATCCATTTCGAGCAAATTACACCGCCAGAAAACGTTGACGTATTTCTCGTAGCACCGAAAGGACCGGGACATCTCGTTCGCCGTACGTATGAAGCAGGAGCAGGCGTACCTGCACTGTTCGCAGTGTATCAAGATGCAACAGGAAATGCAGAAAAATTAGCACTCGCTTATGCCAAAGGTATCGGATCAGCACGTGGTGGTGTACTTGAAACGACATTTGAAGAAGAAACGGTGACAGACCTTTTCGGAGAACAAGCTGTACTTTGCGGTGGAACGTCAGCACTTGTCAAAGCAGGATTCGAAACGCTCGTAGAAGCAGGTTATCAACCAGAACTTGCATACTTTGAAACACTTCACGAATTAAAATTAATCGTTGATTTAATGTACGAAGGTGGACTTGAAGGTATGCGTTACTCAGTTTCAGATACAGCAGAATGGGGCGATTACGTTGCAGGAGAGCGTATCGTAACAGATGCGACAAAAGAAGCGATGCAACAATTATTAAAAGAAATCCAAGATGGTACATTTGCTAAAGGATGGATCAAAGAAAACGAAACGAACCGTCCGAAATTTAACGAAATGAAACAAGCGGATACATCACATAAAATTGAAGTCGTTGGACGTAAATTACGTGCGATGATGCCATTTATTAACGAGAAAAAATAAATATAAAGAAAGAGGGGCGTCGAATGAAGAAAATCGACATATTTGATACGACGTTACGAGATGGGGAACAATCAGCAGGTATTAACTTAAATACGCAAGAAAAGTTAGAGATTGCACGTCAACTAGAAAAGTTCGGCGTCACAGTGATGGAGGCAGGGTTCCCCGCTGCCTCACCTGGTGATTTTGAAGCAGTGAAAAAGATTGCACAAACGGTAAAAAATTCAACTGTGACGGGATTAGCACGTTCCGTTCAACGAGATATCGATGCGGCGTGGGAAGCGTTGAAATATGGTGAAAATCCACATATTCACGTTTTCATTGCAACATCACCGATCCATATGAAGTACAAACTTCAAAAATCTCCAGAAGAAGTATTACACAATGCGGTAGAAGCTGTAAAATATGCGAAACGTTTTTTCCCACTCGTACAATTTTCAGCTGAAGATGCCTCACGTTCTGATTTAACATTTTTAACGAAAATCGTAGAAGCAGTCGTAGAAGCAGGAGCGACGACGGTTAACTTACCTGACACTGTCGGGTATGCTACACCTGAAGAATACGGTCATATGTTTAAACATATTAAAGAACGAGCAAAAGGGGCAGACCGTATTAAATTATCGACTCATTGCCATAACGATTTAGGAATGGCTGTAGCAAACTCAATCGCAGCAGTCGAAAATGGGGCAGAGCAAGTCGAAGGGACGATTAATGGTATTGGAGAGCGTGCAGGAAATGCAGCAATAGAAGAAATTGCAGTAGCCTTTCATATCCGAAAAGATATATACGAAATCGAAACCGGCATTCAATTAAATGAGACGAAACGAACGAGTCAACTCGTCAGCCAATTAACAGGTGTCGGTATTCAGCCGAACAAAGCAGTCGTTGGAAAAAACGCATTTGCGCATGAATCAGGCATTCATCAAGATGGCATGTTAAAAAATCCAGAAACGTATGAAATTATTACGCCTGCATTAATCGGTGCAAAAGCAGAGCCACTAGCTCTCGGTAAACATTCAGGGCGTCACGCTTTTAAAGATCGTGCTGAACAGATGGGGTTTACATTAACCGAAAAACAATTAAACGATTCGTTCCAAGATTTCAAAACGTTAGCGGATCGTAAAAAAGAAATTACAGAAGATGATTTATTCGTCTTATTTACGGGACAAAAATTAAAGAGCGACGACGTTCAAATGTATACGTTACAACGTGCGGAAGTGACGTATGAAAAAAATGAACCGTTTGCAAAAGTCGTAGCAACTCTTCCTTCCGGAGAAGAAAAAACGGTCACATCCAACGGGTCAGGTTCTGTTGAAGCATTGTTTAATGCGTTAGAACAACTCGTCGATGGAGAAGTACACATTTTAGATTACCGTGTTACGTCAGTCGGAAAAGGGCGCGACGCATTAGGGGAATCGGTAATCAAATTAAGTTACGAAGGGGAACGATTTACAGGACGTAACGTATCTCAAGACGTCTTACAAGCGACAGCGAAAGCATACATTAACGCTGTAAACCGTCGATACGTCGCACGTCAATTACGTAGCGAAACAGTAGAAGCATAAAAGGGGAGAACGACATGGAGAAAAAAATTGCCGTATTACAAGGCGATGGCATCGGCGTCGAAGTAACAGACGCTGCGATGCGTGTGATCGAAGCAGTAGGGGAAAAGTTTGGGCATACGTTTCAGATGGAAAAAGGATTAATCGGTGGTGCTGCAATTGATGCGAACGAAGCACCTTTACCGGATGAAACGATTGCATTATGTGAAACGAGCGATGCGATTTTACTTGGAGCCGTCGGAGGACCGAAATGGGATGACAATCCGTCAGATCAACGGCCTGAAAAAGGACTCCTCGCGATTCGAAAACAATTCGACCTATTCGCCAATCTTCGTCCTGTCGTTGCAGTCCCACGTTTATTAGATGCTTCACCGTTAAAACGTGAAATTGCAGAACGTGTCGACATGATGATTGTACGTGAGTTAACAGGTGGCTTATATTTCGGCACACCGAGCGCATATGACGAAAAAGGAGCGGTAGATACATTAACGTATAGCCGTGAAGAAATCGAACGAATTGTCGATCAAGCGTTTCAAATCGCACAGAAACGACGTAAACATTTAACGAGTGTCGATAAAGCGAACGTTCTCGAGTCGAGTAAATTATGGCGTCAAATTGTAGAAGAGAAAAAAGTAAACTATCCCGACGTAACGGTTCATCACCAACTCGTCGATTCAGCTGCGATGAAATTAATTACAGAACCACAATTTTTTGATGTTATCGTAACTGAAAATATGTTTGGCGATATTTTAAGTGACGAAGCATCGGTTTTAACCGGTTCAATCGGTTTATTACCATCTGCAAGTATTCGTTCTGACGGCTTCGGTTTATATGAACCAGTACACGGTTCTGCTCCGACGATAGCAGGACAAAATCAAGCGAATCCAGCTGCTACCATTTTATCGGTAGCAATGATGATGACATATTCGTTCGATTTACTAGAAGAAGCCGAAGCAATCGAGCGAGCAGTATTTGCAACGTATGATGCGGGGTACTTTACAAGTGATGTAACGGACGACCATCCGTTGACGACTTCAGAATGGACAGATCGCGTCATCGAACAGTTAAAGGCATAAATGTACACCTCTTCTTATCGTCCGACATCGTTCGTATTGTAAGAAGGGGTTTTTCTTTGAAATGGAAAAGAAGAAAGGGTGGATTTCGATGAAGGAACAACCAAAAACGATTATTGAAAAAATATGGGATGAACATGTCGTGTATGAAGAAGAAGGGAAGCCAGATCTTCTTTATATTGACTTACATTTATTACACGAAGTTACATCGCCACAAGCGTTTGAAGGGCTTCGTTTAGCAGGACGACAAGTTCGTCGACCCGATCTTTGCTTTGCGACGATGGACCATAACGTACCGACGAAAAATGTTGAACATATTACAGATCCGATCGCTTTAAAACAAATGACGACACTCCAACAAAACTGTAAAGAGTTTAACATTCCCCTTGCCGATATGGGACATCCGGAACAAGGAATTGTTCATATTATCGGACCAGAACTCGGATTAACACAACCGGGAAAAACAATCGTTTGTGGAGATAGCCATACGTCGACGCACGGGGCATTCGGTGCCATTGCATTCGGTATCGGAACGAGTGAAGTTGAACACGTTTTATCTACACAAACTTTATGGCAAGCACGTCCAAAAACGATGGAAATTCATGTCGAAGGAACACTCGGATTTGGCGTGACGGCAAAAGATATTATTTTAGCAATTATTGCGAAATTTGGTATTGATGTCGGAACGGGACATATCGCTGAATTTACAGGGGAAGCGATTCGTCAATTGACGATGGAAGAACGGATGACGGTTTGTAACATGTCGATTGAAGCAGGAGCAAAAGCAGGATTAATTAGCCCTGATGAAACGACGATCGACTATTTACGTGGTCGAAAATATGTCCCGACGGGAGAAGCATTTGAAAAAGAAGCAGCTCGTTGGTTAGCCCTTCGTACAGATGAAGGCGCAACTTATGATAAACGACTCGTCATTCATGCCGATGAAATTGAACCGGTCGTAACGTGGGGGACGAATCCATCGATGGGGTCTGGTGTCAATACGACGGTTCCACGTACGACAGACTATCCGGAAAGTTCAGACCGAGAAGCATTAACGAAAGCGTTGCAATATATGGGGTTAGAAGAAGGACAACGCTTAACAGATATCGACGTTCAACACGTTTTCATCGGCTCCTGTACGAATGCGCGTTTATCGGATTTACGTGCAGCAGCAGCAGTTATTCGAGGACGAAAAGTACACCCGAACGTGACAGCAATCGTCGTACCGGGATCTCAAATGGTAAAACGTCAAGCAGAAGAAGAAGGGCTCGCGCAACAATTTATCGATGCAGGATTTGAATGGCGAGAGTCAGGATGTAGTATGTGTTTAGCGATGAACGATGACGTCGTACCGTCAGGCGAACGTTGTGCGTCGACGTCGAACCGAAACTTTGAAGGTCGTCAAGGAGCAGGAGCACGAACGCACCTTGTCAGTCCACCGATGGCTGCCGCAGCGGCGATTTATGGACATTTCGTCGATGTACGGGAAGAAATTCAATAAAATAAACGTTTTGAAAGAGGGGAAGCGCATGAAACCGATTCAAAAAGTGAAAAGTACAGTGACGCCATTAAACTATAAAAACGTCGATACCGACCAAATCATTTCGAAAGAATTTTTAAAGCGGATTGAACGAACAGGGTTCGGTCAATATTTGTTTTATCATTGGCGTTTTGATGAAAAAGGGCAACCTAAAAATGATTTTGTCTTAAACGATGAACGATTTCAAGGCTCGCGCATTTTAGTCGCACACGATAACTTCGGTTGTGGCTCTTCACGAGAACACGCACCGTGGGCATTACAAGACTACGGATTCGATGTTATTATCGCACCGAGTTTTGCAGATATTTTCCATAACAACTGTTACAAAAATGGTATTTTACCGATCGAATTGCCGACAGATGTTGTCGAACAACTCCTTCAAAAAGGTCAAACGTCACCATATGGCATCCACGTCGACTTAGAAAAGCAGACCGTTATGACAGAAGAAGGCGATGAATATTCGTTTGATATTGATCCATACAACAAAAAAATGTTGTTAAACGGTTGGGATGAAATTTCATTAACGTTTCAATATGAAGAAGCGATTGCAGCGTATGAAAAGAAAAGAAAGACGCGCTCATCGTAAAATAGTTGAACACCATGTAACCGATTTTATAACGGTTACGTGGTGTTTTTTAGTTAATGTTTGAAGAATGCACTTAAAACGTTTAAAAGCATTTGGTATTACAAGTAAATTTTGTATAATGAAACAATGAAGGAAAGGAGCATTTAATGAAAAGATTAAACCGAAATGGATTAATAGCAGTGACCGCGCTCGTAGCCATTTTATTTTCCGTTGTTTTAGTTTTAATTTATCAACAATGGAAAACGAGTGAATTAGCAAAACAATCTCAACCGATCGAACGCCCTGTTGATGCGCAAACTCCTCAACAGCCACCTGTTGTAGAAGAACCGATTGAAACACAAATTACAATCGGAATGGTAGGCGATATTTTATTACATAAACCGATGTATCATTATCCTGAATTTAACTTCGCATTCCAAGGCGTAAAAGAGCAAATGGAAGGAATCGACTTTTTACTTGCGAACCAAGAATCGATGCCAGGGGGAGCAGAGTTAGGATTAAGTACATATCCTGTGTTTAATAGTCCTCCATCAATCATTCGCGATTTGAAAAATAATGGCGTCGATTTTATTACGATTGCGAACAATCACACGTTAGATAAAGGGGAAGCACAAGTTCAAAAGTCAATTGAACATTTGAAAGAGTACGACATGCCGTATACAGGTGCTTACGTGTCAGAAGAAGACCAAGCTACTATTCGTATTGTCGATGTACAAGGTGTTCAAATCGGCGTATTAGCGTACACGTACGGTACGAATGTCTACGGAAAAGGTCATCCGGATGGGAAAACGTATTTAGTAAATGTCATCGAAGAAGAACGAATTGTAAACGATATTCATCAGGCGAAAGAAGAAGGAGCAGAAGTCGTCGTCCTTGCGTTACATTGGGGAGATGAATATAAAAATGAAGAAACAGAAGAACAACGTCGTTTAGCGACTCGCTTTTTTGAAGAGGGGGCGGATATGATCTTTGGCCACCATCCTCACGTCTTACAGCCATACGAATCGATTGAAGGGAAGCCCGTCTTTTATTCTATCGGAAACTTTTATTCAGGGATGCCTTGGCCAGGTACGAACATTGGTGGGATTGCACGTGTGACAATTACGAAAAAAGAAGTAGGAGGAGACGTTTCGATATCGATCGACGCTTCTCACTTTTTCCCGACTGCTGTGTTAAAAGATGCGACAGCCGGACCGTATTATCCTGCTTTTCGTATCGTACCGTTAGAGCAAGTCGGTCAGCATATGGGCTATACGCCAGAGTGGGTTGAACAACTGCTCGGTGTGCCTTCATGGTAAATCGATAAAGAAGCATAAAAAAATGGTTCTTTTTCAAGTGTTGGGGTGACGAATACGTCACCCTAAATGAGACCCTATATTTTTATACTTATGACTTAATAAAATCTTTGATCACTTTCGTTTTGTTGTTTCATCCTCCTACAAAACCATTTGTATAGCCATAAACAAAGCTATTCAAA
>JASLJC010000106.1 GCA_030152585.1 Savagea sp. | reverse complement strand
TCTACTGTTTATTATTACGGAAGGACTAAAAAAATTGAAACGATACCAGATCCTCATCGTGTTTTTCCAGAGATTCGTTATACAAAAGACAGCGTCGATCGTTTAAAAGAAACACTTCAAACAAAAGTAACAGGTGTTTCGCCGAGCGCTTTAGCTGAATCGTTACAAATTTCAAGATATCGGATTTATGAACTAATTCATTCACTTGCTTTAGATGTTCCTAAAATTCCGTTTGGCACAGAGAAATTTCGATATGCCTTGCAACCTGAACACGTCGAAGCGATTCGGGCCATCGTCGAAAAAGAAGAAACTCGAACTCCACGTTTCTATGACGCTGCGCGAGATGTAGCGTTATATCAAATGTTTACAAACGGTACTGAAAATGTACGACTTTTATGGAACACAACGCTACATGAATGGGGTGTTAATCGTTACGGGATGACGTGGGTATCACTTGCGGAACTAGAAAAAGAGGGATTTCAAGCTTCTTACAACATTCATCAGCCAAGTATGCGTGCACAAGATTCTCTCCTTTTCCACGTCCCGAAACAAGATGGTAAGAATTTCTTTTTCCTTGATCTCGTATATAAGGAATGGGGTGTTGAAAATTGTACAGTAGAAGACCGTGGTACTTCTATTCATGTCACGGTGAAAGAAGGACAAATTCCATTTGAAGAATCGTGGCCGACGATGTTATCTGTTGATGAAGTGAAAAATTGGCTCCAGCGTGGTGCTTTTGAATGGGACGGTACGACATTTTATAGTCAAAGTGATACTGTGCAAATGTCAATGACTCTTGAACGAAATATGAGAGAACGCATTAAAATGCAAGCACGTCAAGAAGGACTGACGATGAATGAATGGTTGAACCGAACGATTCGAACTGCATTACAAGAAAAAAACACCTCTTCATAAAGGGGGTGTTTTTTCATCATCTTGTAAATGGTGTTGCAATCGTTTATAGTACCATAAAATATAACCAAACAGTAATCCGAGGAAGAAAATTTGAATAACGTCATAATACGGTGATTGCTTAAATCCGAATATACCGGCCAATTCAACCATGAATAAAAAAACGATAAAAAAGGAAAACATATATCGATCTCCTTTTGCCCAACTTTCTCTTCGCTTCAAACTTGAAAAAATAAAATAACTTAAAATTAAAATGATTCCGATATTCCAAACAGTGCTCAATTGTTATTCTTCCTTTCATTTGACAGAACGTCCTTTTCTTTTTAATAAGGCTCCTTTACACTAGAAGTATATAGAAAGGGGAAATCAAATGGCAAAAGAAAAAATGAACGTTGTTAAAAAATGGTCTTTCATCGCACTTGCGATTGTTCTTGTCATTCTTATCGTTATTTTAGCATTAAATTTTAAAAACTTACAGTTCTTCGGTAAAAAAATGCAAGAGACATTTACAGGAATTGAAACCGTCATTCAAACGTACGATGACGATGGACAAGCTCTTGATTATATGAAAGGAAAAAGTGTTAAAATCGATGCGGATAAACAATTTAGTATGTATGATGAAGATGGCGATGAAATTCGAAAATCACAAGTACTTCAACTAACAGTCGGAGGCAAACAAGCCCTTCATGTCGGAAGTAGCTTAATCGCATATGAAGTAGGATTAGAAAACGTGCTAGATGAATATAGCGAACAAGTGACGATTGATAATACGAAACGTACTGTTCCTTTTATTAATAAGTTCGTTAATGATATGCAAAATCGTTTCCAAGGTATGAAAAAAGTTATCCTCATTCGATCACAAAGTGGTAAACCGATTGCGACATTCGCAGGAGACAAAGTCGTTTTTAAAGAGACAGATATTGAAAAATCGACAGCTTTAATTATAGACGGCAAAATGCTTTTCATTTATCGAAGTGATTACAGTATTTATGATACAGATTTATTAATGGAGAATTGAACTACTACTAAGCTACAGCCTAGTAGACTCCTAAGTACAAAGTT
Source organism: Savagea sp. (assembly GCA_030152585.1). Taxonomy (GTDB): domain Bacteria; phylum Bacillota; class Bacilli; order Bacillales_A; family Planococcaceae; genus Savagea. Next base: position 886 of record JASLJC010000106.1, on the reverse strand, counting down.
TTAACGAAACTCTAATTGATTAGTTCTTTTATGCACATAATTCCGTACGGATTTGCAGACACTAGCGGCATTGCGAGCTCTTCCAATGCCTCAGCTTCACGTCTTGCATGTGTGCGGAATTGTGTAGAAATCCCAACATATATTATAGAACCATAAAAAAGACATCCCTAAAAGTTCAGGGATGTCTTTTTATAATTAAGAAGAGGTTGTATCGGCTTCTTCTTTTTTGTAAAACGCGATACTTTCACTATCATCATCTTTAACGATAGCGTTTCCGCTATGATCAAAACCTTCTAAACTTAAAGCGCCTGCTTGTACTTCATGTTTTTCTTCATTTTCCGTTAAGACGATTAATTCATCTTGTAAATCGACGAGAACAGCATCTAAAATATAAAATGGCTTTGATTTTACTTCGCGTATAATACGATTGCCTCGCAATGCGCGTGACTTCGTTTCAAATAAGTCGAGCGGCATGCGTTTAATAGTACCCCGTGAAGTCGCGATAGCCATTTGTTCGAATGCAGGATCAACGCGTAACCCCGTTTGAAGAGACTCTCCTTTTTTTAAGTCCATTCCTTTTACACCTGCTGTTCGAATTGAAGTAGGTGTAATTTCTTCTAAGTTAAAACGTAGTCCGTATCCTTCTTTTGAAAGTAAAATGATGTCGTCAGTTAACGCAGCAAGGAAAGCACCGCGTAACGCATCACCTCGTTTTAAATTCATCGCTTTAAATGTACGGTTATGTCGTTGTACTTCAAACTCGCGCAAAGCAGACACTTTTACATTTCCATCCGCTGCGTACGTCACGATGACTTCATCCGTATCAAAATCTTTTACAGGAACGACATCGACAATTTCATCTCCATCATCTAACGTTACAAGACTC
>JASLJC010000078.1 GCA_030152585.1 Savagea sp. | reverse complement strand
GTGTTGACTAAATTCGGAATTAAATCTAATCGACGCTGTAACTGTGTTTCAATTTGAGCGTACGCTTGATTCACGCCTTCTTCTTGCGTCACTAAATTGTTATACGGACGAACTAAAAAAATCCCTCCCACTAATAAAATGACGATTAATCCTATAAGAAGACCTTTCCAGTTTTTCATAGTATCTCTCCTTTTTCTTTCTCTTTACGAACTATACGTTTGAAAGTTTCACTTAATCGCGAAAAACATCTTGTGTTCGAATGCGACCGAGTAATAATGCAAATAAAATGAGCGCAAATGCTTGGGCAATAAAGTACGTTCCGACGAATACACTAATTCCGATCGAGAAAAAATCTTTCGATAGGAATGAAAAAACTGCAAAAATAAGTAAAAGTAAACCGATTGTGAATAAATATCCCCAACCGCGGAATGAACGTAACGTAAGAGCAGCTGTAATTTGTAAAAGAGCCGTTACGAAAAGCCAAATAGCAATCACGATTACGAATGTCCGCTCGGCTAATTCAATTTTCCAAAACGAGAAAATACCTAAACTGAGAGATACAAACCCACTAACAAAATATAAAAAAGAAATATTCCATACTTTTCGTTCTCGAATAAATGAAAAAATTTCAATAAGCCCATGTAAAATAAAAATAGAGCCAATCGTCAATGTCATCGCTCGTAACGAAATCGTCGGATTCAAAATAATCCACCCGCCAAATAAACCGAGCAATGTTGCAATTACGATTGTCGAAAATAGATAAAATGCACGCACTACAATTCCTCCTTTAAACTGATCATTAAAACGATTTTTCTTACTTTTCCCTTTTCTAGAAAAGAAAAACCTCCATTCAAATGAATGGAGGTTATGATGAATGAATCGTTTATTTTGAACAAAACGTCGTGCGCCAAACACTCACGACGATACTCACATGTTGATATACTCATTATAAAAGATAAGTAAGTTGTCTGTCAAATTAATTTGTCACTTTTTCGCCTTATCTTTTTCCTTCCCTCTTCTTTTCATACAAAAGAAAGACTTTCTTCATTTTTATGCAACGTTTTTCTTCATTTTTTCGTAGTATACTGACAAAGAGGTGAAGAAAATGAAATGGAAAATAGGATTTTTTATCTTTTTATATAGTATCGCCTTCGGATTACTCGCATGGTACGTTTATGCTAGCGACACACGTCCTCTCATTATTATCGATGCAGGACATGGTGGGAAAGATCCCGGCGCACCGAGTGTTCGAGGGACATTTGAAAAAGACATTGCCCTCCAATTGTCTTCTGCTATTGGAGAACAGTTAAAAAAAGAAAAATTTGATGTCGTTTACACTCGTACGGACGATTCGACTGTTTCACTCCAAGAAAGAATTGCTCTTGCAAACCGATACGATGAAGCAATTTTATTTATTAGTTTACACGCGAATACCGTCGACAGGCCCGAAGTAAATGGTTTACAAGTTTTATATTATCCCGATCATAACGGAGCTAATCAAAGTACTGCTTCATTTTTTGTAGAAACAATCAGCACGCAACTTAACATACCAAATCGTGGGGCTATTGCGCGAAAAGAACTAGCTGTCCTTCGAGGAACACCGATGACTTCCTTACTCATTGAATCTGGATTCATTACGAATTGGGAAGAAGCGACCGCTCTTGAAAATCCACGTTATCAACGACAATTTGCAAAAGCAGTGACAAAAACTGTGCAACAATATGTACAATCCCAAAATGAATAAATGTCAAAAGACACTTTCGATCATCACTTCTTTATAAGTGAATTTCTTGAAAGTGTCTTTCTTTACTTATTTAGCACATTCCTAATGCAAAATTAATGGAAGTAATGCAATATTTGTGAAAATACGTCATGTTCCATTATTTTTTTGCCGTATTCTTGTAACATTACGTGCGTTACTGTCGACGGCTCGCCGTATTCTAATAAAATACTCGCGATATCTTTCGTTAATGGACGGCCGAGCACATCTGATACACATAAATAATAAGCTTCCTCATATGCATACAATGACATCGTCAATTGCGGCTCATAATCGACCATAATTTGTGCTAACGGAATGATATTGTCAAAATCTCGAAAGACGAACGTATTTACTTTTTCCTTTGGCAAAGTGCTACTGACATCGTGATGACCGTTCTTCGTTTTTTCTAAAATATCTTCTTGCTCCATTTCCATCATTCGTTCGAAATCGTCAAGATCAAAGGGAGTATCGAGATCTTCTTCTGGTACTTGTGCTTTGGTCACAACGACTTCAATTCCTTCTTGTTTTGCATGAATTTGAATCCAGACAGGTCCTTCTAACTCAAACTCTGTTTCATCATCTAACTCATCCATCATGCCCCAAAACAATTCTTCACTTTTGTCTCGATCATACCAAACTTCATCGCGTGAAAAGCCACGATTTTCAATATCTTGATAAGAGAGATAAAATTTCACCGTAAAATCATTAATACGTTCAATATCCAATTATACTCTCCTCCTTTTGGCGACTCGTCTTTTACTATATCGTTCATTGTACTACAATTTGAACGTTTTGCAGAGAAAAAAGGCTCATTTGAAACGACACCCCTTTTTTCAAACGACCCTTATTTCTTATTTTTATCTTGCAAGTCTTAACATTTCTCGTAATATGAAATAATAACAAACCTCGTCCATTTATACAAATCGAATGATTTGCTTTATAACTGCTCGAATCACAAACGCTTCCTTCAAAAAATATCAATTCCAAGCGTAAGCTCAAGTAAAAAATACGATTTGTCCTCAACGAAAAACGAAGCCTACTCGTAGACTTCGCTTTCTCTATTTCTTTTATTTCGTTTTTAGTTCACTAAACGACGCGCTTCTAACAATTGGTACGCACGTACTTTGCGCGGTAAGAAGCGACGAATTTCATCTTCGTTGTATCCAACTTGAAGTCTTTTTTCATCTAAAATAATCGGACGACGTAAAAGCCCTGGATTTTCTTGAATTAACTCGTATAAGCGACGTAATGGTAAACTTTCAAGGTCGATATCGAGCTGCTGGTACACTTTTGAACGTTTTGAAATAATTTCATCTGTTCCATCTTCTGTCATACGTAAAATTTGTTTAATCTCATCAATATTTAACGGTTCTGAGAAAATGTTACGTTCTGTATATGGAATGTCATGCTCCTCTAACCATGCTTTCGCTTTTCGACATGAAGTACAACTTGGTGAAGTAAATAATGTAACGCCCATTCAAACAACACGTCCTTTCGCTTATTTATATCAATTGTAAGTCTTTTTGAAATTAGAATAATTTTAATGTAATGCTTTATAACTTCATTATACACATAATCATTCTCAATTGGAACTCTTTTTTATAATCTTTTTAAAAAACTTATAATCATTGTCTTATCCACTGATGTCAATGATTACTCTATCGCTTACTTTATAATTACCCGCTTTTCATTATCAATAAACATATGATTTGACATTCTCAATCTCGTTTATTCTTTTTCATCTTCTCTTATTAGTACGTCTTCGATTGTAAAAAAGTTGCATTCTTTTACTCTTTTTTTGCCTTTTGTTCCGTTTCATATTATAATTTAAGACAAATTGAATGAGTCGTGCGAGAAAAGAAAGTAGTAAATGAGAATACAGAGAACTTCACATGATGGTGAGAGTGAAGACTTCATTGAATTGGGTTCTTTTGCATTAGAGAAAGAAAAAAAGTATTTCTCTACGGTAGCCACCGTTATGGTCAAGTGCTTTTTCGATAGGAAAAAGTAGTCGGGTGGTACCGCGGCCTATACATCACAGTCGTCCCTTCAAATATGAAGGATATGGTGATGTTTTTTTAATTTAAAGGAGGAATTTTTATGAAAACGATTTTTTCAGGTGTTCAGCCAACAGGAACTGTAACACTCGGTAACTACATCGGAGCTTTTCGACAATTTACACAATTTCAAGACGATTACGACGCATATTTCTGTATCGTCGACCAACACGCCATTACAGTAGAACAAGATCCGAAAGAACTAGCGAAAACCGTTCGTTCTCTCGCTGCGATTTATTTAGCAAGTGGCATTGACCCCCAAAAATCAACACTTTTCATCCAATCTGAAGTGCCTGCTCACGCACAAGCTGGATGGATGATTCAAACGATTTCTTACATTGGGGAATTAGAACGAATGACACAATTTAAAGATAAATCGGCAAGTCAAGAAAGTATTCCAGCAGGCCTTTTAACATATCCCCCATTAATGGCGGCTGATATTATGTTATACAATGCGAATTTAGTCCCTGTCGGGGAAGATCAAAAACAACATATGGAATTAACACGTACACTCGCAGAACGTTTTAACTCGCGTTACGGAAAAACGGTCGTCGTTCCAGAAGTGTACATTCCAAAACACGGCGCACGGATTAAATCGCTTCAAGAACCAGAGAAAAAAATGAGTAAGTCCGATCCGAATAAAAAGGCGACGATTTCCGTACTCGATACACCGAAACAAATCGAGAAAAAAATTAAAAGTGCCGTTACCGATTCAGAAGGTACCGTCCGTTATGATCCAGAAAATAAACCGGGTGTTTCCAACTTATTAACGATCGAATCTGCTTTATCGAACGTTTCAATTGCAGACTTAGAGAAAAAATACGAAGGAAAACAATATGGAGACTTTAAAGCAGGTGTAGCTGAAGTCGTTGTCAACCATTTAAAACCGTTCCAAGATCGTTATTATGAATTAATGGAATCTGAAGAAGAGCTTGACCGTATATTAGACGAAGGCCGTGAAAAAGCACATGCTGTCGCTTCTAAAACCGTTGCCCGTATGGAAAAAGCAATGGGTCTCGGTCGTCATGCATAACGAAAAAAAGTAGTCCATTCGTTTAAAAATGCATACTTTTTCGAACGACAAAAGTTAAGATTCGCATGAAAAGCAGTGAATTTAACAAAGTTCACTGTTCAACTTCTAAAATATTTCGATTCAATTAAAAAGACACTTGAATTTTTAATCATTCAAGTGTCTTTTTTTAATTAGAGACTGTTTTGTCCCAGCCTCTTTTACGCATATTTATAAAATTTAGTCTATCGCTTTTAAAAGTAACGCTGCGTTATGACCGCCGAATCCGAGTGAGTTACTTAAAGCGTAACGCATTTTCATCGGACGTGCTCCTTCTGTCACATAATCTAAATCGCATTCTTCATCTTGTGTTTCATATCCGATTGTCGGTGGTGCGATTTGTTCTTTTAATGCTTGTGCGACGAATACCGTCTCAATACCACCTGCACCGCCGAGTAAATGGCCCGTCATCGATTTCGTTGAACTGACCGCTAATTTGTAGGCATGCTCTCCGAAAACGGATTTAATCGCTGCTGTTTCGTATAAGTCGTTTAACGGCGTACTCGTACCGTGCGCATTAATATAATCGACTTGATCAGGTGTAATGTTTGCTTGTTTTAACGCAAGATTCATTGCACGAGCATCTCCTTCTCCCCCTGGAGCAGGCGCTGTAATGTGGAATGCATCTGCCGTTGCACCGTAACCGACAATTTCTGCATACATTTTCGCTCCACGTGCTTTAGCATGTTCGTACTCTTCTAAAACGAGCGCTCCTGCACCTTCACCGATTACGAATCCGTCACGATTTTTATCAAATGGACGGGATGCTGTATTCGGGTCTGGATTTGTCGACAACGCACGGCTCGCTTGGAAACCTGCAATCGCCATATTCGTAATAGGCGATTCAGCTCCTCCTGTAATCATCGCATCAGCATCACCGCGTCGAATAATTTCAAACGCATCACCAACAGAATGTGTTCCGGAAGCACATGCCGTTACTGTACTTCCATTCGGACCTTTCGCGCCGTGGTAAATTGAAATTTGACCACTCGCCATGTTCGGAATCATTTTCGTTACGAAAAATGGGCTAATGCGACTCGGTCCACGCTTTTGAAATTTTTCAATTTCTTCTTCGTACACACCTAATCCACCGATTCCTGTTCCCATCCATACACCGACACGTTCTGCGTTTTGCTCTGTAATCGAAAGTGCCGCATCATTCATTGCCATAATTGAAGAAGCTAATGCATAATGAACGAATAAGTCCATTTTACGCGCTTCTTTACGTGAAACGTATTGTTCAATATCAAAATGACGAACTTCGCCCGCTACTTTCACTTGAAATTGTTCACGATCGACTTTTTCAAGTAGTCCTATCCCAGACTTCCCTTCCATCATCGCTTCCCATGACTCTTCTGCACTATTACCTAACGGTGTCACTGCTCCTACACCTGTAATGACGACTCGACGTGTCATCTCATCAAACTCCTTCATTTATCTTTTTTATTGGCCCCACTTTAAGCACATCGCTCCCCAAGTGAGTCCTCCTCCAAAGCCGACGAGAACAATAGTATCGTCCTCTTGAATTCGACCTTCTTCTAAATCATCGAACAACGAAATCGGAATCGACGCTGCGGATGTATTTCCATACTTATGTATCGTTTGTGACATTTTTTCTTCTGGCAGTCCGAGACGTTCTCTTGCGGCGTTCATAATACGCGTATTCGCTTGGTGCGGTACGATATAATCGACTTCTTCTTTTGCAAGTCCCGCTTTTTCTGCGACACGTACAGCTGCACTTCCCATCGTTCGAACTGCAAATTTAAATACTTCGCGACCGTTCATTTGAATATGTCCGTCATAATACAAATGTTCTCCACCACTTCCATCTGAACCGAGTTCAAATGACAATATACCTCGTCCTTTGCTTACTCGACCAACGACTGCTGCGCCAGCGCCGTCTCCAAACAATACCGCAGTGTTCCGATCTGTCCAATCGATAATTTTAGAAAGTTTCTCTACTCCGACGACTAACACGTACGGATACGTACCATTTTCCACGAATTGCGCTGCAGTTGCAAGCCCATATATAAAACCAGAGCAAGCTGCAGATATATCCATCGCCGCTGCGTTCGTTGCCCCCAGTCGATCTTGAATCATATTGGACACTGTTGGAAACGGACGATCCGGTGTAACAGTTGCAACTAAAATTAATCCGATTTGTTCAGGTGTAATACTTGCTTGGTCGATTGCGTTCTTTGCTGCTTCATATGCTAAATCAGACGTATCGATATCATCTGGAGCAATTCGACGTTCTTGAATTCCCGTGCGCGAGCGAATCCACTCATCTGAAGTATCCATAATAGCTGATAAATCATCATTCGTCACAATACGTTTTGGTACACCTTTTCCGATTCCTAGTATTCCTACTCCCATTATAATCTCCCTTTCTTTATCTGTTATTAGTATCTAGTCTTAATAATAAGTGTTATAAATGTTTTTTTCAACTCTTTTTATTTTTATACGACTTCAACAGAACTTGTTATACTTTTCATATCGAAATAAAAGGACATATGATATGATAGTAAGGAAAAAACTATAATTTAGAGGTGAAAAATATGCGTGTGATCGTATCTTTAATTTGGGCATTTTTATTTGTGACGATGTTAAACTACGTTACGAGTTCTATCCATAACGTTCCTTTTAACTTTGAAGCGACATTCGTTCCGATTGTTGTCGTCGTCTTAGCTGTTATTTTACTCGCAGCGATCATTCCGAACGAATCAACACCTGATCATGAATAATAACGTAAAAAAGACACTGCCTTTTAATATGGCGGTGTCTTTTTATTTTAAGCGACTTTTTCAATTTGCAATGTATCGTTTACAACCGATAATAAAAGCGTCGTACCTTCTTCTATTTCGCCTTTAATGACTTCTCGAGCGACTGCTGTTTCAATATGTCGTTGAATAAATCGTTTTAACGGACGAGCACCAAAATCGGCATCCGTTCCATTCGTTACGACCCACTCAATGACAGATGAATCGAATGTTAATTGAACTTCTTGACTTTCGAGTCGTTTCGCTAAGTCGTTTAACATTTTTTGAGCGATTAAACCGAACGTATCGCCTGATAGTGAATCGAAAAGTACAATATCGTCCATTCGATTTAACAGTTCCGGTTTAAAGTGTGCTTGAAGCTGGACCATCATTAAATCTTCAATATCATGATTTTCTTCTTCTAATTTTTCTCGTTGTAATAACAATTCTGAGCCGATATTCGACGTCATAATGACGACCGTATTCGTAAAGTCTACGTTTCGCCCTTGACCGTCTGTAATTCTGCCGTCATCTAACACTTGTAATAAAACGTTCGCAACGTCTAGATGTGCTTTTTCAACTTCATCTAATAAAACGACGGAATACGGATTACGACGAACCGCTTCGGACAACTGGCCACCTTCTTCGTAACCGACATAACCTGGAGGCGCTCCGATTAAACGAGAGACACTATGTTTTTCCATATATTCGCTCATATCAATTCGAATGAAATGATCTTCTGAATCAAACAATGTCGCAGCTAGCGTTTTTGCCAACTCTGTTTTACCGACACCTGTCGGACCTAAGAAAAGGAACGAACCGATCGGTTGATGCGGATCTTTAATCCCCGCACGCGCACGCCATACCGCTTCTGTAACGAGTTCGACTGCGCGATCTTGTCCAATGACACGTTCTTTTAACGTTTCATCTAAGCGAAGTAATTTTTCTCTTTCACCTTCGACCAATTTTTGTACTGGAATACCCGTCCAACGTGCAACGACGTCTGCGATTTCTTCTTCTGTTACTTCTTCACGTATGAGACGTTCTGAGCCTTCATATTCTTCTTCTACTTTTTTCAATTCAGCTTCTAGTTGTGGAATTAAACCGTGACGCAATTCTGCTGCGCGGTTTAAATCAAACGTACTTTCAGCTTCTTCTAGTTCGCGACGTGCTTTGTCGAGTCGTTCTCGTTTACTCTGTACTTCTTCGAGCGATTGTTTTTCTTCTTCCCATTGTTTTTTCATCCCTGCAGATGATTGTTTTAATTCTTGAAGTTCTTCGCGTAAAGATTTGAGTCGATTTTTACTCATTGCATCCGTTTCTTTCATCAATGCTTGTTCTTCAATTTCAAGACGTAAAATTTTACGCGTCACGGCATCGAGCTCTTGCGGCATCGAGTCGATTTCTGTTCGTACCATCGCACTCGCTTCATCGACTAAATCAATCGCTTTATCAGGCATAAATCGGTCTGTTAAATACCGATCAGACAGTGTTGCCGCTGCAACGATTGCACGGTCATGAATACGCACTCCGTGATGAAGTTCATATCGTTCTTTCAATCCTCGTAATATAGAAATCGCATCTTCAACAGATGGTTCGCGTACCATTACTTGTTGGAAACGACGTTCGAGTGCAGGATCTTTTTCGATATATTGGCGATACTCATCGAGTGTCGTCGCCCCGATGCAATACAATTCACCGCGAGCAAGCATCGGCTTTAACATGTTTCCTGCATCCATGGCACCGCTCGTACGTCCTGCTCCGACGATTGTGTGTAATTCGTCAATAAATAAAATAATGTCACCATTACTTTCTTTCACTTGTTTTAATACACTTTTTAAACGCTCTTCAAATTCTCCTTGATATTTCGCACCTGCAATGAGAGAACTCATATCGAGTTCAAAAATTGTTCGACGTTTTAATCCTTCTGGCACGTCTCCTTTTACGATACGTTGCGCAAGGCCTTCTACAATCGCTGTTTTTCCGACGCCTGGTTCTCCAATTAACACAGGATTGTTTTTCGTTTTACGAGATAATATTCGAATGACATTTCGAATTTCTTCATCTCGCCCAATGACCGGATCCATTTTTCCTTCTTTCACTTCTTCTACTAAATTACGACCGAATTTCTCTAACGGTGTTCGTTGATCTTGTTGATTCGGATTCATTTGCATATCATCGTCTCCTTTATTTCATTTTATAATTAATTTCATTGACTTTGACTATCTTTGACTAATTATAGTATATAAAAAAAGAACCGTACTGTAAATCAATATGCTCACCTTTTTTGACCTTTAAACTTTTTTGTGAAATAAAAAACATTTGAGTCATAACTACTCAAATGTTTTTTAAACGTATTTACACTGTGACACGATTAACCGTGCACACCTAATGCCATCTTTGCAAACCGTGACATTTTGTCTTTCCCCCACGGTGGGTTCCATACGATGTTTACCTCTACATCTTTTACTTCTGGCAACTCACTCAATACATTTTTTACACCGTTAATTAACTGTGGTCCCATTGGACATCCCATCGATGTAAATGTCATTTCAACGTGAGCTGTTCCTTCATCGTCTAATGATACGTTATAAATTAATCCTAAGTTGACAATATCAATGCCAAGCTCAGGGTCGATCACACTTTCTAATGCGCCGAGCATACTTTCTTTCATCATTTCTTCTTCTGTCATAGTAATCGCTCCTTTTCGTTTCGTTCATCATATCAATTTCATTCCGTCTCGACAAATCGTATGCTTATACGATTCGTCTTGCAAACCATTCCGCTAAAGCGACTGATTCTTTATGCGGGACTTTATGACCTGCTTCGTCATCTGTTCGAAAAACGACGTCTCCACTTAACGTTTGAACGAAAGATGCAGTTAACGTATACGGTACAAGGTCGTCCATTTTGCCGTGCCAAACGAAAAGTGGGCGATCTTGTAAACGTTCAGTATGCTTCGTCAAATCGTACTTTTCTAACAACTGAAGCAATTGTTCGATGCGCTCTTCTTCAATTGGTAATGGGATTCCTTTTTTTCGTATATAGTCGAGTTGCCCTTGTGCAAGTGCGACGTAAGCTGGAGAACCCATAAATGAACCTGCCGCATCGATACGTTCATATTTCGTTAAACTGCCAAACGTCGTAATCCCACCCATCGACGTACCGGCTACCCCAATGTTAACGTCACCGTATCGCGTATCAATTTCATCTAGTAATAAACCGACTTCTTCAATCGATTGTAAAACGATTTCCCAAAAATGTGCAGCCATTTGTTCGAGTCCATATTGTTTTGAACGCGATCCGTGTAGCGCAGCTTCTGGTAATAACACGCGCATGCCTCGTCTTGCCAAATGGTAAGCATGTTGTAAGTTGCGTTCATTGACACTTTGAAATCCGTGTAAAAAAATAACGACGGGAATCGATTCCTCTTTTTTACTTTCTTGTACAATATGAAGTAATGGAATTCCACGCCACGTTTCTTCTAAGATTCGCATATAATCTCCCTTTCCTTCATGCAATATGTTTTGACCCTCCTCTCCCTTCAACGTACACTAAGGAAGAGGAGGGGATTTACGAATGAAACAACATTTAATCGTGTTAGATTTAGACGGTACTTTGTTAAGTAGCGATTTGACGATTCTTCCGAAAACGAAAAAAACGTTACGCCGATTAATCGAAGATGGACATATCGTCATCATTGCAACTGGAAGACCGTTTCGCGCTAGCTTCCCTTATTATAAAGAGTTGCAATTGAAAACACCAATCGTTAACTTTAACGGCGCTTTTACACATCACCCGTTGGATCTACAATGGGCGGAACGCGAACACGTACCGATTGACCTTCACGTCGCTCTTGATATCGTCGATTACGCCGAACAAAAAACGATGCACAATATGATTGCAGAAGTGCTAGACGATGTTTATTTAGCAAAAGAAGATGAGCGACTGATGCCGATTTTCAATTACGGAAATCCGACTTTAATTTTAGGGCATTTAAAACAATCCCTTCAAGATCATCCGACAAATTTACTACTTTATATGGACCGTGCCATCATTGATGACGTAGAAAGAGAATTAGCAGAAGACTTTCACGCTACTATATCCCAACACCAATGGGGTGGACCATTTCCGATTATTGAAATCGTCCGCAGCGGATTGCATAAAGCAAGAGGCATTCGACGAGTCGCACGTTATTACAACATTCCACAAGAACGTATTATCGCATTTGGTGACGAGCGAAACGATGTCGAAATGATTGAAGATGCAGGGATCGGTGTGGCAATGGGAAATGCGTACCCACCTTTAAAACAAATCGCCGACTACGTAACAAAAACGAACGATGAAGAAGGTATTGCATTTTTCTTACAAGGTTATTTCTATGCAGATGAACAACAAAAACAATTCGATTAAAAAAGGTGATTTCCATCTACTCAGACGGAAATCACCTTTTTTCTTATAAATATAAACCGAGTCCAGCTGTGACGAATAGAAAAATGCCGAAACCGATCCACAATTTACGAACGTCTTGTCCTTTTGATGAACGTACGAGTACCATTTCCATAAAAGCGATCGTCACTACACCGATTAACGCTTTTACTATGATGAGTGTACCACCTGCTTCATGATACATTACAAGGCCCATACCTGAAATAATGATGAGTACGTAAAAGAGACGTGCAGACATATGTAAAATGAGACGGCTTTTAGAGCCGACTTTCATACGAGATGCCGTTAAAAATAAGACGACCGCAATAACCCATGCAAAAATGTGAAAATGTGTCGTTTCTGATAAAGCTTCCATTGAATACCCCCCTCTCTATAACAATCTTCGTTAGCTTACCATAGACTTTTTAATTTTTGGTGAACGACGCTTATCAAATCATGTGAAATGAAAAAACGTATGAAATCGAACGAAAAACGTCGACTTCATACGTTGGTTATAAACCGTTATGCATCTCGGAATGTATTCGTTAACGTACCGATACCTTCGATTGATACTTTCACAACATCTCCACTTTTTAAAAATTGTGGCGGTGTCATTCCTTTTCCGACGCCTGCCGGTGTTCCGGTTAAAATAATATCGCCTGGCTCTAACGTAACATATTTCGAAATTTCTTCGATTAATTCGTCTACTTTAAACATCATCGCTGACGTATGACCGTTTTGGCGGACTTCTTCATTTACTTTCGTAACGACTGTTAAATCGTGCGGATTCGGAATTTCGTCTTTCGATACGACGTAAGGACCCATCGGACACGTACCGTTTAAGCTTTTTCCTAAGAAAAATTGGCCGTGTGCCTTTTGAACGTCTCGCGCAGTGACATCGTTTGCAATCGTGTAACCGAAAATATAGTCATATGCTAACTGACGAGGAATATCTTTTCCTTCTTTACCAATTACGATCGCTAGTTCTCCTTCATAATCTAACTGTGTCGTTTTCGTATGGTGCGTCGACACTTCTTCATAATCCGCTGCGATTGCTGTCGGGGACTTTGTAAAAATTAATACATGTTCAGGTGGTGTCGCTGCCCCCATTTCCGTTGCATGGTCTGCGTAATTTTTTCCGACACAGATTACATTTTTCGGTGGTCGTGGAATCGGTGCTTTCCATGTAATTTCTTCAAATCCGTACTTGTAATGTGCTGCTTCTTCACTAGCACCCATTTCGTCTACGAGTGAACGGACTTCTTCGACAAACTCATTTCCTTTTGCTACCCCTTCACGAATCGATGCTGGTATCGCAATATTTCGTGCTTCTGCGATTTTTAATACGTCCCACACGGCATCTTCACGCTTTACTTTCGGTCCGTATGATACACGCCCATTTTTTTCAAAAGTTAACAATTTCATTGCCCATCCTCCTTCAGGATTGTATATGCTGTACTCTTTCTATCATACCGTTTATTTTCAATTCGTCCATCTTCCACCATGTTTTTTTCATTTTATTCAATCGGTCGTTTTTCGATTGTATACGTTTCATGTGTGTCAAACGAATAAATGAGTAACGCTTCTACCGGTTTTTCGATTGCACGTTCAACAGCTTGACGGTATAAATTCAACTGTACCGCATATCGTTCATGTAACGTAGCACTTCGGTCAGATAAATGAGCGATACGATCTGTTTTAAAGTCTAAAATATAAAGACGATCATCTTCTATAAATAAACTGTCAATGATCCCTTGCATGAGTTGTGGTTCTGCTGACGGCTCCTTACGATATGCATACGTAAAAGGAAGCTCACGTTCGATGCGACTTGCCCGTCGTAATTGTGCAGCGAGTGGCGATTGTAAAAATTGAACAATTTCTGCCGGTTCAATGACGGCTGCTTCTTCTTCGGTTAATAATTCATCTTTTACTAATGTCTCTAACCATTCTGTTACGACTACCTCATCCGCTTGAATATCCCATGGCAAATGTTCCATTACCGCATGGACTGCTGTACCTCGTTCTGCTGCGGTTAATTGTTGTGCTTGAACAAATTGAGGACGAACAGTAAATGATGATGAATCTTGCGGAACGAAAGAAGCAATCGGCGTTCCTTCATATTGATCTTCTTGTAATGCTCGATTCACCGCACTTACACTTTCTTTTGAAGAGCGTTTCGTCTCTTTTTCGTACGCATACTGTTGATGAAAACGATGCTTCACAAGTTCTTCCCACTCTTCCATTTCAACCGGGTTTAAATCGAGTACGACATCTTCTTTTTCTTCTTCTTGTAATGAAGATTGCGCGACTTTTTTTTCTTCGATCGATGCAAGTCCACGTAAGTTGTACACAGCAGGGACAATCCAGTCGAAATAGCTCATCGCACTTGCCCGCGACGTGCGAGGAAGCTTGCCGTCCATTTCTTGTAAGGCAGATTCACTTATATGTTTCCACTTCTCTTCATTCGTTTCGGTCGTGAACCCGATCAAATATAATTGCTCTTTCGCTCGTGTCATCGCGACGTACAAAATACGCATTTCTTCTGCTTTCATTTCGCGTTCTTTTTTCGCTTTCGTCAATTCGCCAAGTAACGTCATCCGCTCAATATTTTTTTCCGGATAAATCGCTTTTACGGCTAAACCGTACTGTTGGTCAAACATATACGCACCTTGAACATCTTTTAAGTTAAACTGTTTATGCAAGCTACTAACGAAAACGATTGGAAACTCTAATCCTTTTGAACTGTGAATCGTCATCATTCGAACGACATTTTCTTCTGATGTAACGTAATGAGCTTCTCCGATGTCATCTTGTTGTTTACGCATCCGTTCGATAAACCGTAAAAAGCTAAACAATCCCCGAAATGCCGTTTTTTCATAAGCAATTGCTTGATCATGTAGAGCACGTAAATTCGCTTGACGTTGTTTACTATTTGGCATCGCACCGAGCATTTCGTAATATTTCGTCTGCAAGTAAATGTCCCAAATTAAATCGGCTAACGATGTTTGACGGGCTAAATTACGCCATAATGTCAATTGATTTAAAAACGTACGGACTCGTTCTCCTAATGACGTCGTATCTGTTTCTCCAAACGTTCGTAAAGCATCATAATACGGGACATGACGAGCAGCTAAGCGGATACGTGCGAGCTCATTTTCCGTAAATCGGTAAAACGGTGCACGTAATGTTGCAACGAGCGGGATATCTTGATACGGATTATCAATCGTCTGTAAAACACTTAACATTAATTGAACTTCCACCGCTTCAAAAAACCCACTCGACAACGAGACATAAATCGGAATTCCTTCGGTACGAAACACTTCTGCCATATGAGCAGCTTCTGACATGGAACGTTTTAAAATGGCAATATCCCGATATTCGATACGACGTAAATTCCCCGTTTGTTCATCTCGAACGAGTTTTCCTTCATGTATCCATTTTTTAATTTGTTTTGCCATATAGCGTGCTTCGTATACTTCTTTTGATACTTTTTCATCTGTTTCATCTTCTGTTATATAAACAATTTTCGTCGGACGTTGTAACGGCGCTACTTTCTCTTCTTCATCCGCTCGTTCATAATACGTCGCCCCATAGACGAGCGCTGCTTCTTCATCGTATTCAATCTCTCCTACTTCTTCATCCATTACTTGACGGAATATGTCGTTCGTACTTTCTAATATAGAAAAACGGCTCCGGAAATTTCGATTCAAATGAATAATAATACCTGTATTCGGATCAGACCCATCCGCTGTAAAACGTGCCATTTTATTTAAAAACAAATTCGGCTCAGCTAATCGGAAGCGATAAATCGACTGTTTTACATCGCCGACCATAAATAAATTACCATCACCTTCTGTTCCACGCTTTACGAGTTGAATGATACGTTCTTGTAAAACGTTCGTATCTTGATATTCATCTACGAGCACTTCTTCGAATTGTTGTTGATACAATTTTGCGATCGGTGAAGGCTCTTTTCCATACCCATCTTCCGATAAAATTTGTAACGCATAATGTTCTAAGTCACCAAAATCTAAAATGGCTTCTTCCCGTTTCATTTGTTCATACGTTTGATGAAATTGTTCCACAAGACCAATTAACGTACGGATAGAAGGATACATCGTTTGCATATCTTCTACGAGACGCTCTGTACTTCTTTCAAGCCGTTGAACGAATGCATCGTACATCTTCTTCAATTGATTTCGTAATTTTTTAGCTCGTTCATTTATTTCTTTATCTTCACCTTTTTGAATACGAGGACTTCCCCATTTTCTCGATTGTTCCGTCCCTGGTAAATACGTAGCCATATCATCCCAGCTTGGTGCTTGTAACGCTTGTTGAAGACGCATTATTTTATCTGCATCTTCTCCTATTAAAAGGGCATACATTTTAGATGGAATGGCGCTTCCTTTTTCTTTTTCTTCTTCTAAGTAGTGAACGAGTGTTTCGTACGCTTCAAATATTTCAGTCGCCTCTTGTTGAATATATTGCACATAAATGTCGTATAACGGATGTTGTTCAAACGTATCATAAGCAGCAAAATTGTATTGTGCAGGGATACGACGTAACCACTCAAGTGGGTTCGGCTCTACACGTGCATAGTCATACATCGAATAGATGAGCGTTTCTAATCCGACGTCATCTCGCCCTTTAGCAAAACGGTCCGCTAACTCGTAAATAGCTTCTTTTTGTTCACTTGCATAAGCCGTTTCTAACACTTCTGCTAATGCTTCTTCTTGTAGTAAAGCGACTTCTTGTTCGCTCGCTAAACGAAAACCCGGGTCAATATCGAGCAAATAAGCGTATTGACGAACGACTGCTGAACAAAATGAATGTAATGTTGAAATATGTGCTTTGTTTAATAATACAACTTGACGGCGAAGATGTTCTTTTTGGTCTTCTCGTTCCATTTCTTCTATTTTTTCTTCGAGTTCACTTCCGAGACGTTGGCGCATTTCCGCAGCCGCTGCGTTCGTAAATGTTACGACGAGCAATTCGTCGACGTGAATACCGTGACGGATTACTTTTTCAACGAGTCGCGTAATGAGTACTTTCGTTTTACCTGATCCGGCTGCAGCTGAAACGAGTACGTCTCGTCCTCCTTCGTGAATCGCACGCCATTGCGCATCTGTAAATAAACTATCCGCTGGTCGCTTCGGTATAATGTTACTCATCGTTCTTCCATCCCTTCTTCGTCATCATATTTTTGCATCCGTTGTAATACTTCTTCATCTTTTAAATGATGTAGTTTTCGTACTTCGTATTGAGGGTCTGTTTTATCAAATTGACAAACTGCTTGATGCGGACAATACGTACAAGGCATTTGGTTTCCTAATTCATACGGCGCTACGTCTGTACACCCTTCTACGATTTGATCCCCTGCTTCAATATGTTTCTCTTCGGTCCATTTACGAAGGTTGTCGATCTGTTCAGTCGTCAACAATTTAGAGTTTCGTTTATGATATCCACTTTTCGTCACTTCAATCGGAACGATCGGCGAACGATATTTTTGACCGATTGGTGCTTCATTGTCGAGCGCTTCGATAACACGCGTTTCTTCTAAAGCATATCCCCCGAGACGGTAAGATTCGAGCAATTGTAATTTCAATTCTTCTTCTTTCACTTCTTCTTCAAGCGTAAGCATCGGCTTATGAACATGCATATAAAACATACCTGCTGGTTGGACTTCTTTTTGTAGCCAGCTCGGTGCAAATCGGATAACGACATCTAAATACGTCAACATTTGTAACGATAAACCGTAGTAAACGGACGTTAAATCAAGCGACTGCTTAGATGATTTATAATCGACGATACGTACGTATGCTTTTTCCCCTTCTTCTGCTAAGTCAACACGATCAATTCGACCACGTAATGCAATAGAATAATCAGGATGTCGGACTAATGGTAATTGAAGAGGAGGCAAAGGATCTCCTTTTCCTCCAAATCCGAGTTCGACGCCAACAGGACGGAATGACGATTGCGCTGCTTGCTTTTTCACAGCACGAGCGGTTTCGATAATAATTTGAGTGAGTCGACGTTGAATATATCGGAACCGGGCCGACGATAATAAAATACGATGAACGAAAGACGGCGACAATTCATCGATTACTTCTACACTCAATTGACGAATTTGCTCATCTGTTAATGCTTCCCAACGTAAATTCATCTGTTTTAAACGATATTCTAACGCTTCAAATGTCGCATGGAACAAATCTCCAATCGAAGGCGGAGTTAATTCGTAAACTGAGCGTTCTTCTAGTTGTAAACCATACGTCGCATAATAGCGGAACGGGCAACTATGAAACATTTCAATTCGGGAAACACTTTCTTTTAACGTTTGCCCATATATTTCGTTGACAATCGATCGGTCGAGACGTTCGGTTTCATGGCGATGGGTGACAGGCTCGACGAACTCCTCGTAAATATGTGACCAATCTTTATTCGTGCGGTAATATTGTTTCACTGCTTCCCATAAAGGCGTTCGATAAGCAATGTTCTCACTTTCTGCTTTAAATTGTTCAATAAAATATTTCAACGTTGCAAACGGTGTCGTCACATACGCAATCGCTTCCTCATCCGGCATTCCGACAATCGTATGCGTCGCTTTTTCTTTCGGAATGTTTACAAAGCGCTCTTCTAACCGACTCACGTAATAAGATGGTTGCATTCCTTTACCTTCTGCATCGCTCAATGCATATGAAACGTACAATCGTTCCGTCGGAGCAGTGAATGCACGATATGCGTAATAATGATCGGCCATAATTTGATCAGCAGTCGATGGAGCAATCATCACTTCCGCTCGCTCAAAATAAGAACGATCGCGATCTGTTAATAACCCTTCTTGTTCAGAACGTGCTGGAATTACTCCATCGTTCATTCCGATTAAAAAGGCCACACGCGGATTTAAAAAGCTTCCACCTGCAAATGTCGTCACTGTCACTTGGTCAAGTGCTGGAGGAATTTGATTAAATTCAAGCGCTGCTAATCCCTCATCTAATACGTCAATCATTTGCTGTAACGTCATCGGTTCTTCACCAAACATGACGACGAACTGATCAAGTAAATGAACGAATGCATTCCATGCTTGTTCGTGTTCTTTTGCACGTTCAAGTTTTCCTTCTCGTTCGTCCTTTTTTTGTAAGTTTGCTAATTTATCTTGAATCCGTAACGTCTCTATACATTCATAAAGAGCAAATGCCTTACCTCGACCTGTTTTTTCTTCTTTCATTCGATTCATCAGTTGCAATAACGGCAATCGAATAACTTCTCTCACTTCATGTAACATCGCTTCATACGCTAATTCTTCGTCTGTTTGCGTCGGACGAATATCAGATAATCCACGATACTTTCGATACGTCCAACGGTGTTGTTCACGTTCTTCAATATTAACCCAATCACTTCCACGGATTCCTTTTGCTAAGACGAAGTTTTCGAGTCGGTCTGCTTTTTCACGCCACGTTTGTAACGTTCCGTCTTCAAGCGGGAACAATAAATCAGTTTTCACTGCTCGGAATACCGACGTATACGACCAATTCCGAGCGATGACATCTAATGCCGCACGGACAAATTCAATGAGTGGATGGTGCATCATAGAACGTCTCTGACTAATAAATAAAGGAATGTCGTATTCTTGCATATAACGTGTTAAAAGTTCATCGTAATAATCATCTTGTTGATAGACGATGACCATTTCACGATAACGAACTCCTTCTTTTGCCAATGTTCGAATATGACGCGCAACGGCTTCAATTTCGGCACGTCGGTCTTCCGCTCGAATGATATGAAGTCCTTCATCTTTTATATCATGACGCGTCGTACGATATTGATCAAATGTTTGTTCTAAATGACGAAGAGATGGTGAAACGTATCGAACAGGGCGCTCAAGATATAAAGGCGTCTCTACGATAGCGTGTTGACGATGAGCTGCTGCTAAAAGCGCCTCGTACAATCGATTCGCGCTGAAGAAAAGGTCGTTTGCATCATCTCGTACATCGTGCGGTAAAGCGATGACGACTTCTTTTGCATATGCAAATAGTTGCTCTACAATGTCAAATTCACTAGCGGTCATTTTTTCAAAACTATCAATATAGACCGTTGCATTTTGAAGTGTTGTCGATCGTTCCATCCGTTCACTTAATAAATGCAACGGACCTTCACTATCAATATATGTCGTACCTAATCGCTCTTCTAGCCGTTTAGCGACGTGCGCAATTTCTTCTACTTTTTGAATAATCGTCGGGTGCGCTTCTTCTTCGATTAAATGTTGATGAAATGTATATAACTTTTCACTATCGACACGGTATCGACTCATCTCTTGTAATAGTTGAACCATTTGATCAACGAATCCTCGTTTATCGACGGCACGTTTGAAAAGTGTAAAATCTTCTTCCACTTCGCGTAACACTTGACGAATGAGCATCGTATAACCGTACGGGTCGATTTGTTGTTTCGTCGCTCCTCCAACTTCTTGCAATAACGTCCAAGCGAGACGTTTAAAAGATAACACGTGGACACGAACGAGACTTCCGAGACCTGAACGAACCGTTAACGTCTCTTCCATCGAATAAGACAGTTGATCAGGAACGATTACATAAATCGGTGGACCGAATGGATCGGCTTTTACTTTTTCTACAATTTCTCTTTGAATCGTCGTCGTCTTTCCGACGCCTCCTCTTCCGAGTATAAAACGTACTGACATGATAAAACCCCTCTCTCGATTACTCTTTTCAATATATCACGTTCTGTCTTACAACTTGCTGTTTTTTCCAGTATTAAACAAAAAGAGACCGACCAAAAAGATCGCTCTCTCATTCTTTAATAAAAAGGAGACCTAGGCGATAATGATCTCCTGCATAAAGTACACGCTGCACGTGCCGAATTTCTCCTTTTCGATTAAATACTTCTAGTTTACAATGCGCTGCATTTTTTTGTATCGCTTCATAAAACTGCTTTTCATTTTGAACGGTTTCTCCATTCACTTTAAAAATCGTCTCACCTGTACGTAAACCTAAATCAACGGCTGGCGTATTCGGTAAAATCCCAACGATTCGCAATCCGCCTTCTTCTGTCACTTTTGTGAAGTAAGAAGGTTGACGATTTTCCAAAATGGTCCAAACGGTAATCAAAAATCGAGCAATACCGATGACGATAAGTGTCGGGATGACTGCTTTCGGATAAAAATAAAGCGCAACGAAAACGACAAAACTAAAGAAGCCAAGTATTTGAACACGTCTCCCTAAACGCATGACGTATTCATCAGGATAAGACGATTGAATACGCGCTGCATGACCGATGACGACCGGGAAAAGGACAAAATGAAATTGCTCTATGCCAACAGGTGCGACAAGTGGCCAAAATGAGGCAAAAGAGCCGAGCCATCCTTCTGGAACGAGTAAAAATAACGGGACGACCCATAGTTGGTTTTGTCGAAAACGAGCAGCTTGTAAACCGCGAGCTGTCTTCTGTACGTAAGGAGAAGGCAAAACGTATCGCTGTCGCTCAATTAATCGACCTTCTACAATGAGTAAAGAAGTCATTACAATTCCACTTCCCCAAATCGCCATAGTAGATAAAGGCGAAGGTATCGTCAAAAAGGGAAATTCTCCGATTTGTTTGAGTAGTAAAAGTGCACCAAGTACGATAAAAATCCAATAAGCAGGAGATAATAATCGGCGATACGATACGATAATCGTAACAATCATTAATGTACCGATAAAGTACAACCATTGCATCGAAAAGACAATTCCGACAATTCCCCATCCAATCGATAAAATTACACCGTACACGATTGGAAAAAGAAAAGCTTGTCGCCATTCAGACGTTACTTTCTCAATCCGAACGTGAAAAAGACGACGCTCTCGTTTTATACGAAATGTTGCGGTCATTAATAAAGAGAGTAAGACGATATAAAAAATCGGATAACCGATACCATACGTCACAATGTCCATCGTTTCTCTCCTTCCTCAAAATGCTTTCATATTTTATACATATAGTATAACAAAACTTATCTTAAATGATGAACACCTTTTCCGAATGTTCGTTCGTTTTTTTCTCGTTACACGATAAACTTTTCTACTAGAACGACACTTATGTTTCAAAATCAGATGACAGTCCATCGTACAAATTGTGTAAAACGAGCTAAAAAAACAGCTATTTCCTCACGTATTATGAAGAAATAGCTGTTTTGATTTTATTATTAAAATGAAACGTAATGTAACGGATTGACAGCGCTCGGTCCACTTGCTGTAAATGTACCGACGTGAACTTCAAAATGTAAATGAGGTCCCGTAGAATTTCCGGTATTCCCCATTGCTCCGATACGTTGTCCTTTTTTCACTGTTTGTCCGGCACTTACACCGATACTCGACAAGTGTCCGTAAACAGATGTGAAAATTTTACCGTCAATTGAATGTGTGATCATAATTGCATTTCCGAGTCCACCCATGCCACGTGCTGACGATACAACGCCGTCTGCTGCAGCGACAACTGGTGTTCCAATTGAATTTGCAATATCAATCCCTCGGTGTTGACGTTTCGTTTTATGAATCGGATGAATACGCCAACCGAAGCCTGATGTGAAACGACCATTTGCCGGCTTCATCCACGTACCACTCGTTACAGTTGGAGCAGGGGCTGTTGATGTCGCTCCTCCGCCTCCCGATGACGACTGATTCGCTTTTGCAGCGGCAGCCGCTGCTGCAGCTTGACGTGCCGCTTCTTGACGTCTTGCTTCTTCTGCTACTCGACGTTGTTCTGCAATAATTTGTCCTTCTAATTCTTTACTTAACTCATACGCTTGACCGAATTCTTCTTCTAACCCTTTTTTCTCAATCGACAACTGTTCTTGCTTTTTCTCTAAATCTGTAATAAGTGTACGTTTTTCTTCTTTTTGCTGATTCAAACGTTGTTGCACAGACTGTAATTCTTGTCGTTGATTTTCAAGCTTCGACAATTTTTGTTCAACTGTTTTTTTCTCTTCTTCTAATTGATCGACATCTTCTTTTTGTTGTTTCATAATCGTTCGATCTGCGTTCATTAACGTCGTAACAGCTGAGAAACGATCGACGAAATCAGAGAAACTGTTAGCTCCGAGTAACACGTCAATATAGTTTACAGCGTTTCCTTTTACTTGTAACGTACGCATTCGTTCGCGTAATACTTCATCTCGTTCTTTAATTTTTTGTTCTAATTCTTCAATCGACTGACGCAAAGATGTAATTTCTTTTTCAGTTTGTTGAATATTTTGTTTCACTTCATTTAATTCTTCATTTGTTTTTTCAATCTTTTTATTTAACGCTGAAATTTGACTTAACATGTCATCAATCATCGTTTGATTTGAATCGATTGCTCGCTTTTTTTCTTGAATCCCACTATTTAAATTGTCTTTCTTAGCGTCGATCGATTGTTTTTCTTTTTTCAACTCTTCAACCGACTTTGCAGAAACGACTGCCGTTCCTACAATTGTCGACGATAACATCGTCGCTGCTAACGTTGCCGCTAACCATTTACTCTGTTTCACTACAAAGATCTCCCTTCCATTTTCCACTACTGTTGATTTACACTTTTAAAAACCGGCGTACCGACATGTAGCTTCCCCACATTCCGATGAAAATCCCGATAATGAGTAATAAACCGTTCAATTGCCAAATGAATGGACTCACTTGTAACATTTGGAACACTTCGTCTTGTAACTTCGGTGCCCATGCAGCATACAGCTTCGCATAACCGACTGAAACGGCGATCATCGGTAACAATGCACCGAGTAATCCAATCCAAATTCCTTCTAATACGAAAGGAATACGTACAAAACTATTCGTCGCACCGACGAGTTTCATAATTTCAATCTCCGTTCCACGTGCATTAATCGTTAAACGAATTGTATTCGAAATTAAAAACATCGCAATAAACAATAACCCGATAATTAAAATCGCACCAACGTTTCGGCTCTTTTTGAGGACGTTAAATAACTTTTCAACTTTCCCTTTACCGTAAAATACTTCATACGTATAATCGAGCTTATCGATTTTTTTTGCGATTTTAGCCGTGTCATGCGGGTCTTGTGCTTTGACGTATAAAACGTCACCGAGCGGGTTGCTCGTTTTATAGACATTAAATTCGTCTCCTAAAAATAAGACGAGTTTATCGAGTTCTTCTTCTTTAGACGAATACGTGACGGAATCGATACCGTCGATTTTTTTCACTTCTTTTTCCATCGTTTCGACTTGTTCTTCATTAGCAGCCGGATCAATCGTCACTTTAATTTCAACATCTTTTTCAATATTCGTTGCTAAATTGTTTAAATTTAACATAATGATAAAAAAGACTCCGACGAGTAATAACGTAAGCGTAACAGCACTAATTGATGCAAACGTCATCCATCCGTTCCGACCGAGACTTTTAAAACTTTCACGCGCGTGACGTGTCAGCGTTCTAAATTTCATCGTTATATTCGCCTCCATATTCATCACGAACGATTATACCATCTTCGATTTCTAATACACGGTGACGGATTCGGTTAACGACTTCCCGATTGTGTGTCGCCATGACGATCGTCGTTCCACGCTCGTTAATCTCTTGGAAAATCTTCATAATATCCCAAGATGTTTCAGGGTCTAAATTTCCTGTCGGTTCGTCTGCGATGACAATTTTAGGCATGTTGACGATTGAACGAGCAATCGCTACACGTTGCTGTTCTCCTCCTGATAATTCATGCGGAAACATACGTGACTTTTGACGTAAACCGACGAGTTCTAAAACATCGGCTACTTTTTTACGTATTTTTTGTGGTTGTTCTTCAATTACTTCAAGCGCAAACGCTACGTTTTCATATACGTTTAACCGCGGTAACAATTTAAAGTCTTGGAAAACGACACCTATTTCACGTCGCAAATACGGAATTTCTTTATTTTTAAGTTTCGCGATATTCACTTGATCTACTTTTACGATACCGCTCGTCGGTTTTTCTTCACGATAAATCATTTTAATAAAAGTCGACTTCCCTGCGCCACTCGGTCCGATAACGTAAACGAACTCTCCGGGTCGGATATCAACATTTAATCCGTTGGCGGCTACGACTCCGTTTGGATATTTTTTATACACATCTTTCATTACAATCATAGTATAACCACCTAAAAATTTATTATATGTATCATTCTGTCAACTTCATTATAACATGAGTTGAGATAGCGCGTGTTACAGATATATTTCATTTTCTTTTCATTAAAAAAGTGCATTACCGATATCCGATAAATGCACTTTTAATCTTTATTCCGATAACTGCGCTCGTAAATACGCATGGATGAATGGGTCTAAGTCGCCATCCATTACGGCATCTGTATTTCCAGACTCTTCATTCGTACGGTGATCTTTGACCATCGAATACGGGTGGAAGACATATGAACGAATTTGACTGCCCCAACCGATTTCTTTTTGTTCACCCCGAATTTCATCTAATTTTGCACGTTCTTCTTCTTTTTGAATTTGATACAATTTTGCTTTTAACATTTTCATCGCGCGTTCACGGTTTTTAATTTGAGAACGCTCTGTTTGACACGTAACAACTGCTCCTGTCGGAATGTGCGTCATACGAACTGCTGAATCTGTCGTGTTTACGTGTTGTCCCCCTGCTCCGCTAGAACGATACGTATCAATTTTCACATCTTCTGAGCGAATTTCGATATCGACGTCCCCTTCAATCTCAGGTGTTACATCGACAGATGAAAATGACGTATGACGGCGCCCTGATGAATCAAACGGCGAAATACGAACGAGGCGGTGAACGCCTTTTTCTGCTTTTAAATAACCGAATGCATTCGTTCCTTTAATTGAAAGAGTAACTGACTTAACGCCTGCTTCATCTCCTGCTTGATAATCGAGCGTTTCAACTTTATAGCCGTGTTGTTCCGCCCAACGTGTATACATACGAAGTAACATAGACGCCCAATCTTGTGACTCTGTTCCACCAGCGCCTGAATGAATCTCGAGTAATGCGTCGTTTTGATCGAGTTCATCGCTTAATAACATTTGCAATTCAAACTTCTCAACTTCTTTGACAAAGTTTTTCATATTTTGACCGAGTTCTTCAATCATCTCTTCATCAGGTTCTTCACGTAATAGTTCGTGCGTTACTTCTAAATCTTCATGTTGTGCTTCAAGTGCACGATACGCTTCGACTGTACCTTTTAAATAATTAGACTCCGCAATAATCGTACGCGCTTCTTCCGGTTTATTCCAAAAATCAGGATCCATCATCACTTCATCTAATTCTTGAATACGTGCCTCTTTGTTTTCTAAGTCAAAGAGACCCCCTAAAGT